>NZ_JAEKJV010000011.1:0-161141 GCF_017309175.1 Salipiger bermudensis | reverse complement strand
CCTAGAAGCGCGATATACAGACGTTTGATCCATCGAATGAACCAAGGTCGCCCACATATCTCTTCAGATACTAGCGATGTCAAACAGCGTGAGAGACAAAACCAGACCAGTGCGCCCTAGCTTCCGGCGCGCCCGCCCGTCATACCTCTCGAATGTCTTGCCGCCTCGTCTGCGTCAGCTCCGCGTCTCCGCCTCGCCGCCGCCCCGTCTGGCGCCCCGTCGTGCGCCTCAGCGCCGCCGGTGAAGGGGCTTTTACGGATAGCCCCCGACACCCGCAACCCCTTTTTTAGGAAAACGTCATGTTCTTCCAAAAGAACATCACAAATCACATGATATCAATGACTTGATGGGCAAACTTTCTCGCCCAACACCACAACGAAACACCCTGACCCAACGGCAACACCAACAGCTTCAAGCGAGTCACCGCACTAGGGGACGGGCTGCCCACAGACCTATCCACAGATCCATCCAGAATCCGGCCGAGTCAGCCCCGGACTCACCCGAGTCCCCCCCTGAATCGCAAGCGCCCCCGACTCGGACGAGTCGGGGGCGCCAAGATGAGCCGGACGGGAGACCCTCAGCTGCGCAGGGCCACGCGGCGCTGCAGAGCCGGGAGCCGCAGCGCCACCAGGACGACCGTCGCCCCCAGATAGAGGAGTGGCTCGATCTGGAAGCCTTTCGCCAGCATCACGAAGTGCAGCCCGCCTAGCAGCGCCGCCGCGTAGACCAGCCGGTGCAGCTGCCGCCAGCGCTTGCCAAGGCGCCGGATCGCCCCATTGGTCGATGTCAGCGCCAAAGGCAGCAACAGCAGGAAGCCTGCCATGCCCACGGTGATATAGGGGCGCTTGACGATATCGGCCCAGATCCGGGCCGGGTCCTGAATGTCGAGCAGCAGCCAGACCAGGAGGTGCAGCGCCACGTAGAAGAAGGCCATCAGCCCCACGGCGCGGCGGAACTTCAGCAGGTTCACCCCGGCATGACGGCGCAGCGGCGTGATGCAGAGCCCCGCGATCAGCAGTTGCAGCGCCAACTCGCCTAGTTCGTGCTCGAGCGCCTTGATCGGCTCGACGCCGAGGCCGCCTGTGGCGCCACTATAGAAGAGCCACGGCGCGGGCAGCGCCAAGAGCAGGTAGACGAGCCAGCTCGGCACCCGCCGCGCCCCCTTGTTGATCCGATCCACCAGCATGGTGCGGCCACTCCTTTGCATTGTCTTCAACTTACCCGAATTCCGCGCCACCTGGTCCATATTCCCCTGCGATCCCGGAGGCGGATCAATTGAGGATCGACCACATGATTGATGACACGCTCTTGCTTGCGGTTTGCGGCATCGGGGCCTCCGTGCTTCTGACCATCGCCTTCCGGCTCTGGAAAAAATCCAAGGGCGAGACCTCTGTCTTCGCGCAGGATGACAGCCTCGAGGATGTCGGGCTCTCGGTGCTCTCTGCCGCCTTCCCCTCGCGCGCGACGACCGAGGACTTTCGCACCGTGCTGCGCCCGCCCTGGGGGCTGCGCATCGGCGGACCGATCCTTGCGGCGCTGATGCTTATATATGTGGACCTCACGCCCCTGACGGAGTCGGTGGGCTGGGCGCTTCCGGAAGGCGCGCGAATCCTCAAGCTGGTGATCGGGGCGGGGCTGGCCTATTCGACGGCCATGCTGCTCTTCGTGCAGCGCGTCGCCTATGACCGGCGCGAGATCCGCAGCTACGGCGTCGACCCGCGCCCCCAGACCCGGCAGCTTTCGGGACTGACCGGGATCGAGATGCACCCGAACCGGCCGGCGCTGGTCTTGAGCTTTGCCGATCAGCCGCATCTCTACATCCCCAAGTACCTGAGTGGCCGCGAAACCTTCATCGCCGAGATGCGGGCCATCGCCGCGCAGAACGCCCATGCCGCGCCGGATCATCACCGGAGCCTGCGCTATCGCATGGGGCTCTGACACGAGCACTGCGCCTCAGAAGTTCCGGGCGAGGTCCATGCCTTCGTAAAGCGAAGCCACCTCGTCGGCATAGCCGTTGAACATCAGCGTGGGCTTGCGGGGCGAAAACAGCCCGCCGCCGATCTCGCGCTCGGTCGCCTGCGACCAGCGTGGGTGACTGACCTCGGGGTTCACGTTGGAATAGAAGCCGTACTCGCGCGCGTTGGCCTTGTTCCACGCGGTCGGCGGCTCGCTGTCGGTCAGGGTGATGCGCACCACCGACTTGATCGATTTGAAGCCGTATTTCCACGGCACCACCAGCCGCAGCGGCGCCCCGTTCTGTTTCGGGATGTCGCGCCCGTAGATGCCGGTGGCCATGATGGTGAGGGGATGCACCGCCTCGTCGAGCCGCAGTCCCTCGACATAGGGCCAATCGAGCACCTTGTAGGCGGTGCCGGGCATCTCGTCCGGGCGCAGCACGGTCTCGAAGGCGACATACTTCGCCGAAGGCTGCACCCCGGCCAGATCCAGAAGGTCGGCGAGCTCGAAGCCGTTCCACGGCACCACCATCGACCAGGCCTCGACACAGCGGAAGCGGTAGATGCGCTCCTCGATGGTCATCTGGGACATGATGTCGTCGAAGGCATAGTCGCCGGGCCGGTCGACCAGACCGTCGATGCGCACCGTCCAGGGGTCGATGGTGAGCTGGTCGGCATGGCGGGCGGGATCTTCCTTGCCGGTGCCGAACTCGTAGTAATTGTTGTAGCTGGTGATCTCTTCCCAGTCGTTGGGCTCGAGATCGCCCGGCGCTGCGCCCGCCCTGCCGGCGAGACCGGCCAGACCGAGCCCGGCGGCACCGGCCATCAGCTGGCGGCGGTTGAGCCAGGCGTGCTCGGGGGTGACGTCGGATGCGGTCAGCGGACTCTTGTAGCGGCCGGCCATGGGAAAACTCCTTTGCTTGCTTGGACAAAAGGTATGCGAGCGATGCGCATCTGCCAAAGCAAAGCGTCTCACGTTCACGTTCGGGCGCTGAAACATTGCCCCGCCCGATGCCTCTGCCCAATTCCGCTGCCCGCGCCGCTGCCCAGCGATGAACCTTTTCGGCGCGAGCCCGCACTTACCCGGCACAACACCGCGGCCAAGGGCAGATCATCGGCCCGCAACCGCCTCCCTCCCCTCCCGGCCCGGCTCGTGGCCGCTTATGAAAGGAAGCCCCAATGCCCTATAAAGCTGGCCTCGTGACCTACCCGACCACCATCGCCGGTATCAAGCGCGACACCGAACTGGTCCGCGCCTTCAACGAATTCCTGCGCGGCAACAAGGAATACGACGCCTATTTCAAATACGTCACCGCCGACGCGCGCCCTGCGGTGCGCTACCAGATGTTCTTTGCCAAGAACGCCAGCCACAAGATCCAGATGTCGCCGAAGATGCAGCAGATCGCCGATCTCGCCTTCGGCATCGAGGAATGGGACAACCCCGACTACAAGAAGGTGATCGATTTCATGGAGCAGCATTGCAGCAAGCTGCTCGAGGGCAAGGCGGTGCCGGCCTTCTTCAAGAGCAAGATTTTCGTCGATCATCACTGCGCGCGCCTCACCGGCTACAAGGACCCCAACAAGGCCGCGACCGAGGCCGCGAAGAAGCTGAACCTCAAGGACAAGAAGCATGTCAGCGTGGTGAAGCAGATCTTCCTCGAGGCGCTGTTCGGGCGCGAAGCCAAGATCGCCCGGCTCAACAAGGAGCTCGAGGAAACCCGCGCGAAAGGCAGCAAGGGCAAAGGCAAACGCGACGTCTTTGCCGAGATGAAAGCCGGGCGGATGATCCACGCCTGATGATCTTGGCCTGATGATCTTGGCCTGATGATCTTGGCCTGATCCCGTTGCCCTGCCGCGCTTTTCGCGGCGGGGCAACACCCGCCGCCCGGCTCAGGCGCCGTGTTGAGGCGGCGCGGTTTCGGCCTGGTAGCTCGGCCGGATCTTGTTGAACGGGATCGAGCTGCCATCGGCCTGCACGATACGCACGTGCCGCCTCCGCATCTGGCGCGGCTCCGAGACACCCACCGAGTGCGCGATGGTCTCAACCTCCTTGATGACGCCCTTGGCGTAGTTCGCCACCTTCTTGTACTTGTTCTGCACCACCAGCCCCTGCTGAAGATGCGGGTCATGGGTGGTGATGCCGGTCGGGCAGGTGTTGCGGTTGCATTTCAGCGCCTGGATGCAGCCAAGCGAGAACATGAAGCCGCGCGCCGAGGTGACGAAATCCGCGCCGAGGCAGATCGCCCAGGCCACGTCGGCCGGGTTCACCAGTTTGCCGGAGGCGATGATGCGGATGCGGTCCTTGAGACCGTAGCGGTCGCGCAGGTCGACGATGCGCGGCAGCGCCTCGCGGATCGGCATGCCAACGAGGTCGATCAGCGGCATCGGCGCCGCGCCGGTGCCGCCCTCGCCGCCGTCGATGCAGATGAAGTCGGGCGCGCTCTCGCTGCCGCGCTCATTGATCAGCTTGAAGAGATCCTCCCACGCATCCGACGAGCCGATCACCGTCTTGAAGCCCACGGGCTTGCCCGAGACCTCGCGGATATGGCCGATCATGTCGAGCAGATCGTCGAAATCGTCGATCTCGGGGTGACGGTTGGGCGAGATCCCCGCCTGCCCGACCTTGAGACCGCGGATCGCCGCGACCTCCTCGTTGACCTTCTCGCCCGGCAGAATGCCGCCCTTGCCGGGCTTGGCCCCCTGCGCCAGCTTCAGCTCGAACATCTTGACCTGCGGGTTGGCAGCCACGGCGCGCAGCTTGTCGTCGTCGACGCGGCCCTGCTCGTCGCGCAGCCCGAACTTGGCGGTGCCGATCTGGAACACCAGATCGCAAGACGCCGCCTCGTGATAAGGCGAGAGCCCGCCCTCACCGGTGTTGAGCCAGATCCCCGCCTCGCAGGCGCCCTTGCTCAGCGCCTCGACCGCAGGCTTCGAGATCGCGCCATAGCTCATGCCCGAGATGTTGTAGATCGACCGGGCCAGGTAGGGCACCCGCGCGTGCGGGCCGATCACCATCGGGTCGGTGGTGGCGAACTGGTCGTCGAGCGGCGGGAACACCGCGTTGACGAAGATCGGCGTGCCGGGGATGTTGAGGTTGCGGGTCGAGCCGAAGGCGACGGTGTTATCCTTGCCCTTCGTGGCATGATAGACCCAGTCGCGCTGCGCCCGGTTGAACGGCATCTCCTCGCGGTCCATGGCAAAGAAATACTGGCGGAAGAATTCGCCCAGCTTGGTGAACAGGCCGCGGAAGCGGCCAATCACAGGGTAGTTGCGGCGGATCGCGTCGTTCGACTGCACCGAGTCGATGACATAGAGCGCCAGCGCCACGAAGACGCCGATCCCCACCACCGCGACAAAGACCAGTGCCAGCACCTGAAGCGCATACATTGCCGCACCCATGGTCACATCCTCACGTATTCATTCATTTGCATGATAGCCGCCTCCCGCATACCCTGCGAGTCCTGACGCCACAGTGACAACGCTTGCCGGGGACGGCAACCGAAAGGGAGGAGAGAGATGATGAAATGGATGGCAGCGCTCGTGTTGAGCACCGCGCCGGCACTGGCCGCCGATGTCGTTTCCTATGACACCGACCAGAGCTTCGACGACGTGACCTTCGGGCTCGAGAACGCGATCATCGACGCTGGCCTCGTGGTCGACCATGTCAGCCACGTGGGCGAGATGCTCGAGCGCACGCGCGAGGACGTCGGCTCGGACGTGGTTCTCTACGATCAGGCGGATGTCTACAGCTTCTGCTCGGCGCAACTCTCGCGACAGGTGATGGAGGCGGATCCGATGAACATCATGTTCTGCCCCTACGACATCTTCGTCATGGTGCGCCACGACGCGCCCGAGACCACAACCATCGGCTTCCGCGCCTTCCCCGAGGGCGAGATGCAGACCATCCACGAGTTGCTCGACGGGCTGGCGCGGGCGGCAATCGGGATAGAGTAAGGCCCGTCCACCGCCGCCACAGGCAACGCCCCCGGGGCCCGGCCTCGTACCACGCCTCGGCGATCGCGCGCGGTCGAAGATTAAGGTCTCGGGGCAGTGCGCCCGCGGGCCTCTCAGCGGGCCTGCGAGACGATCCACGCCACCGCCTCGGGCAGCAGCCGCGAGGTGGCGCTGTCGAAGGCGGCAACAATGCTGTCGGGATCGGTCGCGGCGGCAAGCTCGGTGGCCTCGAAGCTTCGGGTCGCCACGACACGGGCATCGCCCTCGCGCACCACGCGAAGCACGAAACGTACCCGCACCAGCCCGGTCTCGGCCCCCTGCATCGCTTCGCCCTGAAAATCGGTCAGCTCGCCCAGCACCGCGTAATCGGCGCGCGGGCCGACGGGCCGGCGGCTGACCGAGCCCAGCGCGCCGGTCTCGCTCAGGCTGCGCACCAGCATCGTTTGGAGCATCGCCGGCGCCGGATCGGCCCAGCGCACGCCGGGCAGGTACTGCGCCTGTAGCGGCGAGGGGCGGATCATGATGCGCTCGGTCGCGAGCGAGCCACTGGCGAGCGGCTCCTCGACGATCACCTCCACGCCGCGCCGCGCACCGCTTTGCACCACCTCCGGGGTGCGCAGTTCGTAGACCTCGAGTGGGGTCGACGCCTCTTCGAGCGCGGTGAGCGCGCCACAGCCGGTGAGGGCGGCAGCGAACAAGATCGGGATCAGGCGCAGCATGGGGGTCATCTCCTTATCGCCCGTATTCCGGGGCGCGCTGGTCGAGCAGGAAGCGGCCGGGATCGCGCCCGAGCCGCTCGACCAGGTCATCGAGGTTGTTGATCAGGGTCCGCGTCTCGGCAGCCAGCCGCCCGAACTGCGGCAACGCATCGGTGGCGAAGGCGCTGACCGCCGGGGCACTCTGGCCCACCGCCGTCTCGATCTCGGCAAAGGCGGCCTGTGCCGAGCGGCTGGCGGCGCGCAGCTCCTCGGTGACGCCGGGCACTTCGCCCGCGACCTCGGCCACCGCGGTCTCGAGCTGCGCCAGCGTCGCGCGCAAGCTCTCGGCGATGCCCGCCACCTCTTCGTTCACCACCCGGTCGGCGCCCTGAAAGGCCTGTTCGGCTGCCCGCAAGGCGCGGTCGCCGGTCTCGAGCGCCACGTTGATGGCAGAGAGCGTGTCGTTGGCATTGGTAAATGTCACGCGCACACTGTCGAGCGTTTCGCCCGCGTTGCGTGCCAGATCGTCGAGTTGCCCCGAGGCCGAGGACAGGTCCTCGCCCACGCGCGACACCACGCCCGAGGCGGTGTCGGTCGCACTGCGGATATCGGCGATGATCGCGGGCAGGTCAGTCTCGGCCACCGCGCCGACCTCTTCGATGACGCGCGTCGCCTGCGCGGTGGCTTCGCGCAGCTCCGCCACCAACGCCGTTCCGTCGCCCACGATCAGCGTGTCGACGCTCTGCGCCGCGCCATCGACGCTCTCCATCGTGGCCCCGATGCTGGCGATCATCTCGTTGGTGGCCGTCAGTGTCTCGCGCGCCTCGGTCAGGCGCTGCGTCGCTGTCTCCCCGGTCTCGGTGAAGGTCTCGACCAGCCCGCCCGCGCTGTCGCTGAGCGCGGCGAAGCGGGTCTCGATATCGGCCACCGAGCGCTGCAGCTGTTCGGTCGCCGGGCCAAGCTGGTCGGTAACGTAGCGCTCGGCGGACCCGATGGCGCTGTCGGCGCGCTCCAGCGTGCCGCCGCCCTGCTCAAGCACCTCGCGCGCCTCCTCGGAGAGATCGCGCACCGAGACCACCGCCTCGCGCACATCCGCCAGCGTTGCCGAGGCGTCGCGGCTGACCGAGTCGAGCGTGTTGTTGAAGCGGTCGATCTGATCCGCGAAGGTCGCGACCGAGCCACCGACCGCCGAGAAATCATCCAGCGCCTGCGCGAAGGCAACCGATGAGTCCTCTATATTGTCGAGGATGCTCTGCACCTTGGCCTGGTTCTCGTCACCGAAGAGCTGGCGCACGTCCTGCACGGCGCGCAAGGTTTCGGAGACCAGCAGCGGCGCGTCCTCGGTAAGCGATTGCAGCACCGATTGACCGGCCTCGATATTGGGCACGTCGTCGTCCGAGACCTCGGCCAGCAGCGGCGCCTCGGGCGTGCCGGCGGAAATGCCGACATAGGACACCCCCGTCACGCCCTGCGCCTCGATGGTGGCGACGCTGTCGGCGCGCACCGGGGTGTCGGCGCCGATCTCGATCCGCACCCGCACCGTTCCGTCGCGCTCGGGCGACAGGCGCACATCGACCACCTGCCCCACCGGCAGACCGGAAAAGCGCACGTCAGAGGCATCGGACAGGCCGGAGACGGTCGGGAAGTCGATGTCGTAATAGGCGAACTGGCGGTCGAGCTGGATATTGGCGAACCACATGAAGGCCGCCAGCATCGCGAGAAAGCCCGCCAGCGTGAACGCCCCGATCAGCACATAGTTGGCGCGGGTTTCCATGCCTCAGTCCTCCGTGCCTGTCGCGGTGTCCGCAAACGCCGCCCGGGCGCGCGGTCCGTGAAAATACTCGCGCACCCACGGGTCGTCGACCTCGAGCATGTCCGCGAGGCTGCCGGTCACAAGGACGCGGCGCTCCGAGAGCACGGCGATCCGGTCGCAGATCGCGTAGAGCGTGTCGAGGTCATGTGTCACGAGAAAGACCGTGAGTCCAAGGGACTGGCTGAGGTTTCGGATCAGCGTATCGAAAGCCGCCGCGCCGATGGGGTCAAGCCCCGCCGTGGGCTCATCGAGGAAAACGATCTCGGGATCGAGCGCCAGCGCCCGCGCAAGCCCCGCCCGCTTGCGCATCCCGCCCGAGAGCTCGGACGGATAGAGGTCGCCGGCGAGATAGGGCAGCCCGACCATCGAGATCTTCAGATCCGCCAGCTCGCGCCGAATGTCGGGGGCCAGCCCCGGCACCGCCTTCATCGGCACCTCGATATTCTCGCGCACCGTGAGCGACGAGAACAGCGCGCCATCCTGGAACATCACCCCCCAGCGGTCGTCGAGGCTGTCGCGCCCGGCGCCCCGCCCCAGCACGTCGACGCCGAACACGTCGATCTCGCCCGCCGCCGGGGTCTGCAGACCGGTGATGGTGCGCAGCAGCACCGACTTCCCGGTGCCCGAGCCGCCGACCACGCCGAGGATCTCGCCGCGATAGACGTCGAGGTCGAGATGCTCGTGCACCACGTGGCTGCCAAACTGTGTCTTCAGCCCGCGCACCCGGATCACCGCGTCTCGCTCTGCCTTGCTCATATGCCCACCTTCGCGAAGAACACCGAGAACAGCGCGTCGGCAAGGATCACCGCGAAGATCGCCGCGACCACCGCGCCCGAGGTCATCCGCCCCAGCGACTCGGCGTTGCCCTTGACCTGCATCCCCGCGTGGCAGCCCACCACGCCGATGATCAGCGCAAAGGCCGGGGCCTTGACCAGCCCCACGAGAAGATGCCCGACGCCGGTGCCCTCGATCAGCCGCGTGACGAACATCGAGGGCGAGATGCCAAGCTCGAGCCACGCCATCAGCGCGCCGCCGAAGAGCCCCATGAAATCGGCGATCAGCCCGAGGATCGGCAGCATCAGCAGCAGCGCAAGAATACGCGGTACGAACAGCATCACCCCGGGATCGAGCCCGAGCGTGCGCATCGCGTCGATCTCCTCGCGCATCTTCATCGAGCCGATGGCAGCGGTGAAGGCCGAGGCTGTCCGGCCCGCCACGATGATCGCGGTGAGCAGGATGCCCAGCTCGCGCAGCACCGAGATGGCGATCAGGTCGACCACGAAGACCTCGGCGCCGAACTGGCGTAGCTGCTCGGAGCCCTGAAAGGCCAGCACCACGCCGATCAGGAACGACATCAGCGCCACGATCGGCACGGCGCGCAGACCCACATCCTCGCAATGCGCCACCAGCGCGGTGAGGCGGAACTGTGAGGGATGGCGCAGCACCCGCCCGAGCCGCGCGAGGAACAGGCCGAGAAACCCGGTCAGGTCGGCAAAGTAGCGCAGGCCGCCCACCACCGCGCGGCCGATCTGCTCGAGCAGCGCCTGAATGCCGCGCGCCGCAGCCGGACGGTCTTCACGCTCGGGACGGGCCTGGCGGACATTGTCGAGCAGCAAGGCGGTGGTGTCGCTCACGTTGCGCAGCCCGAAGCTGCCGCCGGCGGCCTGCGCCCGCGCCTCGAGATCGACCAGCAGCCACGCCCCGGCGGTGTCGATGCGCGCGACCCCGGCAAGATCGACGACCAGCGGCCGCTCGAAGCGTTGCTCGGCAAGACGCCGGCGCAATCCGCTCACGGTGCGGATCGACAGCGCACCCGAGAGACTCAGCACCGCCTCCGCGCCTGTCTCAGAAAGACCGAACTCGATCCGTTCCTGTCGCGCCGCCATCTGCCCTGCCTCTGCTCCGGCTCCACCGGGCGGCCCCTCGCGGATCGCGCGGCGGCATCACGCCGGGGTCGCTCTGCTCAGATCTGATGCCCGGCAAACCGGGCCGCACCCTCCGGGATACGGTATCCACTCTGAGGCCCGCAGCAACCGCTGTTTGCACGGCAGGGCCATGCGGCAACTCGAAGCATCGGCAGCGGCGGCGGTGCTCAGCCCATGTACGCCTTGCGCAGCATGTTGAGCGCCACGAGGATCAGGAAGGCGCCGAAGAGCTTCTTGAGCGGCGCCGGGTCCATGGCATGGGCGAGCTTGACGCCCAGGGGCGCGGTCAGCAGGGTCATGGCGATCACCACCAGAAAGCCCGGCAGGTTCACCGCGCCGATGGTGAAGGGCGGGCGAGAGCCCGGCTCGATGGTCAGCAGCAGGAAGCCCACCGCCGAGGGCACCGCGATCAGCACACCAAAGCCGGCGGCGGTCGCCACGGCGCGGTGAATCGGCACGTTGTGCAGGCTCATGAGCGGCACGCCGAAGCTGCCGCCGCCGATGCCCATCAGCACCGACAGGAAGCCCACCGCCGGGGAATAGATGTATTGCTTGCCGCCGCTCGGCATCGCCTCGGCCAGACGCCAGCTGCGCTTGCCGAAGGTCATGTAGGCACCGATCACCAGCGCCAGCACCCCGAAGATCACCTGCAGGCTGGTGGATTTCAGCGCCGAGGCGGCGAGCACGCCGATGATGGCGCCGATCACGATGCCCGGCGCCCAACCCTTGAGGATGTCCCAGTCGACCGCGCCCTTGCGGTTGTGGCTGACCACCGAACGCAGCGAGGTGACGATGATCGTCGCCAGCGAGGTGGCAAGGCAGACCTGCATGGTCTGCGGCCCGTCATAGCCCAGCGCCTGGAAGGTGAAGAAGAAAGCGGGCACCAGAACGATGCCCCCGCCGACGCCAAGAAGCCCCGCGAGCACACCCGCAAACCCTCCGATCACCACCATGAAAAGCAGCAGTTCCAGCGTCAGTGTCAGATCGGGCATTTAGGTCTCCAGAATGGCTAGGGCGGCAACGGCGCGGATCACTCCGCCCGACGGGCAAGGATGTCGGTCAATACGATGCAGGACGAGGCCACGTGGCTGCGCATCAGCCGTCGCGTGGTCTCGGCGTCCTGCGCGAGAATGGCCTCGGTGATGCCGCGATGTTCGGCCCGCGAGGTCTCGAGCCGGGAGGCATCTTCGTGGAAATTGGCGGCACGCCACGCCAGCGTGCGCAGGTTCAGCTCGTCGAGCGTGGCGGCGAGGATGGCGTTGCGCGCGCCACTCTTGATGGTGTCGTGGAAGCGGGCGTTGATCGCGCCATAGGCCTCGGGATCGTCGCAGGCGTCGCCCTCGGCGAGGATCGCCTCGAGCTTGCGGCGCTCGATCTCGCTCATGCGGTTGGCCGCCAGAGCCGCCAGCCCGCTCTCGACCTCGCCCGCCGCCTCGAACAGCTCGGCCAGATCGTCTGGCGCCATCTGGCGCACGAAAAAGGCCCGCCGCGCACCGCGCTCGGCAAGGCGCGCCTGCTCCAGCCGGTGCAATGCCTCGCGCACCGGGGTGCGGGACACGCCGAACTGCTCGGCCAGCGCCTTTTCGACCAGCGGCTCACCCGGAGGCATCCGCCCGGCAACAATGCCGTCGACCAGCGTCTCGAAAATGTTTTCTGCCGTGCGAATAGACATCTGTCGTCCGCCTTCCGCGTTTGGAACACTTTTATCTTGCATATGTATACATGTCCCAGCAAGTTGAATTCATAACAACGTCGCATGATTAGGGAGACATCGACAAAAACGCCTCGAAACCAGACCGAGGCGGGCGAGATCCGGAGCCAACCGGGCCGCGACAAAGGCACTGGCCTCTATGGAGAAAAAGGGAGGAGACCATGCCAACAGGAGAGACAAAGAATGAAGAAGGTAGATCACAAGAAGGTTCTGGCCGAGCGCCTCTCGGCGCGATTCGGTCGCCGGGCCGTGCTCAAGGGGATGGGCGCAGGCCTTCTGACCGCAGCCGCCTCGACCGGCGCGCCGGGCATCGCCCGCGCCCAGCAGAGCGGTCACCTCAGGATCGCGTCGATCAAGGTCATCGACACGCTCGACCCGCATTTCACCGGCTTCCTGTCGGCGATCCAGATCATCAACAACATCCATAACGGTCTCCTCAAGATCGCCTATGATGGCACCAACGTGACCTTCGAGCCCGATCTCGCCGAGACCTGGGACCTCGAGGACGAGAAGACCCACGTCTTCAAGCTGCGCGACGGCGTGATGTTCCATGATGGGACACCGTGTAACGCCGAAGCTGTGAAGTTCTCGCTTCTGCGCGTCAAGGAAGGCGAGCCCAAGTCGCCGCACGCCTGGAAGCTGGCGCTTCTCGACGAGGTCGAGATCGTCGACGACCTGACCTTCAAGCTGCACTTCTCGCAGCCCTACGCGTTCCTGCCCGTGGCGCTGAACGGCTCCACCGGCCGTGCCGGCACAATCGTCAGCCCCGCCGCCGTGCAGAAATACGGTGCGGACTATGGCCGCAACCCGGTCGGGACCGGCCCGTTCAAGTTCGTCTCCTGGCGCGAGAACGATGCCATCGAGCTGGAAGCCAACACCGAGTATTTCGAAGAAGGCATGCCGAAGCTCGAGCGCGTCACGTTCGTTCTGATGAACGAGGCCTCTACCGCGCTTGCCGCCCTGATGGCCGGCCAGATCGACGGCATGACCGACTGCCCGATGCAGCTGGTGGACCAGGTCGACGCCTTCCCGAACGCCACGCTCTACGGCGAGATCGAAGGCAACTACACCTATGTCGGCATGAACTGCGCCCGCGCCCCGTTCGACGACATCAACCTGCGCCGCGCCGTGGCCTGGGCCCTGGATCGCGAGACCCTCGTAAAGCAGGCCTATTTCGGTCGCGCCCAGCAGGCCTACACGCCCATCTCCCCGCCGATGACCGACTTCTTCGATCCCGACATCGCGACCTCGGGCCGCGGCCAGTGGTTCGATCTCGAGAAGGCCAAGGAATTCCGCGCCAAGGCTGCGAACCAGGGCGAGGTCGAGGTGACCTACATGATGGCCGAGCGTGGTCCGGTCGGCACCCGCGTCGCCCAGACCGTGGCGCCGATGCTGGCCCAGATCGGCATCAAGGCGAACCTCGAGCTGATCGAGCCCGCCGCCTGGGTGAAACGCCGCAACGAGGGCGATTTCGACCTCTATGATTTCGAATGGGTGGCCGACCTCGACCCCGACGAAACGCTCTACCCCGAGTTCCGCTCGGACGGCGCGTGGAACTTCGGCAAGTGGGTCAACACCGATTTCGACGACCTCTGCGCGCAGGCGCAGGTCGTGCTCGAACCGGAAGCCCGCAAGGAGCTCTACTACAAGGCAGAAGATCTGCTCATGGATGAGGCGGCGATCGCCATCATGGCGCATATGCCGATCTACAAGGTGTTCTCGAACAAGGTGCAGGGCTTCGAATACATCCCCGCCGACCTCGTGAACCTGCACACGGTGAGCCTCGCCTGATGTGGGGACAGGCACTGGGAAAGATCGCGCAGACGCTTGTCGTCCTGTTCGTCGTCTCGGTGGCCAGCTTCGGACTTCTGAAGCTGGCGCCGGGCGACCCGATCCAGATCATGCTGGGATCGGAATTCTCGCAGGAGGCGTATGACTCGCTCACCGCCGAGCTGGGGCTGGATCAGCCCTTCCTCGCGCAATATGCCGACTGGGCGGTGAGGTTCGTGCAGGGAGATTGGGGCACATCCTATGTCGCCCGGACGGATATCTTTACCTATGCCTTCAAGGAGGCGCTGCCCGTCACGCTGACGCTCGCCTCCTTCTCTCTCGCCTTCGCGATCCTGATCGGCGTGCCGCTGGGCGTGCTGTCGGCGGTCAAGAAGGATACCGCGTTCGACGCGGGCGCCGCGGTGCTGGCCCTGACCGGCACCGCCTTTCCCTCCTTCCTGCTCGGCATCCTGCTGATCTGGTTCTTCGCGGTGAAGATGCAGATCTTCCCGGTGATGGGCTACGTCTCGCCGTGGCAGGACTTCTGGGGCGGCATCTATCACATGATCCTGCCCGGGCTGACGCTGTCCACCTATTTCATCGCCATGATCACGCGCCTGACCCGCGCCACCCTCATCGAGGTGATGGAGCAGCCCTACATCGCCGCCGCCCGCGCCCGCGGCGAGCCCTCGTGGCGGGTGATCTGGGTGCATGGCGTGCGCAACATCGCCATGCCGCTGGTCACCATCCTCGGGCTTCAGCTCGGCGTGCTGCTGCAGGGCACGGTGCTGACCGAGACGGTCTTCAACCTGCCGGGCATCGGCCAGATGCTGACCTCCGCCGTGCTGGGCCGCGAATACATGGTCGTGCAGGCCGGCGTGATGATGACCGCCACCCTCTTCATCGGAGTGAACCTCCTCGTGGACCTCTCCTATCCCTTCCTCGACCCGCGGCTTAGGGCACGGAAATGAGCATCCAGACTCCCGAAGCCCCGACCACCCTGCCGCCCGCCGAGCCGCCGAAAAAGGCCAAGACCGGCCGGCGCTCGATCTTCCTGCGGCGCCCGTTCTTCACCATCGCCCTGATCGTCGCGGCCGGCTACGTCCTAGCGGCAATCTTCGCCCCCTACGTGGCGCCCTATGATCCGGTGATGCAGGACATCAACGCGATGATGCAGGCGCCGAGCGTGGCGCATCTGCTGGGCACCGACAGCTACGGCCAGGACATCCTGAGCCGGGTGATCTACGGCGCCCGCTACGCGCTGATCATCGGCATCTTCTCGGTGCTGATCGGCGCCGCCGGCGGGCTCGTCATCGGCCTTGCCGCCGGTCTCTCGGGCGGCTGGCTGGAATGGGCGCTGATGCGGCTCATCGACTCGATCCTCGCGCTTCCGTCGCTGATCCTCGCCGTGGCCTTCATCGCCATCCTCGGACAGGGCGTCGACAAGGTCGTCGTCGCCGTGGGCCTGTCGATGATCGGCCCCTTCGCCCGCACCGTGCGCGCCGACGTGATGCAGGTGCGCGTGCAACTCTTCGTCGAGGCGGCAACGCTGATGTCGATCCCCTATCTCAAGGTGATCTGGCGCCACGTGCTGCCCAACGTGATCTTTCCGCTGGCGGTGCAGGTCACCATCCGCATCTCCGAGGCGATCCTCGTCTCCTCGTCGCTCTCCTTCCTCGGCATCGGCGTCACGCCCCCCACCCCCGACTGGGGCCTGATGATCGCCGAAGGCCGCGCCTTCGTGAGCTTTGCCGCGTGGATGTCGGCGATGCCCGGCTTCGCGCTCGCCCTGCTGCTGATCGCGCTGTCGATCGTCGGCGACGGCATCCGTGAAGAATTCGACCCCAAGCTCCGGAGGGGCGCATGAAGGACATGGTCACCCAACCGATCCTCAGCCTCCGGGATCTCAGCGTGCATCGTGGCGCGGCCAAGATCCTCGATCGTGTCACGCTGTCGCTGGCCGAGGGCGAGACCCTCGCGCTCGTCGGCGAGAGCGGCGCCGGCAAGTCGACCATCGCCACGGCGCTGATGCGCCTGCTGGATGGCGCCAAGGTCGAGGGCTCGGCCGAGATGACGGGCGCCGGCGACCTGCTGGCGCTGTCTGAGCGCCAGATGGTCAAGCTGCGCGGCCGCCGGCTGTCGATGATCTTTCAGGATGCGGGCTCGGCCCTGAACCCGTCCTATACCGTGGGCCGGCAGCTGATCACCGTGCTGCGACGCAATCTCGGGCTGTCGAAGGCCGAGGCGCGCAGCCGCGCCATCGAGCTTTTCACCTCGGTCGGCATCAACGACCCCGAGGGCCGGATGAGCGCCTATCCGCACCAGCTCTCGGGCGGCATGCAGCAGCGCGTGATGGTGGCCATCGCGCTGGCCTGCAATCCCGACCTGCTGCTGGCGGACGAGCCGACCTCGGCGCTCGACGTGACCATCCAGGCGCAGATCGTGCGGCTGATCCTCGCGCAGACCAAGTCGCGCGGCGCGAGCTGCATTTTCGTGCTGCACGATCTGGCGCTGGCCAGCCAGTCCTGCGACCGCATCGTGGTGCTCTATGCCGGTCAGGTGGTCGAGGCGGGCCCGGCCCGCGACATCCTCGAACGCCACCGCCACCCCTATACCAAGCAGCTGAAGTCCTGCGTGCTCGAGATCGGCACCAAGGACATCACCGCCCCCGAGGGCACGGTGCCGCCGCATAGCGAGATGCCCGTGGGCTGCCGCTTCGCCACCCGCTGCCCGCGCGCCCTGCCGCGCTGCGCCGGGGAGGCCCCTCCGCTGCAGCCGGCGCGCGCCGGGGCCGATGGCCCGCTCGATCACCAATTTGCCTGCTGGAACCCGGAATGATCATGTCGCAGACCCAGACCAAGCGCCCCTCCACGGCGCCCACTCCGCCGGTCTTCGAGCTGATCGAGGTCGAGCAGGAATTCTCCGTGCCGAAACCGGGACGCAGTCTCTTCAGCCGCGACACCGTGGGGCTCAAGGCGCTCGACGGGGTGCGGCTGAGCATCGCGCAGGGCGCCTCGCTGGCGCTCGTGGGCGAGAGCGGCTCGGGCAAGTCGACGCTGCTGCGGGTGCTGCTGGGGCTCGACGCGCCCAGCGGTGGGCGCGCGCTCTATCGCGGCAAGCCGATCCGCGAGGCGCGCGCCCGCGGCACCGGCTTCGCCCGCGACGTGGCGATGGTCTATCAGGACGCGCGCGGCTCGCTCGACCCGCGCATGACCGTGGGCCAGCTCATCGCAGAGCCGCTGCGGCACTTCAACATCGTGAGGAAGGGCGAGGAAGCCGCCCGCGTGGCGCAGCTCATCGACCGGGTGGGCCTGCCCACCGACGCCGCCAGCCGCTACCCTTCGGGCCTGTCCGGCGGGCAGGTACGGCGCGTCGCCATCGCCCGCGCGCTGGCCTCGGAGCCCTCGGTTCTGGTGGCCGACGAGGCGGTCTCGGGGCTTGACGTCTCGACCCAGGCGCAGCTGCTGACGCTGCTGCGCAGCCTGCAGCGCGACATGGGGCTGACGCTGGTCTTCATCACCCACGACCTTGGCGTGGCGAGCTATCTCTGCGAAGAGATTGCCATCATGTATCTGGGCCGGATCGTCGAGACCGGCCCCACGGATGCGGTTCTGGACACGCCAGCGCATCCCTATTCCTCAGCCCTTCGGGCGGCGGCTCCACGGTTCTTCGAACCGATCCCCGAGCCGCTCCCGGGCGAGATCCCGAGCCCTCTGGATCTGCCCAAGGGCTGTCGTTTCTCCTCGCGCTGCCCGGCAGCGCAGGAAGATTGCCGGCTGCGTGACCCGCAGCTCGGTCAGCAAGGCGCCGGGCGGGCCGTCGCATGTCTTCACCCGCTCACTTCGACGGAAGCGCAAGCCTCCGAAACTCGCTAAGGTCCACACATCACTCACGGAACCGAAGCATCAAAAGCAGGACACAAAGACCCATGTTCGACTTCTTCTCCGCCCGGCGTCCCAGCACTCTGGCCTCAGATGCCATGATCGCCACGTCGCACCCGCTGTCGACGGCGGCCGGGCTCGAGATCCTCTCTGCCGGCGGCAATGCCGTCGACGCCGCGATCTGCGCCGTTGCGGTGCAATGCGTCGTCGACCCGCTGATGACCGGCATCGGCGGTGACTGTTTCGCGCTCTACGCCCCCAAGGGCGGCGCGGTGAAGGCGCTCAACGGCTCGGGCCGCGCCGCCAAGGCCGCCACCGTCGAGGCGCTGAAGGCCGCGGGCCTCACCGACGAGATCCCGCAGACCAGCCCGCACGCCGTGACCATCCCCGGTGCGATCTCGGCCTGGTGCCGCCTGCACGAAGATCACGGCTCCATGCCGCTCGAGCGGCTCTTCGCCCGCGCCATCCACTACGCCGAGAACGGCTATGTCGTGACCCCGCGCGTGGCGATGGACTGGGCCGAGCACGCGGCGCAGGTGGGTGCGGACGAACACGCCGCCAAGGTCTTCCTGCCGAATGGCGCCGCGCCCAAGGTCGGCGAGATGCACGCCCAGCCGCTGATCGGCGCGCGCCTGCGCGAAATTGCCGAGAAGGGGGCCGCCGGCTTCTACGAGGGCGAGACCGCCGCGAAGATGGCCGCGCATCTGCAATCGCTCGGCGGCCTTCAGACCGAGGAGGATTTCCATGCCGGCAAGGATGCCGCGATCTGGGTCGACCCGATCTCGGCCGAGTTCGGCGGCCATGACATCTACGAGTGCCCGCCCAACGGCCAGGGCCTCGCGGCGCTGCTGATCCTGCGCATCCTGTCCAAGTTCGACATGGGTCCGGACCTGTCCGAGGCCGACCGCATCCACATCCATGCGGAGGCCGCCAAGCTCGCCTATCATCACCGCGACGCGCTGATCGGCGATCCGGCCACCTGCGAGGGCGTGGTCGAGACCCTGCTCTCGGACGAGGTGGTCGACACGCTCGCCGCCCGCATCGACATGAGCAAGGCGGGCGCACCGGCGCTCTGGGACGAGCCCGAGCACAAGGACACGATCTATCTCTGCGTGGTGGATGGCGACGGCAACGCGCTGTCCTTCATCAACTCGATCTTCCACGGCTTCGGCTCGACCCGGCTCGACCCCGAAACCGGCGTGCTGTTCCACTCGCGCGGCGCCTCGTTCCGCCTGATTGAGGGCCATCCCAACGCCATCGCGCCGATGAAGCGCCCGATGCACACCATCATCCCCGGCATGGTCTGCAAGGATGGCGAGGCGGTGATGCCCTTCGGCGTGATGGGCGGCCAGTACCAGGCGGCGGGCCACGGCCAGTTCCTGTCCAACATGTTCGATCTTGGCATGGACCCGCAGGCGGCGATGGACGCGCCGCGCAGTTTCGGCTTCGGCGGCGAGTTGCAGCTTGAACCGGGCGTCTCGGCCGAGGCCCGCGCCGAGCTCGAGGCGCGCGGCCACAAGCTCGCCATCCAGACCAGCCCGATCGGCGGCAGCCAGGCGATCATGATCGACCGCAAGGCCGGCACGCTCACCGGCGGCAGCGACACCCGCAAGGACGGCATGGCGCTGGGGTTCTGATCCCCGACTGACCGCCATCCCGCGGTCATTTCCCGGGCGTCACCCCTCATGGGGTGGCGCCTTTTTCCTGCCCGCAGGCGGTGAGCGCGCATCGAGCACACGCCACCTTCGGGGGGCTTACTCTCGGTAAGTCGCGTGGCAGGCCTTGCAGGTCGCCCCGAGTTGCCCGAGCACCGGGCCGAGATCGGACGGGTCCGAGACGCTGCCGGCGAGCCGCTCGGCCACGGTCTCTGCCTCGCGCGCGTCTTCGGTGAAACGGTCCCATTGCTCCCAGATCACTGGCAGCGCTTCGGATTTCGGGTCCGTTGCCGGGGTTTCGAACATCGCGGGCACCTGCGCCGATTGCGCTGCGATCTCGATCAGCGCCGCGTTTACGGCGTCCGCGTCGAAATCCGCCTCCCCCTTGGCCATGCTGCCGATCACCTTCATCTGCTGGCCGATCGCGCTCATCACCTCCATGCGGGCCAGCACGTCCCTGTTCTTGACGCCGCCATGCGCAAGCGCCGCGCTGCCGGTCGCGATGATCGACAGGACAATTGCCGTCTTCTTCATTGCTGTTGGTCCTTCTTCTGCTGTTTGATCCGGTCAGGCGACCTCGATCCACGTGGTCATGCCGGAGGCCGCATGGGCGAGCATGTGGCAGTGAAACAGCCATTTCCCGGGGTTATCCGCCACGAAGGCGATCTCGAGCGGTTCCTGCGGCAGGCTCAGGATGGTGTCGCGCAGCGGGCCGAGGCTGCCATCGCCGCGAAGCTCGCGGAAATGCATCCCGTGCAGGTGCATGGCGTGGGGAAAGACCGTGTCGTTGCTCAGGCGCAGCCGCACCGTCTCACCCCGCGAGAGGCTGGCGAAGGGCGTGTCGCTGCGGCCCACCTGACCGGCCAGCGCCCAGAACTGTCCGCGCGACACGAGCTCGCGGAAGCCCAGACGTTCGCCCTCGAACAGCGCGCTCTCCATGCCGGCCATGGCGCCGCCCTCCATCGCCATCTCGAACTGCCGCGCCTGCGCGAGATCGGGCAGGTCGGTGCGCGGATTGGGCGGAAGCGCCGCCGGCTCGGGGCGTGCGACCCGGGCCCTGCTGCCGGAGACGGTCATGTCGGCCAGCGCCACCCAGCTGTCGTCGTCCTGCGCCATCAAGAGCCCGGCGGGGCTGCCCTCTTCGGCGGTGACATCAACGATCAGATCGACCCGCTGCGCCGGGGCGAGGACGATCTCTCCCTCGACGGCCTCCGGCGCGGGAAGAGGCATCCCGTCGAGCGCCACCGTCCAGCCGGCCATGCCCTGCAGCCGCAGCACGAAGATCCGGGCGTTGGCTGCATTGATCAGCCGCAGGCGCAGGCGCTCGTGCCTCTGGGCGGTCAGCGCGAAATCGAAGCGACCGTTCACGCCAACGAGGTTCCCGGTGCGTCCGCCATGGCTCATCATCATCGGGTGAGCGAAGGGCTCCATGAAGCCACCGGTCTCGGGATCGATCAGCCAGTCGTCCAGCATCAGCACCTCGTCGCGGTCGACATCCGGCGCCTCGGCCTCGTCGACGATCAGCGCCCCCGAGAGGCCGCGTGCCACCTGCTCCATCGAGTTGGTGTGGGCGTGATACCAGTAGGTTCCGGCATCCGGCAGCGTGAAGTCGTAGTCGAAGCTGGCCCCCGGCGCGACAGGCGACTGCGTGAGCCCCGCGACCCCATCCATGGCGTTGTCGATGCGGATGCCGTGCCAGTGCACCGAGGTCGATACGTCGAGCGCGTTCACCAGCCTGCGCTGCAGGCGGGCGCCTTGGGGCGCGCGGATCATCGGGCCGGGGATGGACCCGTCATAGCTCCAGACCTCGGTGGCCGGGTAGCCCTCGGGCGCGAGCTGGACCGAGGCCTTGCGAGCGGTCAGCTCGGTCGCGGACTTCGCGAAAGCCGGTCGGACGACTGCGGCTGCGGCGAGGCCGGCGCAGACCGCACGGCGTGTCATGGTCAATCCAGTCATCTCAGTCGATCCCGTTGGCACGCTGCAATTCACGCACATAAGTGATGATCCCGGCAACATCGGCGCGCGTCAGCCCCTGCTGCGGCGGCATGTTCCCGAACGACCAGTGATGCGCCTGCACGCCGCGCTCGACCGCCATGAAGAAGGCCATGTCCGCATGATGCGAGGGCTCGTAGATCTTGTGAACCAGCGGCGGGCCCGAGCCGTCGACGCCCGCGCCGTTGTCGCCGTGGCAGGCGGCGCAGACCGCGTCGAAGGCGCGCTCTCCGATCTGCGCCTCGGCCGAGAGGCTGTCGGGGACAGTGACCTCGGCAAGGGCGGTTCCGCCTGTCTCCGGCGGGGTTGCGGGGGCGGTCGGGTTCGATCCGACATAGGCCCAGACAGCAGCAAGGCCGAGGCCGATCGCCCCGGAGATGATGTAGGTGTTCATAATGGCTTGGATCCTCTCCGCGCACACGGGCAACAGCCCGGTGCGAAACGGTTTACAGGTGCATAGCAGTGCTCCTGTGGTGACGCTGGAAAGGTCAGCCGCGCGGAGGCGGCAAGTCTGTCGGCATCGGCGTCCCGACGATCCGCCAAGAGCCGGGCAAGCGATAGCGCGGTTGTGGCGCGCGCCTCAGCGGCAGCACGACCGCCGTTTCCATGAGCACCATCGCCGCGCAGCCGGTCAGGTGCGGGCAATCCTGCCGAGCGCCGCTTGCGGGACCGTCCGCTGCCTCGGAAACATCGGGGCACTCCGGGCATCCGGCCATGTGCACCATCTCGGCCTCGCCCGTCGCGCCATGCGCCATGGCCGCCCCTGGCAGGGCGAGCACGGCAAGACAGCCGGTCAAGAGAAGAAGGAAGAACAGACGCACGGGTTCTCCGAAGATGAGACCCCTGCAATCTGTCCCATCCGCTGCGAAGAGGTCAAGCGCACAACCCTGTCAGCCGATGAACGCCCGCGCGCCCATCCACAGGGCCATGACGACCATCATCACGTTCTCGGTCAGCGACACGAAGCCCAGCGGTACGTTCGACGACCCGCCCACGCAGGCGCATTTCAGCTCGCGCTTGTCGATATAGACCGCCTTGAACACGCTGACCGCGCCGATTGTCCCGATCACCAGCGCCACCGGCACCGAGATCCAGGTCAGAGCTCCGGCGGTCATCAGGATGCCCGCCAGTGCCTCGCCGAACGGGTAGATCTTGCCGTAGGGCACCCAGCGCCGGGCCAGCAGGTCGTAGTTGAGAAACATGGTCGAGAAGCTCTCGATGTCCTGCAGCTTCTGGATGGCGAGGATCGCCATCGACAGCGAGATGAACCACTCCACCGCGCGGAGGGTGAAGATCGTGCCGTACTGATGCCATGACAGCCCCAGCGCCAGCAGCGCCGCCACAGAGAAGATCGCGATCACCGGCTGGTAGCTGGTCTCGCTCTGCTCCTCCTTGGGCGGATCGAGCTCGAAATGCACGCGCAGATCGTCATAGCCGCCGATGCGCGCGCCATCGATGAAGGTCTGCGGCGTGGTCTTCACGTCATGTTCACGCTTGAAGGCCTCGGTCTCGTCCTTGGTGGTCAGATGATGGTCTTCAACATGATAGCCCTGACGCTCGAGCAGATCCTTGGACTTGAGGCCAAAGGGACAAAGATGGTCGGGCATGACCATGCGGTATAGGATGGCGGTCTTGGCGGTGTCCTTGGGCATTCTCAATCTCCTTCGCAGGTGTAGGGGCCACGGAAGGCGGCGGAGTAGCCCGGGCCGTCGGGGACGCTGCCCTCGCCGTGGCGTTCCAACTGAACCTGATCGCCGCCGATCTCAGTCGCGGCGGCATCGCGTCCGGCACTGACGACAGCCGGGCCGGTCTCGGCAAAGGCAAAGCGGTCGCTCGCGCCCATCAGGATGCCCATGCAGATGGGCTTTTCCGAAGAGAACTTGGCATCGGGCAGCTCCGTCGGCTTGGCCGTTTCATGCTCAACGACCTTCCACCGCTGGAGGGTTCCCGGAAAATCCGACGCGTGGTCCCCGCCCCCGGAGAGCCCCCAATCACGACGGCTGCCGGACGAGGCGCTGAGACGTCCTGCGGCGTGCGACCCCGGTTCGGGCGCGCCCCTTGAGCTTGCCTGCCCGACCGTCGGCAGCCCCGTGCGACCGGTTTCGCGGTCACAAAGCTGCGACCTCGGTGGCTGGGCGCCCGGATCGCTCTTGCAGCGTTTGAAAGAGGCGGGTTTCTGGACAATACCGCGACAGGCATTGCCGAACGGGGTCGCAGCCGACGCCCCCATATCGTTTCACAGGAGCCCGCCATTCGTTTTCCGCTTACCATCGCGCTCATTCTGGTGCTGTCCGCCGTCGGGCTCACCTACGAGATCGCCGCCGGCCGGGTGCTTGCGCCATTTTTCGGAACCTCACTTCTGACCTGGACCACCGTGATCGCGACGGTGCTTGGCGGCTTCTCTCTTGGCAGCGCCCTTGGCGGCATCGTCGCAGAACGACCGCGCGACGCCGCCCTGCGCGCCACGCGCGGCGCGCTCGTGGGAACGGCGGTGCTGATGGCCGCCTCTCCGACCCTGCTCGGCCTGCTGCACAACTGGGGCGCGCGCGGCACGCAGGGGATGATGCTCAGCGTCTTCCTCGTGTTCTTCCCGGCCTCGGTGCTGGTCACCCTGCCGTCGCCCCTGCTGGCCAAGCTCGCCATGGAGGCGCGACCGGGGCGCGAGGGCTCGTCGCTGGGCTTTGTACTTGCCGCCGGCTCGGTCGGCGCCATCGTGGGCGCGATCCTCGCGGGGTTCGTGACGCTGCCGCTGATCGGATCGACGGCGACCTTTGCCACCTGCGGCGTGCTCACGCTGCTCTGCCTGCCGTTCCTGCGCGGCGGCCCGCCCGACAATCGCGTCGTCACCCTCGCCGCGGCTGGGTTCGTTGGCTTTGCCGGTCTCGCCGGAACGCCGGCCTGCGAGTTTGAATCGGGCCTGTCCTGCCTCGACATCGCCCGCAAGGGGCCGGAGATCTTCCTGGTGTCGGACGGCACCGTGCAGGCGGCAGAGCGCAGCGCACCGCAGGAGCTCGGGCATGGCTCGGTCCCGCTCGCCCTCGGCTATACCGACTGGCTCTGGTCGCGGATGGCGCACGACCTCGGGCCGGCGCCCTCGGTGCTGTTCATCGGCGGCGGTGGCTACACGCTGCCGACAAAACTGCTTGCCGCACGGCCCGACGCGCGGGCCGTCGCGGTCGAAATCGATCCGCTGGTGACCGATGTCGTGCGCAGTCACATGCCGCGCGCCTCCGCGATGATCGATGCCGCCGGCTACGATGCCTCTGACAGCGGCAGCGCTGCCGGGCGGCTTGGCATCGTACATGACGATGGCAGGGTCTACCTGAACGAGACGGAGACGCGCTTTGACGCCGTGGTCATGGATGCGTTCTCTTCCGGGTCCGTGCCGGCGCATCTGGTCACGCGCGAGACCTTCGTGCGGCTGCGCGACATCGTCGAAGGCCCCGTCTACGTGAACCTGCTCGATGCCCCCGACGGCCCGCTGGCAAGGGGTGTTCATGCGATCCTGACCGAGCTCTACCCACATGTCGTGGTGGCGCAGGGGCCGGTGAGCGAACGGAACAGGGCCAACGTGCTTTTCGCCGCCGCGGCCCGGCCGCTCGACGCCCCGGTGGACCAGCCCGAGGGCTACGGCCCGGTCCGGATCAGCGACGCCCGGGCCTTCACCGATGATCGTGGCTGGGTCGGGCACCGCTAGCTCCGAAGCCTCGCACCGCGAAACCGGCTCACGCCCTCTCTTCATGGCCCCGCGCCCCTCCCGCAAGCCTGCCGGAGGGGGGGCGTTGCGGGTCGTCCTGGCAGGATCTGTGCCACGCAGGGCGCCTGCCCGCCGCCCCTCCCAAAGGCCCCTGCAGCGACCAGAAGACGGCGTCGCGCCCGCGGCACTGCGCTCAAACGCATCTTGGGGCCTCACCCTCTCGCAGCCGAGGCTTTGAGATCGCCCAAAGGTGTAGTACGCTGACGGCATTTCAATCTTAGAAATTCCTCTTTCTAGATCCACCGATATGCCCAACCGCTTCTTTGGACCGTCATTCGACTCTGAAACACCGTCGCGGCTCTATGCCCTGTCGATCGGCTTTTCTCCCGACACGCGCGAGCTTTTCGATGCGGTGGACGCCGATGCCCTCGACGGCGCGACCGCGCTCGGCTTCCCGGACGCCATCCGTGGCTACGGAGCCTTGGTCGAGCATCTGCCGGTCTACGCACTCGAGATCGATGCCGCGCAGTTTCCCGAGGACACGCGTCCGGCGCGCGAAGCACGGCACTGGCTGGCGACGCGGGAGGCGCGCGGCGACTGGGTCGAATTGAGGCTCCGCGCCGACCCCGACGGGGCCGGCCTGCTCTATGAGAGCATCGAGAGCGAGGGGCGACCGGTAACGATGCAGGCAGAGCCGCTGGCCGCCCCGACGCGCGACCGCCTGACCCGCGCCACGCGGCTGAACGAACACCTGGCCCAGCGCCGCACGCTTCGGTCGGTGCTGCCATCCGTTCCGATCGAAGGCGTCGTGGTTCTCGACGTCGGACAGGGCAGCGCCGCGGCGCTTGTCGATGGCAGCGGCGATGTGTGCGCCTATGTCGACCTCGGCGCGGGCGTGCTGCGCCATGCCGGAACCTACCCTTCGGCAATGCAGGATTTCTGCCTTGTGCATGGCCCGGCGGTGATCCTCAGCCACTGGCATTACGATCATTTTCACGGCGCCAACAAGACGCCGCAGGCACAGCAGCTGGTCTGGATCGCGCCGAACCAGAAGCTTGGACCGGGACCGCAGAGCGCCATGGCGCAGGCCATCCTGAGCAACGGAACGCTGCTGGTCTGGAACGGGCGCCGACCGCTGCGGCACGGCGCCCTCACGCTCGAGCGTTGCACCGGCAGCGGCCAGAACCGCTCGGGCATCGCGGTCTGGGTCGAAGGGCCGGGAGGGGCAGATGCCATCCTTCTGCCCGGCGACGCAGGCTATGCCGACATCCCTTCGCTCAATCGCGGCCGCCCGCGCCGGGTGCGCTCGCTTGTGGTCGCGCATCACGGCGGGGCCGCGCCCGGCACCCCGCCGCCCGATCCGCACCACGCCGACAGCCGCGCGGTGATCTCCTGCGGTCTCCCCAACCGCTATGGCCATCCGCTGACCCGCGCGCTGAGCGACCTTGGCGGACAGGGCTGGAGCATCGGCGCCCCCACATCCGAGATCGACGACCGCATGACCTACATGCGCAACGGCATTCTGGGCCATACCGGCCTGACATGGGGGGCACCATTGCCGCCCCAGGCCTGCAGCTGCGGCTGCACCATCCAAGCAACGAAGTCCTGACCGAAGGGAGATCGGCTGATGAAGTGCGTCGTACTGGTACCGGGAGTTCAGGGCTCCGTTCTCGAGACACCGGGAGGCGACCAGGTCTGGCCGCCGAAACCCTCCGAGGTGGTGCTTGGCTACAAGCGGCTCTCCGAGCTCATGCGCGAGGACCTGGTGTCGACCGACATCATCCGCAAGGTCAGCTGCCTCGATGTCTACAAGCCGCTGATCGATCAGCTCAACGGCATCGGCTTCACCGAGGGCAGCGCCACGCAACGGCTCGAGATCTTCCACTATGACTGGCGGCTGGATCTGGAAATCACCGCCCGGGCGCTGGCGCACCGCCTAGGTGCGCTGGCCGCAGCAGGAGCGACCGAGATCGCCATCGTGGCACATTCGATGGGCGGTCTGGTGGCGCGGCTGGTGCTCGAACCCGATACCTTCCGCGCCGAGCCGTGGTTCGACCTCGTCGATACGCTCTTCACCCTCGGCACCCCGCATCTGGGCGCGCCGATGGCGCTGGTGCGCATCCTCGGGCTCGAGGGCGATCTCGGTATCTCGGCGGCGGATTTCCGGACCTATGCCGCCGATCACCGATACCCCTCGGCCTATCAACTGCTGCCGGCGCCCGGCGAGGATGCCTGCTGGAACCTCACCGACAGCACGCTCGGGCCGCTCAATATCTACGATCTGGGCGATGCGCAGGCGGTGGGGCTCGACCCCGCGCTGGTGGCGCGCGTGGCCTGGGTGCACCAGAGCTTCGCAGAGGGCAGCCAGCCACCGGGCGTGCGATACCTGTTCTTCGGCGGCGCCGGGCACCGCACCTGCACCCGGATCAACGTGGCGCCGGGACAGGTCATCCCGACCCTGACCGACGACGCGGGCGACGGCACGGTGCCGATGTGGAGCGCCTTCGGCAAGGCCACGCAGAAGCAACTGGTGCGCGGCGAACACAGCAAGTTCTTCCGCCGCGAAGAGTTCTCGGCGGTGCTCTACCGGCTGTTCGGCCAGCGCTTCCCGACCCCGCCGGTCGCGGCGGCCGCAATGCTCGACCTGTCGGTGCAGGCGCTGGTGCTGCGCCCGGACGAGGAGGTCGAACTCCTGATCCTTGCCCCCGCCCCCACCAGCGCGATCAGCGGCGAGGTGGTTGTCGAGTTCACTGCCGACGAGACCGCCCCCTTCGCGCCGCTGGGAGAGCCGGTGGCGATCAGCTACGAAGGCGCCCCGGTGAGCCAGCTGCGGGTGCTGCTGCCGCCGCGCCCAACCCCCGGCCATTACCGGCTGAGCTTTGCTGGCACCCCGAGCTCGGGCGCCCCTGTCCTGTTCTCGGTCGTTCCGGGAGGCTGAGCCATGGCGATCCCGGTCAAGGTCGAATTCCTCGCCGCCGACCCGGCCATGTCCCTGTTGTCGCGCCCGAGGTCGGGGCTGATGCAGGGTCGGCACTTCACGCTCGAGGAAACCCTGCGCGACGGGCCGATCTCTACCCGGGTGGCGGTGCTCGACCTCGATCCGGACGACGGCACGCTCCTGCCCGGCGCGCCCTTCCTGCCGCCCGGACGCGGCCGGACACGCGGGCTGTGGCAGGTCGCCGACCGCAACGACATGGCGGCGCGGGATTTCCAGCAGGTTTCGGTGTTCGGCGCGATCCGCACCACGATGGCGATGTTCGAGGAGGAAGACGTGCTGGGCCGCCCGCTGGTCTGGGCCTTTGACGGGCCGCAGCTTCTGGTCGTGCCACGCGCCGGGCGCATGGCCAACGCCTTCTACCACCGCGCGTCGCGCAGCCTGCAGTTCTTCTATTTCGACGGTGTCATCGCCGATGAAGAGACCACGGTCTACACCTGCCTGTCGCCCGACATCGTGGCACACGAGACCGCCCATGCCATTCTCGACGGCATCGCGCCGGATCTCTACGACGCCACCTCGCCGCAATCGCTGGCGCTGCACGAGGCCATCGCCGACATCACCGCGATGCTCTTCGCGGCACAATCGAGCCGGCTGGCGACGCTGGTGCTCGAGGACAATGGCGGCGACCTGCGCAAGCCCGGCGCCTTCAACGCCATCGCCGAGCAATTCGGACGTGCCCGCAGCGGCCGTATCCAGCCGCTGCGCGACCTGATGAACGACCGCACCATGACCAGCGTGCCCAGCGCCACGCCGCACGCGCTGAGCGAGGTGCTGACCGGAACGCTCTACGCGCTGATGCTCTGGGTCTTCGACACCGAGATGGCCGAGGAACTCGCGGAGGTGCCCGAGGCAGAGCAGGCCGACGAGCGCTTCAGCCGCTCCGGCAGGGTGCTGTTCCGCGCCGCCAGCCGGCTGCGCCGCATCGCCTTCCGGGCGCTCGACTACCTGCCGCCGGGCGAGATCTCCTTTGCCGACTACGCCCGCGCGCTGATCGCCGCCGACACCGCCTCGAACCCGCAAAGCCCCGAAGAGCGCGCCGCCTTCACCGCCGAATGCCTGACCCGGCAGATCGTGGCGCAGGCCGCCGATCTCGCCCCGGTGGCACCGCGCCTGACGCTCGAACCGGGCGACGATCTCGAGGCGCTGCTCTCCGACGATGCCGCGGCGCTGGTCTTTGCCGAACGGCACCGCGCGGCGCTCTACGTGCCCGCAGGTGCCAGCCTCACCCTGCGGCCCCGGCTTGACGTGACCAAGGCCACGTGGCGCAAGGGCGGCGGCCGGGTCGACACCCGCGAGCTGATCCTCAAGGTGGCTTGGCAAGAGGACGAGTTCGTGCTGGACCGGGCCGGCATTCCCGAGCCCCTCAACGTCACCTTCGGCACCACCCTCGCCATCGGCTGGGAGAGCCGCGAGATCCGCGCCGTGGTCACCAACAGCCGCCTCGGCCCGCATGGCGGCGCGCGCGACCGGCAGGTCAGCGACCGGATGCGCCGCGGCTTCCTGAAGGCCTGCATCGCCGATGGCACCATAGACCTCGCGCGGGACGCCACCGCGCTGCCGGATGGCAGCCTACGCCTGTGCGGCCTTGGTCAGCAGCTTCACATGGCGGGCCGGTCATGACCGGGCTGACGCTGCGCCTCTACAATGTCGGTTTCGGCGACGCGGTTGTCCTGAGCCTGCCCGACACCGACGCGACCGGCGCCGATGTCACCCGTACGGTGCTGATCGACGCCGGCAACGCGCTGACCGGCACACATGGCGATGACGACACCCTGCGCGCCGTCCTGCGCGACATCCACGCCCGGCTCGCAGGGGCGCCGCTCGACCTCTACATCATGACGCACGAGCATCTCGACCATATCCAGGGACCGCTGATGGCCGCCCGAAAGGACGGGCTCGAGCTGCGCGCCCGCAGCGTCTGGATGACCGCCTCGAGCGAACCGAGCTATTACGGCGCCCATCCAGAGGCCCGCAGGAAACGGCGGCTGGCGCTCGACGCATTCGAGGACATCGCCGAGGCGGCACGCGGCATGTCCGGTGCGCTGCCCTTCGGCATGGACATCCTGCTCGGCATCAACAACCCGCGCGCCAGCGCCGATTGCGTGGACTACATCCGCGACATGAGCGCGCCCGCCGCGCCGCACTACGTCTCGCGCCAAAGCGCGCCCACGCTGCCGCAGCCGTTCCGGGACGCCTCTCTCCGCGTGCTGGCGCCCGAGCAGGATTGTTCGGTCTATTACGGCCGCCTGAAGCCCCGCGCTCTCGGCCTGCGGCTGGCCGATGGCGATGCAGGCGCCCCTGCCAGCGCCACGCTGACCGCGCCAGAGGGCGTGCGCGACAGCGACTTCGCCGATCTGCTGTCCTTCCGCGCGGCATCGAGCTTTGCCAATCTCTTCCACATCGACCGGGCAGCCAACGATTCCAGCATCGTGTTCGAGTTCGAATGGCGCGGCTGGCGGCTGCTCTTTCCCGGCGACGCCGAGGAGCGCAGCTGGGCGTTCATGGAGGCGCAACAGGCGCTGCGCCCGGCGCATTTCCTCAAGGTGAGCCATCACGGCAGCCACAACGGCACCCCCGATGCGGTTCTCTCCGAAGTGTTGCCCGAGATCCCAGCGGACGCCCGCGACCGGGTGGTCGCGGTCTCGACCGCCGACGGCGCCTATCGCGGCGTGCCGCATGACGAGACGCTGACCGCGTTGCGCCGGCGGGCGCGGTTGCTCGACACCCGGAGCCTCGCGAAGGGCGGCTGGTTCGAACTGACTTTCCCGGCAGATGGCGGCCCCATCACGGTCTCGGAGGGGGCTCCGCCGACCGGCTGAGCGGCAATTTCCGTGGCACCGCAGGCGAGATGACCGGCATTTGAGCAGCGAGACTCTTGATTTGCGCCGATATCAGGCGCAGCTTTAGGTCATGAACAGCCTTACGCCTTTTCCGGGCCCCGGCCACGCGCAGGACGTCGTGGCCTTTCACCGGACCGAGTTGAACGTCATCCTCTCGCTCTACGGGCGCATGGTCGCAGCCGGCGAATGGCGAGATTACGGCATCTCGAGCCTGCGCGACGTCGCGATCTTCTCGGTCTTTCGCCGCACCGCCGAACACCCGCTCTACCGCATCGAGAAACGCCCCAAGCTGCGCAGCAAGCAGGGGCAATACGCGGTGATCAGCATGGAAGGACAGGTGCTCAAGCGTGGCCACGACCTGCGCACCGTGCTCCGCGTCCTCGAACGCAAGCTGATCCGCGCCGTCGACTAGACGCGCCTGCTCAGCCCTCGGGTTCGCTCTGGAGCAGCACTTCGCGCGATTGCGAGGCAAACTCGCGGCGCAGGATCATCACCAGCGTGACGATGGTGGCGACAAGCAGCGCCTCCGGGCCGATCAGCCAGCCGGTCGAGGCGATGCCGAAATAGACCGCGCGCAGGCCGCGATTGTAGCTCTTGGCGGCGAAGATGTTGATCTCGGCCGCCTTGGCGGCGCGGGCATAGGCCAGATCGCTGGGCTCGTTCGGCACCGAGCCCATCATTACCGAGCAATAGCCGAAGAGCCGGTTCGACCAGACGAATTTCAGGAACGCATTGGCGGCGAATAGCAGCGGCAGCAGCAGCTTCACCTCCCAGACGAAGACCGGCGCCACGCCGTCGGTCAGGTCACCGGCCACGCCGCGCAGCTGCTCGGTATTGCCCAGGAGCGCGAAGATACCGCCGATGGCGATCATCGAGGCCGAGGCGAAGAAGGCGGTACTCTGACGCAGCGAGGCGACGATCTGCGAATCGAAGATACGCGGCTGCCGGGTGACGAACTGCACCATCCAGACGCGCCGGTAATTGGCCATCAGCCGTGACACCGAGGGCCGCCAGCTCGGCGGATGTTCGACGAACCACGAGCACAGCAGCCAGCCCGTCACCAGCAGCACAGTCCCGGCAAGGTCGAGCAGGCTGAAATAGCCAAGCTGGTCGAGCCACCCCATCGATCAGAACGGCTTGACCACGACGACCCAGAGCACGGCGATCACGCCGACCACGCTGATCTCGTTGAAGATGCGCAGAAACAGGTCGGATTCGCGGAACTCGCCGCGCTTGGCACGGATCACCAGCCTGCCGGTCCAGACGTAATGCCCGGCAAGCAGCGCCACCAGCGTCAGTTTGAGGTGGATCCACGGCGCCCAGGCCCAGAGCTGCGCCAGCACCAGCCCGGTGATCAGCGCGATCACACCCAACCCTGCCGAGAAGCGGTAGAGCCGGATGGTCAGGTCGCCCAAGGGGCCGAACTCGCCCAGCTTGGCATATTCGCGCTTCCAGTAGATCAGCGCGCGCGGCACCGCGAAGATGGAGGTCATCCAGCCCATCACGCAGAGAAGATGTATGATCTTTACCCAGTCCATGGCCCAGTAGTGCTACCGTTTCCCCGCCGATGGCAAGACGCTGCCGCGTCGCAGCAGCGCGGGCCGGAAAATGTCTGGCGCGGGCGCGGCAAATTGGTTATATCACTTTACCAATTCCAAGGGAGGACCCTCAGATGCAGATGCCCGAGCCCGACGCCAGGGTGTTGACCCGCAAGGCCGAGATCGTTGCGCGCCTGCGCGAGGTGCTGCCCGCAGACGCGGTGATCGACGACGAGGCCGAGACCCGCGCCTACGAGTGCGACGCGCTGACCGCCTATCGCTGCCCGCCGCTCTGCGCGGTGTTGCCCGCCACCACCGAAGAGGTCTCGGCGGTTCTGACCATCTGCCACGAGGAGGGCGTGCCGGTGGTGCCGCGCGGCTCCGGCACCTCGCTGGCCGGGGGCGCGCTGCCGACGGCGGACTCGGTCATCCTTGGCGTGGCGCGGATGAACGAGGTGCTCGAGACCGATTACGACAACCGCTTCATCCGGGTGCAGACCGGACGCACCAATCTCAGCGTCACCGGCGCCGTCGAGGAAGAGGATTTCTTCTACGCCCCCGACCCCTCGTCGCAGCTGGCCTGCGCCATCGCCGGCAATATCGCGATGAACTCGGGCGGGGCGCATTGCCTGAAATACGGCGTCACCACCAACAACCTGCTGGGCGTCACCATGGTGCTGATGGACGGCACGGTGATCGAACTTGGCGGCGCGCATCTCGATCCTGGCGGGCTCGACCTGCTGGGGCTCGTCTGCGGCTCGGAGGGGCAGCTTGGCGTGGTGACGGAAGCCACCCTGCGCATCCTGCGCAAGCCCGAGGGGGCGCGCCCGGTGCTAATCGCGTTCAACTCGAACGAGGTGGCGGGCGAATGCGTGTCGGACATCATCAAGGCGGGCGTGCTGCCGGTGGCGATCGAGTTCATGGACCGGCCCTGCATCGTGGCTTGCGAGGCCTTTGCCAAGGCGGGCTATCCCGATTGCGAGGCGCTTCTGATCGTCGAGGTCGAGGGCTCGGAGGCGGAGATCGCCGAGCAGCTCGGGCTGATCACCCAGATTGCCCGCCGCCACGATCCGGTGGAGCTGCGCGAGGCGCAGGACGCCGACGAGGCCGGTCGCATCTGGCTTGGCCGCAAGAGCGCCTTCGGCGCCATGGGGCAGATCAACGACTACATGTGCCTCGATGGCACGATCCCGGTCTCGGCCCTGCCGCAGGTGCTGCGCCGCATCGGTGAGCTGTCGCGCGAGGTCGGGCTCGAGGTGGCCAACGTGTTCCATGCCGGCGATGGCAACATGCACCCGCTGATCCTGTTCAACGCCAACCAGCCCGGCGAACTCGAGAAATGCGAAGCGCTGGGGGCGGAAATCCTGAAGCTCTGCGTCGAGGTCGGCGGCTGCCTGACCGGCGAGCACGGCGTGGGCATCGAGAAGCGCGACCTGATGACGGTGCAATATGCGCCCGCGGATCTCGAGGCGCAGATGGCGGTGAAGGATGTTTTCGATCCGGGCTGGCTGCTGAACCCCGCCAAGGTATTCCCGCTCGCGGTGTCCGAAGCGCGGCGCGCGGTGGCAGCCGAATAGCCGGGGGCGCTGCCCCCGTCCGCGCGCGGCGCGGACTCTCCCGAGGTATTTTTGAACCAGAGAAGACCATGAGACCTGAGACAGAGACCGAGCTGGCCGAGATGATCCGGGACGCAAGTGGCCCGCTGAGGGTGCGCGGCGGCGGCACCCGCGCGGTCGGGAGGAGCGCCGGCGAGCTGCTGGAGACCGGGGCGATGTCGGGCATCGTGCTGCACGAGCCGGGCGCGCTGACGCTGGTCGCCAAGGCCGGCACACCGCTGGCCGAGATCGAGGCTGCGCTCGAGAGCGAGGGCCAGCGGCTGGCCTTCGAGCCGATGGACCATCGCGGGTTGCTGGGCACCGAAGGCGCGCCAACCATCGGCGGCGTGGCGGCGGCGAACGTCTCGGGGCCGCGCCGGGTGCAGGCCGGGGCCTGCCGCGACTTCATGCTGGGCGTGCGCTTCGTCGACGGCGCGGGCCGCGTGGTGAGCAATGGCGGCCGGGTGATGAAGAACGTCACCGGCTATGACCTCGTCAAGCTGATGGCGGGCAGCTGGGGCACGCTGGGCGTGATGACCGAGATCTCCTTCAAGGTGCTGCCCAAACCGGCCGCCACCGCGACGCTGGTGCTGGCCGGGCTGAGCCCGGAGGAGGCGGTGCCGGTTCTGTCGCAGGCGCTTGGCTCGCCGTTTGATGTGAGCGGCGCGGCGCATCTGCCCGAGGGGCCGGAGGGCTCTCCGCTGACGCTGGTGCGGATCGAGGGCTTTGCCGAGTCGGTGGCCTATCGCGGCGGGCGGCTTTCCGAGCTCTTCGCCCGGCACCAGCCGCTGGTGGAGACTGACGAGGCGCGCGGGGCGGCGCTCTGGAAAGCGGTCCGCGACGTCGAGGCGTTCCACGGCCGGCCGGGCGATGTCTGGCGGATCTCCTGCACGCCGTCCGAGGCGCCGGCTTTGGCGGCGACGCTGGGTGCCGATGCGCTGGTCTTCGACTGGGGCGGCGGGCTGATCTGGGCGCTGCTGCCCGAGGGCACCGACGCGCGCGACAGGCTTGGCGCGGGGTTCCGCGGCCATGCCACGGCGGTGCGCGCCAGCGGCGATGTGCCGACCTTCCAGCCCGAGCCCGCGCCGGTGGCAGCGCTGAGCGCAGGTCTGCGGGCGCGTTTCGACCCCAAGGGCCTGCTCAATCCCGGACTGATGGCATGAGTTCCGCCGCCTTCATCGCCTTCGCGCTGTGCTTCGTGGCCGGTCCGCTGGCCTACGCGCTGCTGCTGCGGCTGGTCTCTGGCCTGACGGCGCGGCTTGCGCTGGCGCTGGCGGTGGTGGCGAGCGCGCTGCTGGCGCTGGTGCTGCAGCCCTCGGCGCCGGCGTCTTCGCTGGCGCTGATGTGGTTTGCCTGGGTGCTTGCAGTTGCGATGATGGCACTGACCCTGCGGCGCCACGTGACCGCCCCTGCCCCGCGCCGCGCCATCGCGATCCTCGGCCTCTGCGCCACTCCCCTTCCCTGGTTCGGGCTCGCAACCGCCCGGATGATGACCTCCTGAGAGTTCCATGCAGACCCATTTCACCGACCAGCAGCTTCAAGACCCCGGCACCGAGCGCGCCAACGAGATCCTGCGCGCCTGCGTGCATTGCGGCTTCTGCACCGCCACCTGCCCGACCTACCAGGTGCTGGGCGACGAGCTCGACAGCCCGCGGGGGCGGATCTACCTGATCAAGGACATGCTCGAGAACGAACGCGTGCCCGACGCCAAGACCGTCAAGCATATCGATCGCTGCCTGAGCTGCCTCGCCTGCATGACCACCTGCCCCTCGGGGGTGCATTACATGCACCTTGTCGACCACGCCCGCGCCTATATCGAACAGAACTACCAGCGCCCGTGGAGCGACCGCGCGCTGCGCTGGCTGCTGGCGCGCATCATCCCGCACCCGATGCGGTTCCGCGCGGCGCTGGCCGGGGCCAAGCTCGGCCGCCCCTTCGCCCGCCTGCTGCCCGATCCGCGCCTGCGCGCCATGCTCGAGATGGCCCCGAAAACCATCCCGCCGGTGAGCCGCAACGACGACCCTCAGAGCTTTGCGCCGGAGGCCCCGCGCCGCAAACGGGTGGCGCTGATGACCGGCTGCGCGCAGAAGGCGCTCAACACCGATATCAACGACGCCACCATCCGGCTGCTGACCCGGCTGGGCTGCGAGGTGGTGGTGGCCAAGGGCGCCGGCTGCTGCGGCGCGCTCACCCATCACATGGGGCGCGAGGACGAGAGCCACGGCTCGGCGGCGCGCAACATCCGCGCGTGGTGCGCCGAGATCGACGGCGACGGGCTGGATGCCATCGTCATCAACACCTCGGGCTGCGGCACCACGGTCAAGGATTACGGCCACATGTTCCGCACCGACGCGGCGCTGGCCGGCGATGCGGCGCGTGTCTCCGAGCTGGCCTGCGACATCTCCGAGCTGCTGGCCGAGCTGATGCCCGAGGCCGACGTCACGGCGCGCAACCTCGCCAAGGCCGAGATCGCCGGCACCGACATGGCCGAGCCCACCGGCGCGGAGGGCAGCGGGCCGATCCGGGTGGCCTATCACGCCGCCTGCTCGCTGCAACACGGTCAGAAGATCAAGACCCATCCCAAGGCGCTTCTGAAAGGCGCGGGCTTCGAGGTCGTGGAACCCGCCGACAGCCATCTGTGCTGCGGCAGCGCCGGCACCTACAACCTGCTGCAGCCCGAGATCTCGGGCCAGCTCAAGGCGCGCAAGGTGCGCACGCTCGAGGCCAAGCAGCCCGACATCATCGCCGCCGGCAATATCGGCTGCATGATGCAGATCGGCTCGGGCACCGGGGTGCCGGTCGTGCATACGGTCGAACTGCTCGATTGGGCCACCGGCGGACCAAAACCGCGGGCCTTGGCGGAGTAACGCCGGGGCTCCTGCCCGGCGCGGTTGCGCCCAATTTTTGACAAACACCGCCGGTACCCCTGAAGGGCGTGAGAAGGGGAAGTCTCGGTGCGTCTATTTCTGGCAGTCCTTTTGATCTGCCTGTCTGGTCCCGCATGGGCGGATGGCAGTCTGTTTTCGATGCAGAGCCGCGAAGACGGCCGCCCGTGGGAGGCCGTGGGCCGGCTCGAGTTGGCGGGAAAGGCGTTCTGCACCGGGGCGCTGATCGCCCCGGATCTGGTGCTGACCGCCGCGCATTGCCTGTTTGATGCCGAGACCGGCGCGCGCATCCCGGCCGAGAAGATCCAGTTCCTTGCCGGCTGGCGCAATGGCCGCGCCGCCGCCTATCGCCGGGTGCGCCGGGCGGTTGCGCATCCCTCCTATGATTTCACCGCGCCGAAGGACGGCCACCGCGTCAGCAGCGACGTTGCGCTGATCGAGCTGCAGCTGCCGATCCGCAACACCACCATCCGGCCCTTCGCCACCGGGCCGCACCCGGCGGTCGGCAGCGAGGTGAGCGTGGTCTCCTACGCACATGACCGCTCCGAGGCACCCTCGCGGCAGGGGCTCTGCGGTGTGCTCGACCTGCAGAGCCGCATGATGGTGCTGTCCTGCGAGGTCGATTTCGGCGCCTCCGGCTCTCCGGTTTTCTCGGGCCCCGAGGACGCGCCGGTCATCGTTTCGGTGATCTCGGCCAAGGCCGAGGCCGATGGCCTCCCGGTGGCTCTTGGCGCCGAGATCGAGGGCGCGCTGGCGCCACTGCGCGCCGCGCTGGACACCGACGCGGTCCGCCAGACACTCGACGCCGGAATGCGGCGGGAAACGGGGGCAAAATTCATAACGCCGTAAGATATCTCGCCGCTGCCGGCATCGCGCTCGCCAGCCTGTCCGCGGCTGCGTACGCGCAGAGCCGCGCCGTGTTCGACGTGATGGAAAGCCGTGGCGACATGCTCGGCTGGGAGGCGGTGGGCCGGCTCGACATGCCCCAAGGCTTCTGCACCGGCGCCCTGATCGGCCGCGATCTCGTGCTCACCGCTGCGCATTGCGTCTACGACACCGCCACGCGCCAGCCCTACCCGGCCCGTGGCATGACCTTCCGTGCCGGCTATCACCACGGCAGCGCCATCACCGAACGCCGGGTGGAGCGCTGGGCCGTGCCCGAGCGCTACGCCGCCGAGCTGGCCGCTGGCGGGTCGATGACCTCCGGCACGGCGGTCGCGACCGATGTCGCGCTGCTCAAGCTGGAACAGCCGGTCTCGAGCGCCGAGGCCGATCCCTTCCGCATCCACGAGACCCCCTCGCCGGGAACCGGCGTGAGCGTGGTCTCATACGGACGCGGCCGCGAGGAGGTGCTCTCGCGCCAGCCGGACTGCGAACTCACCGAGCGCTACCGCGATGACATCCTCGGGTTCGACTGCGACGTGACCTTCGGATCGTCGGGGGCGCCAGTCTTCGTGCGCGAGAACGCACGGCTGCGCATCCTGTCGGTGATCTCCTCGGGCAACGCTGGCGGCGAGGCCTTCGGCCCGAGCCTGCCGGCCCTGGTTTCCGAGCTGCGGCAGCGCCTCAACCGCGAGGACGCGCGCCCCAAGGTGACCTCCGGCGCACGCCGGATCACCGTCGGCGGCAGCAACCGCGACGGCATCGGCGCGCGCTTCGTGAAGCCCTGAGCCGAAGGTCTTGAAAGCCACAAATCGCCTCCCCAACTAAGAGATATCCGGAGTGCCTGAGACAGGGCTCCGGAGCGTTCAAGCCGCCTGTCCCATGCCGGGAAGGCGCATCACATATGGTATCGCTCAATGGAGGATGACCCATGCGTCACTTTGATTTCGCACCGCTTTATCGCGCAACCGTCGGCTTCGACCAGATCGCCGACCTGATGGACCGGGCGCTGACCAGCGACGTCGCCCAGCCGACCTACCCGCCCTACAACATCGAGAAGACCGCCGCCGATGCCTACCGCATCTCGATCGCCGTGGCAGGCTTCGCAGATGATGACCTGTCGGTCGAACTGAAAGAGCATCAGCTCGTAGTGTCGGCCCGCAAGGCCGAGGAAGACGAGGCCCGCAGCTACCTGCACCGCGGCATCGCCACCCGCGCCTTCGAGCGCCGCTTCACCCTCGCCGACCACGTGCGCGTGACCGGTGCGGTGCACGAGAACGGGATGCTGCACATCGACCTCAAGCGCGAGATCCCCGAGGCCCTGAAGCCGCGCCGGATCGAAATCGCCCGCGCCTCCGGCACTCCGGCGCTGGAAAAGGACGTGGTCGACAGCAAGTCGGTGAACTGATCGCGACCTGAAACCCGCCTGCAAGGCCCCGGCACCCGCCGGGGCCTTTTCGCATGGATCCGTTGGGATGTTCTCAGTTCGAGGTCAGCATACAGCAGCCGGTGACCGCGCGGCTGACCTTGCCGGTCAGCACCAGCGTGGCCCCCAGCCCATAGAGCCGGTCGGACATGCCATCGCTGCAGGCGAATTTCGGGGTCATTACGAGGATGGCCTGAAGGTCAGGCGCAGCCGCCACCGACACGAACGGGTGCAGCCCGGCATCGACGCGCCGGGTGTCGCCCGCCAGCAGGGTCACCGGATCCTCTCCCAGCTCGGACCAGCTCGCGATGCTGTCCGGGTCGACCCGGTAGCTCCAGAACGGCTCGGTGCCGAAGCAGCCCACCTCGGCGGCATCAGGCATGGCGCTGCCCGGCTGCATCTCGAGGAACGAGAGCGACGCCCAGCCGCTGCTCTCGCCGGTATTGAGCCGGCCCCAGGTTCCCTCCTCGTTGATGGCCGTGATCTCGATATTGGTGGCGTCGGGCGCGAGCGTGCCGATCTGCGCGGCCCCGGCCTCGGGCTCGGCGCGGATGTTGAGGTGATCGTCGCTCGCCACGCCGGTAACATCGTAGAGCGCGGGTGCCTCCTGCGCGGCGCTCGCGCCGGCGAGGCAGATCGCCAGGCAGAACAGTACGGATCTGAACATCGGATACCCTCCTTTGAGACTTTCGAACTCGCGGGCCGGCCCCGTGGCAGGCGGGCCTTACCGCCGCGCGCTCCAGCTCGCCGAGGCGTGCTTGCGCGTGTAGAATTCTCCCATGAGACCGATCATGATGAGAACCAGCGACAGGTAAAGCGCATATTCCCAATCGGAGTTGCGCGGGTTGTAGTCGACGAAGGCATAGCCGCGCGATTGGTCGATGGTGTGAAACAGCGGGTTCCAGTCGAACATCACCAGCATGTAGCTGGGCAGCGTGTTTGCCACGAACATCTTGCCCGAGGCGATCATGTTGGCGCGCTGATAAACCGTCGAGAGGATCTGCACCGGGGTCGGGAACCACGGCTTGGCGGCAAGGAACACCATGCCGATCGCCGCGCCCGAGAACCACGACAGCAGGATCATCGCCATGCAGCCGATGGGATCGTGGATTTCCTGCATGACGAAGGGATTGAAGGCCACATCGTAGATGAAGAGGATGAACACGAGGCTGAGGATCTGAATGTAGAGCGTGCTCAGCATCGCCGAGGCGATGGCGATGGCGGTGTTCATCGGAGCGTGCTGCATCATCGGGCTGGCCGGCCCCTCCGAGCCCACCACCGCGCTCAGCGTCTTGGTATGGGTCATGTAGAGGAACACGCCGGTCATGATGTAGATCATGAAATCGCCGCGGATCGCGGTGCTGCGCATGCCGAGGATCTGGAACATGAAGTAGAAGGCCAGCACAAAGATGATGGTCTGCAGCATGTTCATGAAGATCGCCATGAAGGCGTTGCCATGGGTCCGGCGGACAGCGCGTACCGAATTGTGGTAGATCAACTCGGAGATGTAGAGCGCGGAACCCAGCCGCGAGCGCGGCTTCGTGGTCTGAAACATGGCAAAACTGCTCCGGTGCCGGCGAGTGCGACGGGTCTTTCTTGCCCATCTTGGTTGAGGAAAGCATAAGGATTCGTGGCTGCCAACGCAAACATTGCGCCGCCGCGGTAAAGGAGAACCACTTTGAATTACGAAACTCTTGTTCGGGTCATGCGCCGCCTCGCCTTGGAAGCCGGCGACAAGATCATGGAGATTTACGAAAGCGACGATTTCGAGGTGAAGTCGAAATCCGACGCCAGCCCGGTCACCGAGGCCGACGAGGCCGCCGACGCGCTGATCTCCGCCGGCCTGCGCGAAGCCTTTCCCGACGTCGCTCTGGTCACCGAGGAACAGGCCGACAGCCACACCCAGGAGGTGATGACCTTCCTGATCGTCGATCCGCTCGACGGCACCAAGGAGTTCGTGAAGCGCCGCGGCGATTTCACCGTGAACATCGCGCTCGTCGAAGAAGGCGTGCCGACCCGCGGCGTGGTCTATGCCCCCGCCAAGGGCCGCATGTTCTACACCACCGCCACCGGCGCCTCGGTCGAAGAGACCGGCCCCTTCGACAAGGAGACGGTGGGTGAGACCAAGCCGATGAAGGTCTCGGACGCGGACAACAGCGCGCTGATGGTGGTGGCCTCCAAGTCGCACCGCGACGAGGCCACCGACGACTACATCAACAAGTATCAGGTCAGCGATTCCAAGAGCGCCGGCTCGTCGCTGAAGTTCTGCCTCGTGGCCACCGGCGAGGCGGATCTCTACCCGCGCCTCGGCCGCACCATGGAGTGGGACACCGCCGCAGGCCACGCCGTGCTCAGCGGTGCAGGCGGTCGCGTGGTGCGCTTCGACGACCACACCCCGCTGGCCTACGGCAAGCCGGAATTCGCCAACCCGTTCTTCATCGCCTACGCCCCGGGCGTGGAGCTGAAGGAAGGCTGACGCGTCGATGGGCGCGCTCCCGGTCAGCGTTGTGATCGTGAGCCGGGGCCGCCCCGGCGCATTGTCGCTTTGCCTGACCGGCGTGGCCCAGCTCGATTATCCGGCCTACGAGGTGATCGTGGTGGCCTGCCCGGAGGGCGTTGCCACGGTTGCCGCCCGCCCCGATGCGGACCGGATCAAGCGTGTCGCATTCGACGAGCCCAACATCTCGGCGGCGCGCAATCTCGGCATCGCCGAGGCCGCCGGCGAGGTGATCGCCTTCCTCGACGACGACGCGGTGCCCGAGCCGACATGGCTCGCGCATCTCTGCGCCCCCTTCGCCGATCCACAGGTGACGGCGGCGGGCGGCTATGTGCGTGGGCGCAACGGCATCGAGTACCAGTGGCGGGCGCAGGGCGTCACGGCCCGCGCGCAGGAGCGCGACCTGCCCATCGAAGGCACGGAACCGCGCATCCTGCATGGCCGCCCCGGTGTCGCGATAAAGCTGCAGGGCACCAACATGGCGCATCGGCGCAGCGTGCTGGCCGAGATGGGCGGCTTCGACCCGGCCTTCCGCTTCTTCCTAGACGAGACAGATCTCGACATGCGCCACGCCGCCGCGGGTCATGCCGTGGCCGTGGTGCCGCTGGCCGAGGTGCATCACGGCTATGCCGAGAGCCCGCGCCGCGCCGCCGACCGCAGCCCGCGCGACCTCACCGAGATCGGTGCCTCGCTCGCCGTCTTCCTCGCCAAGCACTGCCCCGAAGCCGAGCGTCGCATGGCGTGGCTGGCCCTGCGCGATGCACAGCGCCACCGGTTGCTGCGCTCTCTGCAGCGTGGCCCGCTCGGCCCGGACGACGTCGTGCGCCTGATGCGCAGCCTCGACCGTGGCTGGACCGAAGGGCTCGCAAGGCCGTTCGGCAACCTGCCGCCGATCCCCGAGGCGCGCCTGCCGTTTCTCGCCTATCCCGGCCGCGCCGGCGCGCCTCGCCGCGTGCTCTCCGGACGGGTCTGGAACCGTGCGGCCATGCGCCGAGACGCCGCCCGCTACGCCGCGGATGGTGAGATCGTCAGCGCCTACCGGTTCTCTCACACGGCCCTCTTTCACACGCTCAGGTTTCATGCGGACGGATATTGGGAGCAGATCGGCGGGCTCTGGGGCCGCAGCGAGCGCGTCGGTCCAGTGATCCAACTGCACAGTTTCGAGGATCGTCTGCGGTCGGAAGATGCCCGTGTTGCGCCCGTCCGCGACAACAAAGACCAAATATAAGGCACCGCAATCACTCAATCTACGAGGGAGTTGTCGCGAATTTGCCTAGTTTGCGCTCTAGGCCTTACATGGTACAGAATCAGACGAAGACCAGCGCGAGCGTGTCAACGTCGCGTCACGATTTTAGGAGCAGGATATTATGAGCAACAAGGTCACCAAGGCGATCTTCCCGGTGGCGGGTCTCGGAACACGTTTTCTTCCGGCCACGAAGTCGGTGCCGAAGGAGATCATGACCCTCGTCGACCGACCGCTGGTGCAATACGCCATCGACGAGGCCCGCGCCGCCGGCATCAAGGAATTCATCTTTGTCACCTCGCGCGGAAAAAGCGCGCTCGAGGACTATTTCGACCACGCACCGCAGCTCGAGCAGGAGCTTGAAGCCAAGGGCAAGGACAAGCTGCTTGGCGTTCTCAAGGACACCTACATGGACTCGGGCGAGATCGCCTATATCCGCCAGCACAAGGCGCTGGGTCTCGGCCACGCGGTGTGGTGCGCCCGCCGCCTGATCGGCGACGAGCCCTTCGCGGTGATGCTGCCCGATGACGTCATCGCAGCCGACAAGCCCTGCCTTCAGCAGATGGTCGAAGCCTATCAGGAAACCGGCGGCAACATGGTCGCTGCGATGGAAGTGCCTGCCGACAAGGCCTCGGCCTACGGCATCCTCGACGTGCAGGAAGACATGGGCTCGATGGTCTCGGTCAAGGGCATGGTCGAGAAGCCCAAGGCAGGCGAGGCACCGTCGAACCTCGCGGTGATCGGCCGCTACATCCTGTCGCCGAAGATCCTCGAGAACCTCGACGCCAAGACCACCGGCGCCGGCGGCGAGATCCAGCTCACCGATGCCATCGCCAAGGAGATCAATGGCGACGAAGGCGTCTATGGCTACCGCTTCAACGGCCAGCGCTACGATTGCGGCTCCAAGGCGGGCTTCCTGCAGGCCACCGTCGCCTTCGGCCTGTCGCGCGACGATCTGCGCGACGATCTCGAAGCCTACCTCCACGAGGTGGTTTCGGCCCGCAAGGCCGCGCAATAAGCGGGCAAAGACCGAAACATGTCCAATGTACTGGTAACCGGGGGTGCGGGCTATATCGGCTCGCACGCCTGCAAGGCGCTGAAGGCCGCCGGCTTCACGCCGGTGACCTATGACAACCTCGTCACCGGCTGGAAGGACGCCGTAAAGTTCGGCCCGTTCGAGCAGGGCGAGCTGTCGGACCGCTCCCGCCTCGACGCGGTGTTCGCGCAGTACCAACCGGTGGCGGTGATGCATTTCGCCGCCCTCAGCCAGGTCGGCGAGGCGATGTCCGAGCCGGGCCGCTACTGGCGCAACAACGTCGAGGGCTCGCTGACGCTGATCGAGGCCGCCACCGCGGCGGGCTGCCTGAGCTTCGTATTCTCCTCGACCTGCGCCACCTATGGCGAGCATGACAACGTGGTGCTCGACGAGGGCACGCCGCAGGAGCCGCTCAATGCCTATGGCGCCTCCAAGCGTGCGGTCGAAGACATCCTGCGCGATTTCGGTGCCGCCTACGGCCTGAAATCGGTGATCTTCCGCTACTTCAACGTGGCCGGTGCCGATCCCGAGGGCGAGGTGGGCGAGCATCACCGCCCCGAGACCCACCTGATCCCGGTGATGCTCGAGGCGATCGACGGCAAGCGCCCCGCACTGACCATCAACGGCACCGATTACGACACGCCCGACGGCACCTGCATCCGCGACTACGTCCACGTGATGGACCTCGTCGATGCGCATGTGCTGGGCCTGAAGTGGCTGCAGGACGGCAAGGAGAGCCGTGTGTTCAACCTTGGCACCGGCAAGGGCTTCTCGGTGCGCGAGGTGATCGACGCCTCGGGCGCGGTGACCAACCGCGAGGTGCCCTATTCCGAGGGCCCGCGCCGAGCCGGTGACGCCACCAAGCTGGTCTCGGGCTCGACCCGCGCCGCCGCCGAGCTCGGCTGGACGCCGGATCGCTCGACCATGCCGCAGATGATCGCCGACGCATGGCGCTGGCACCAGAATGGACATTACGAGGGCTGATCCGCCCCCGCGCCTTCTGGATCTGACGCGCCTCGTCTCGCGCGCCGGGCGGCCCTTCACGGGGATCGACCGGGTTGAATACGCCTATCTGAGGCAACTGCTGCGCACCGGCCCGCTCTTTGGGCTGGTGCGCAGTTCTCTGGGCTACCTGCTGCTGGACCAGCGTGGCTGCGCCGAACTGAAGCGCCGCATCGATGGCGGCGACTGGCCCGCCCCCGATCTTCTGGCACGGCTGCGCAAGCTCGATCCCGGGCGTGCCGGGGCCGAACGCGCGCTGCGCTCGGTGGCCGTGGGCCGCTGCCTGCCGCGCGAGCTCGGCGCGATGCTCCGCACGCACCTGCCCGCCGACACCCATTACCTCAACACCGGCCACACCAACCTGACCGACCGCACCGTTGCCGCGCTTCGCGACGTCCACGGCTGCCGCATCGCCGTCCTGCTGCACGACACGCTGCCGCTGGATGTGCCTGAGCACCAGCGCCCCGGCATTCCCGAGCGTTTCGCGGGCTTCCTCTCGCGGGTCGGGCGCCATGCGGATCTGGTGATCTGCAACTCGAAGCAAACCGAGCGCGACCTACGCCGACACCTGCCCGACAGCGCGGCACAAAGCGTCATCGCGCATCTCGGCGTCGACCTGCCTGTGCCGACCAGCCCCCCCGACGGGCCGTGGACCGGTCGGCCCTATTTCGTCGCGCTCGGCACCATCGAGCCGCGCAAGAACCACGCGCTTCTGCTCGACATCTGGGAGCAGGAGCAACCGGCCGCCGATCTGCTGATCTGCGGCAGCCGCGGCTGGAACAACGACGCCATCTTCGCCCGGCTCGATGCCGGCATCGCCGGCGTGCACGAACTGCCGGGCCTCGATGACGGGCAGGTCGCGGCGCTGCTGAAGGGCAGCGCCGGGCTGCTGTTCCCGAGCCTCGCCGAAGGCTACGGTCTGCCCCCGCTGGAGGCCGCAGGACTGGGGGTGCCGGTGCTTGCGAGCAACCTTTCGGTGCTGCGCGAAGGGCTTGGGGATATTCCCGTTTACGCTCCTGTGACGGAGCGGTATCTTTGGACCCAGTTGATAAGAACGATGGCCGAGGATCACCGGGCAGGACGGGGCGTGGCACCAAACGCTGCGGCGGCATTCGCCCCGCCAAGCTGGGATGCGCACTTCAAGACCGTCTTAACCCTGATCTGATAGCCGCGGGGGAACGGGGCCGGACCGTCCGGCCTGACGAGGGCGCACAGTGGGTGCATGGCAGTCATACCGGCTGAGGCTTCAGCGCAAGCGCTGGCGCATTCGCGCCCTGCGCAAGAGCCGCGAACTCATGCCGGTCACCAACCGAACCGACAAGCTCCGCTCGAGCGACCTGCTGGTGTTCTGCACCCAGCGCAACGAGGGCATCCGCCTGCCCTATTTCCTCGAATATTACCGGGACATGGGGGTGAACCACTTCTTCTTCGTCGACAATGACAGCACCGACGGCTCGCTCGACTACCTCTCCCGGCAGGAGGATGTCTCGGTCTGGAGCAGTCGGGGCAGCTACAAGCGCTCGCGCTTCGGCATGGACTGGATCAACTTCCTGCTGCGCAAGTATGCCCATGGCCACTGGGCGCTGACCGTCGATCCCGACGAGTTCTTTCTCTATCCGTTCTGCGACACCCGGCCCCTGCGCGCCCTGACCGACTGGCTCGATGCCTCGTCGATCAAGAGCTTCTCGGCCATGTTGCTCGACATGTACCCCAAGGGCCGGATCGACGCGCAGCCATACGAGCGCGGCCAGAACCCGCTCGAGATCGCGTCGTGGTTCGATGCCGGCAACTACACGATCAGCCGCAACAAGCGCTTCGGCAACCTGTGGATCCAGGGCGGGCCCCGGGCGCGGGTGTTCTTTCCCGACCGCCCAGAGCGGGCGCCGGCGCTGAACAAGATCCCGCTGGTGAAATGGGACCGACGCTACACCTATGTCAGCTCGACCCACATGCTGCTGCCGCGCGGGCTCAACGCCGTCTATGACGAGTGGGGCGGCGAGAAGGCCAGCGGCCTGCTGCTGCACACCAAGTTCCTCGACACGTTCGGCGCCAAGGCCGAGGAAGAGCTGAACCGGCGCGAGCATTACGCCGGCTCGACCGAGTATCTCGCCTACGCCGCCGGCATCCGCGACAACCCCGAGCTCTGGTGCAAGTGGTCCGAGAAATACATCAACTGGCGCCAGCTCGAGATCCTCGGCCTGATGTCCAAGGGGAACTGGGCATGAGCGTCGGCATCGTGATGCTGGTGCACACCGCGCTCGGCCGCGCCGAACAGGTCGCCCGGCACTGGACCCGTGCCGGCTGCCCGGTGGTGATCCATGTCGACAGCATGGTGCCCCGGAGGGTCTATGACGGCTTCGTGCGCAGCCTCGCCGATGAGCCCAACGTGCGGTTTTCCAAGCGTCATCGCTGCGAATGGGGCACCTGGGGGCTGGTGGCGGCGAGCCAGGATGCCTCGGAGCTGATGCTCGAGAGCTATCCGGGCGTGCGCCATGTCTACCTGACCTCCGGCTCCTGCCTGCCGCTGCGCCCGATCGAGGAGCTGATCGAGTATCTCGATGAGCGCCCGCGCACCGATTTCATCGAAAGCGCCACCACCGCCGATGTCCCCTGGACGGTCGGTGGGCTCGACCACGAGCGCTTCACCCTGTTCTTCCCGTTCTCGTGGCGCAAGAACCGCTATCTTTTCGACCGCTACGTCGAGCTGCAGCGCCGGATCGGCTTTCGCCGCCGCATTCCCAAGGGCGTCGTGCCGCATATGGGCAGCCAGTGGTGGTGCCTCACCCGGCAGACCCTCTCGGCGATCCTGCAGGACCCTGAGCGGCGCAAGTTCGACCGCTACTTCAAGCGCGTCTGGATCCCGGACGAGAGCTATTTCCAGACCCTCGCGCGGCTCTACTCCACCAGCATCGAGAGCCGCTCTCTGACGCTGTCGAAGTTCGACTTCCAGGGCAAGCCGCACATCTTCTACGACGATCACCTGCAGCTGCTCCGCCGCTCGGACTGCTTCGTGGCGCGCAAGATCTGGCCCCATGCAGAGCGGCTCTACGACGCGTTCCTGGACCACCCAGAAGCGGCGCAGAACCGGCAGGAGCCCAACCCCGGCAAGATCGACCGCATCTTCGCCAAGGCCGTGGACCGCCGGACCCGGGGCCGCACCGGGCTCTACATGCAGTCGCGCTTTCCCAATTACGGCTGGGAAAACGGGCTGACCGCGGGCAAGTATTCCGTCTTTCAGGGTTTCTCGGACCTGTTCAAGGAGTTCGAAAGCTGGCTCGCCCGCGCCACCGGCGCGCAGGTCCACGGCCATCTCTTCGGCCCCGAGCGGGCCGAGTTCGCCGGCGGGCAATGCGTTCTGAACGGCGCGCTGTCGGACAATGCCGCGCTGCGAGATGCTAATCCCAAGGCGTTTCTCACCAACCTGCTGTGGAACACGCGCGGCGAGCGGCAGTGCTTTCAATACGGGCCCCATGACAACCCCAAGATCATCTGGGACATGGCCCGCGATCCCAATGCCCAGATCAACGTGATCTCGGGCGCCTGGGCGGTGCCGCTGTTCAAGTCGAACGCCAATTTCGCCGACCTGCGCGCCGAGGCCGCGCTGCTGCAGAAGGTCGAGCACAAGATGCTCGACCAGCTGCGCTCGCCCGAGGCCAAGGCGCGGATCCGGATCTGGACCATGGCCGAGTTCATCGAGGCCCCGATGGAGCCGCTGCAGATCGTCATCGACGAGATCGGCCAGAAGCCGCATCGCCGCCTTGCCGAGGCGCCGGTGATGGAGGATCTCAGCGGCTTCGGCCGGTTCCTGCAGAACCTCAAGAACCAGGGGATGCACCCCTACCTGATGGGTGATTTCCCTGTGGAACACGCCCCGCGCAATTCGCGCCGCGCCGCGCGCAAACCGTATCTCGTGAAGAAATAGGCCCGCCATGTCCGACCGTTTCGATAGTTTCGTGGTCTTCGCCGAGATGCGGACCGGCTCGAATTTCCTCGAGGCCAACCTCAATGCCTTCGACGGGTTGAGCTGCCTTGGCGAGGTCTTCAATCCGCATTTCATCGGCTACCCGAATTCCCAGGACGTGCTCGGCATCACCCAGGCTGAACGCGACCGCGACCCCGCGAGGCTCCTGAAAGAGATTCGCAGCCACGAGGACGGGCTCGCCGGGTTCCGCTTCTTCCACGATCACGACCCGCGCATCCTGCCCCCGATCCTCGAGGACGAGCGCTGCGCCAAGATCATTCTCACCCGCAACCCTGTCGACAGCTATGTCAGCTGGAAGATCGCGCAGGCCACGGGGCAGTGGAAGCTGACCAACGTCAAGAAGCGCAAGGATGCCAAGGCGCAGTTCGACGCCGCCGAGTTCGAGGCTCATCTCGAAGCGTTGCAGGCATTTCAGGTGACGCTGATGAACGCGCTTCAGACCACGGGGCAAACGGCATTCTACGTCGCCTACGAAGACCTGCAGGACGTCGCGGTGATGAACGGGCTGGCCCGCTGGCTGGGCGCGACCTCGCGGCTCGACAGCCTCAACACCGCCCTGAAGCGGCAGAACCCCGAGCCGATCTCGCAGAAGGTCGAGAACTTTGCCGAGATGGAGCAGGCTCTGGCGCGGCTCGACCGGTTCAACCTGACGCGGACCCCGAACTTCGAGCCCCGGCGCGGGCCGGCGGTGCCGGGCTACGTGGGCGGGGCACGGACGCCGCTGCTCTACATGCCGCTCAAGTCCGGCCCCGAGGCGACGGTGCTCAACTGGATGTGCGCGCTCGACGGGGTTCCGGAGGAGGCTCTGGTGCGCGACTTCAACCAGCAGAGCCTGCGGCAATGGAAACGCGAGCGCCCGGCCCACCGCAGCTTCACCGTGCTGCGCCACCCGCTGGCGCGCGCGCATGATTCCTTCTGCTCGAAGATCCTGAGCACCGGCAAGGGCAGCTACAAGGGCATTCGCAAGACCCTGCGCCGTGCCCACAATCTGCCGATCCCCGAAGGCGAGCCCGGCAGCGACTACACGCTCGAGGCACATCGCGAGGCTTTCACCGCCTTCCTGCACTTCCTCAAGGCCAACCTCGCCGGACAGACCGCGGTGCGGATCGACGGCCACTGGGCCAGCCAGACGCAGGCGCTCCAGGGTATGGCCGAGCTGACCCTACCCGACATGCTGGTGCGCGAGGACGAAATGACAAGCTACCTGCCGGCGCTGGCCATGCAGGTCGGCCATGCCGCGCCGCCGGATCCGGTCGCCGTGCCGACGCAGGCGCCCTACGCGCTGGCGCAGATCTACGACGACCAGCTCGAAAGCGCGGCGCGCGAGGCCTATCAGCGCGACTACCTTATGTTCGGCTTCGGCGACTGGGGCTGAACGCTCCGGGCACCGACAGCACCAAAGGCGCGGCGACCCCCGGTCGTGCCGCGCGCAGGGCTGACGATGTCGAAGAGGAGGTCATACTGACCGGGCGCACCCGGTCGATGACCGGAGCTCAGGCCGCCTGCGACGAGCGATCCTCGGTGAGGATGGCGTGCAGGGTGGCGGCGTCGGGGTTGGCGCGCAGCTTGTTGCACAGCGCCGCGTCGCGCAGCGTGCGCGAGACCAGCGCCAGCGCCTTGAGATGCTCGACCCCGGCATCGGCGGGGGCGAAGAGCGACAGCACCACGTCGACCGGCTGACGATCGACGGATTCGAACTCCACCGGTTTCTCGAGAAGAATGAAGACGCCCTTCACTTCATCGAGCCCGTGCAGGCGAGCGTGGGGAAGGGCGACGCCATGGCCCACACCGGTGGGGCCAAGGCTTTCGCGTTCCATCAGCGCCTCGACGACGGAGGGGGCCGAGAGCGCGTAAGCGCTTTCGGCCAGATCCGCGATGTCATGCATCAGGCGCTTCTTGCTGCTGGCCGCAGCAACGACCTTCACCGCTTGCGGTTTCAGAAGTTCCAAGAAGGTCATAGACCGCCTTTCACTGTCTGCTCTGGGGCGTTTCAGGCCGCGACATGGACGATCTCTTACGGATCGATCCAGCCGATGTTGCCGTCGTCGCGGCGATACACGACGTTCACCCCATCCTTTTTCTCATTGCGGAAGACCAGGACGGGGGCCCCGGCCAGCTCCATCTGCATAACGGCTTCGCCAACCGTCAGCGATGGAATCTGGGTCTCCATCTCAGCGACAATGATCGGCTGCAGCGAGTCCGGTTCGTCGTCATGCGACTCGGCTTCGCCGGCGAGGATATACGAGGCTGCTCCGAAGAGTTCAACGGGCTCGGCGCGATCCTTGTGGTGGTCTTTCAGGCGGCGCTTGTAGCGACGCAGTTGCTTGTCCACCTTCTCGGATACACCGTCGAAGGCTGCGTAGATCTCGGTTGCCTTGTCCTTGGCCGAAGAGGTCAGGCCGGTGGACAGGTGTACCGTGACTTCGCAGATATACTCATGTGCGCTCTTGGAAAAGGTGATGGTCGCGTCCGTGGGCCGGAAGGCGTATTTCTCCAGGACGGTGCCCAACTCGTTCTTGACGTGAGTCTGAAGGGCTTCGCCGATATCGATCTGCTTTCCCGTGATCTGATAGCGCATGTCTGTTTCCTTCTCTTCTTTGGACCCGACTACAGTTCCCGCCTTACTGGCAGGTTAGATCTGGTGTCGGATCATGGGAGACGCAAGGCAACTGCAGCAAAGACCCCTTCTTCCCTCTCCTCGGGGCGCTTCGTTCAGGCATGCAAAACTGCGCTGCGTCATGGGTATATTTGACGTGAAACGGGGTCGTTCTGTCAATGATCTGTCGCAAACCCTCGTCAAATCGCGCAGCCATCTGGGAACAATCCGATTTATCCGATCCGGAAGTTCTCACCGAGGTAGACCCGGCGGACATTCTCGTTCTGCACCACCTCGGCGGGGGTGCCGGACATCAGCACCTTGCCATCATGCAGGATATAGGCCCGGTCGACGATCTCCAGCGTCTCGCGCACGTTGTGGTCGGTGATCAGCACGCCGATGCCGCGCGTCTTGAGGTCCGAGACCAGCATGCGGATATCGTTGACGCTGATCGGGTCGACCCCGGCGAATGGCTCGTCGAGCAGCAGGTACTTGGGGCTGGCCGCAAGGCAGCGGGCGATCTCGACGCGCCGCCGCTCGCCGCCCGAAAGCGCCAACGCCGGGGCGCGGCGAAGGTGTTCGATCGAGAACTCGCCCAGCAACTCCTCGAGCCGCTCGCGGCGGCGGTGCCGGTCGCTCTCGGCGATGTCGAGCACGGCGGTGATGTTGTCCTCGACCGAGAGGCCACGGAAGATCGACATCTCCTGCGGCAGGTAGCCGATGCCGAGACGCGCGCGGCGATACATCGGCATCCACGTGGCATCCCGCCCGTCGATGGTGACCTTGCCGCCCTCGGGGTTCACCAGACCGGCCACCGCGTAGAAGGTCGTGGTCTTGCCCGAGCCGTTGGGCCCGAGCAGCGCCACCACCTCGCCCCGGTCGAGATCGAGGGTGACGTCGCGGATCACGACACGCTTCTTGTAGCTCTTGCGCAGGTTCCGCACGCGAAGGCCGCTGTCACCTTCGGTCACGGTCAGATCAGGACGGGCCATCGAAATGTCGTTACTCTTCTGGAAATTACTGTTGTTGCTCGTCCGCACCCTGCGAGATCACCGTGCGCACGCGCCCCGTCATCTGCGCGGTGCCGCCCTCGAGATTCACGACCATGCGCTCCGAGGTCAGGGCGTTCGGCCCCTGCGTGAGCAGCACATTGCCCGTCATCACGACGGTGCCTTCGTCGATATCGTAATCGGCGCGCTCGGACTCGGCGGCTTCCTCGCCGCTGACCAGCGTGACCCCGCCGGTCGCCTCGAGCCGCGCGATGCGGTTGCCGGCCTCGTCGAACACCACAAGGACCCGCGGCGCCGCGAGCCGCATCTCGCCCTGCCCGATCACCACGTTGCCGGTGTAGAGCGCGGTGCCGTCCGACTGGTTGACCTGAAGCTGGTCGGCGCTGACCTCGACCGGCGCACTGGTATCCTGCTGCATGCCCCCGAAGGCGACCTGGGCGCCCTGTGCCAGAGCCGGCCCCGAGAGGGCGAAGAGCATGGCGGCAATGGTCAGAAATCGGAACATACTGGAACCCCTATGGATCTTTCGGATCATATATCAGGTTTACGCCTTGCGTGAAAAGCAGTTGCACGTCCTCGCCGGTTTCGGTCGGCGCGATGGTCAGCTTTCCGGCCGTGAACGTGCCGGCAGGCCCCTCTCCCGAGACCGGTGCGAGGGTTTCGGCCTCGATCCGGTCCATCGCCGCGCGCAGACGCTCGGTGTCGATCCGGTAGCCCGTGCTGGTCTCGATCCGCACCGCCCCCTCAAGATCGGCGCTCTGCTCGCCTTCGCTGACCACCGCGCGGTCGGAGCGCAGGGTGATGCGGCTGCCGTCGGACATGTCGATGCTGGCATCAAGCTGATGCGCAAGAACCTCGTCCATGCCGTCGGCCAAAGGCTCGGCACTGTCAGCGGTGAGGATCAGCTGATCGCCGCGTGCGGTCAGCCCGGCATAGCGCGGCGCCACGATCTGCTGCCGCGCAGGTCCGTCCGAGCCTTCGGGATCGGCGAAGGGAATGTTCACAGTCGGCTCGCTGCTACGCCCGACGAGGAAGAGGGTCGAGAGCAGCGCAAGCGCCACCAGCGGCAGCAGGATCTTCAGCCAGCCGATCACATAGGAATAGGTGTCCCCCCGACGCGCCATCGGATCAGGAATGCGCGAAGATATCGGTGCCCGGCCAGCCCTCGAGATCGAGGAGCGCCCGGGTCGGCAGGAAGTCGAAGCAGCTCTGCGCCAGCGCGCTGCGGCCCTCGCGGGCGAGCATGCCGTCGAGCGCCTCGCGCAGCTTGTGCAGGTGCAGGACGTCCGAGGCGGCATAGTCGCGCTGCGCCTCGGTCAGGGTCTCGGCCCCCCAGTCGCTCGATTGCTGCTGCTTCGAGATATCGACCGACAGCAACTCCTGGGTCAGCGTCTTGAGCCCGTGCCGGTCGGTGTAGGTGCGCACCATGCGGCTGGCGATCTTGGTGCAATAGACCGGCGCCGCCAGCGCCCCGAAGGCATTGTACATGGCGGCGATGTCGAAGCGGCCGTAGTGGAACAGCTTGAGCACGCTCTCGTCGCGCAGCAGGCGGCAGAGGTTCGGCGCCTCGGTCTGGCCCTTCGCCACCTGCACGAGATGGGCGTTGCCGTCCCCGCCCGAGAGCTGCACCACGCAGAGCCGGTCGCGATGCGGCTCGAGCCCCATGGTCTCGCAGTCGATCGCCACGACCGGGCCAAGATCAAGCCCGTCGGGGAGATCGCCTTTGTAGAGGTGGTTCGCCATGACGGGCCCTTTCCGATACAGATACCGACCGGCCCGAAATAGGCCTGCGCCCCTTGGCTTGCAACTGAAGCTTGAGGGTCGCGCTCGCCTCATTTCGCCGAATGTGGCTGAGAATGTGGCGCGATTCGGACCAAGTTTGACGATTTGAGGGCCGCAAACCGCCGCGATTCGGGCCGCCGCTCACCTGAAAAGCGGCATTTGTAACATTCCGTGAATATCGACACTCCCCCTTAGCGTGTTGCTCTCTGCCCTCCTCGGAAAGCCTCTCCGCGCCGGCAAGCGAGTGAGCCCCGCGTCGCACTCCCGGCGCCGCAGTGGCGATCGAGAGACGAAAACCCGCAGCACCTCCCCACAATCATTGTTTCCGAATGCGACCCAGAAGACAGCCGCAGAGACAGGGCGCGAATTACCCCAACCCTTCGCAGCGAGTTTCACGCGACGATGCATTCATTTTCGAGCATTTGTTTACATTTTCGAAACCGGCTCGCCGAAAACGGGGATTGAACTGTTTCCGAGGGTGCTGTTGCCGCAGCTGCTCCCTCTCCTCCCTCGCACGGCCACTGCCAAAGCTCGCATAGCGGCGCCGCCACCGGCATTCTCCGGTCTGCCGGACGCCCGAATTTGTGGCCAATGCGCCGGTTCGAGAGCAGGTCATCTAAAGGTTGGCTCAACTTTTAATTGTGGCAAAAACATGGAGTTGACCGCACTTAAGGCGCAATGCATAACCATTTGTGTCGAGAGTAAGAACATAGTTTCGTCACACTACGGCACTTGGGGGTTGGTGCTTCCACTTGGGAGTTATGGTGAGTTTGCTTCGGTCTTGTTAGGACCAGAAAATCTTCTGAAAGCCTGATGCGCCTCGAGCGTTCCCAGCCTTCGCATGATCGCGAAGGACCGGATCGCTGCGGCTTGCGACCGGCCGAAAGCACATCCTTGCCTGCGTTTCCGTCAATACATGCCTCGAGGAGGTCAAATTGACTATTCACATTCGCCAGCCGCTGCCGAGCCCCGGTATAGAAACCCTGATCGACGATGCCCTCTTTGCGGCACCGACCGGCGCCTCCTATGACCGCCTTGCCAAGCGCATTCTGGACATCACCATCGTCCTGCTGGGCGCGCTGCCGGTGCTGCTCGTGACGATGGTCCTCGCCGCGATCATCGCGCTGGACGGCAAGTCGCCCTTCTATCTCCAGAAGCGCGTTGGCCGGAATGGCCGCGTCTTCTACATGTACAAGCTGCGCTCGATGGTGGTCGATGCCGACTCCCGCCTCGAGGCCTATCTCGCCAGCAATCCCGAGGCCCGCGCCGAGTGGAACCACGCCCAGAAGCTGCGCCGCGATCCGCGCATCACTGCGGTCGGCCGGCTGATCCGCAAGACCTCGCTCGACGAGCTGCCGCAGCTGCTCAACGTGCTGCGCGGGGACATGTCGCTGGTCGGTCCGCGCCCAATGATGGTCGAACAGCAGGACCTCTATCCCGGCACTGCCTATTACGCGCTGCGCCCGGGCATCACCGGCTTCTGGCAGACCTCGGTGCGCAACGAGTCGAGCTTCGCCGAGCGGGCCGGGTTCGACACCGACTACCTGCGCCAGCTGTCCTTCGGCACCGATCTCAAGATCCTCGCCCGCACCGTGCGCGTCGTTCTGAACGGCACCGGCTGCTAAGCCCGGAGCAAAACACTTCTTGAAAAGGCCCTCGCCATCGGCGGGGGCTTTTTCGTTCCGGGCTCAGAAGCCAAGCTTGGCGGCCATGCACTGTCGCCCGTCCGCACCCCGCACCCAAGCGCTTTCGGTGTCGCGACAAAGCGTGACCTCCTCGCCCAGCGTCACCGGCGCGGTGGCGCGGAAGCGGAAGTCCTTCAGCGGCGCCTGCTCCTCGGCCATCAGGATCAGAAGCTGCGCCAGCAGCGGTCCGTGGACCACAAGATCGGCATAACCCTCGACCTCGCGGGCATAGTCGACATCGTAGTGGATGCGGTGTCCGTTGAAGGTCAGCGCCGAGTACCGGAACAACAGCGTGCTGTCGAAGCAAGCGACCCGCGCCTCGGTCTCGTCGCGGCGCGCCTCCGGCGGCACCGGGCGCGGCGCGTCGGGAGAAGGATCTTCGCGATAGACGAGATCCTGCCGTTCCTCGACGCACAGCGCCCCGCCCTGCCGGATCTCGTGGCGCAGGGTGACGAAGGCCAACGGCCCGGTGCGGCCGGTCTTCTGCACCACCTTTTCCCGCACGCTGCGCTTCTCGGCCTCCTGCCCGACCCTCAGAGGCGCAAGGAAGCGCAGCGCGCCACCGGCCCACATCCGGCGCGGCAGGCCGAGATCGGGGATCAGACCGCCGGTGCGCGGGTGGCCGTCCCGGCCCAGGGCCTCGGGGGGCTGCGCCTCCCAGAAATGGATCTGGTGGAAGAACGGCGGCAGCGCATCGCCTTCGGCAAGCCGTTCGGGGCGGCCCAGCGCGGCCAGAAGCGCGTTGGCCCGGGCCGGATCGAGCCTGTCGGTCTGCCGTGTCTCGGCTGTAAGGTCAGTCATAAGCACCTCCCTGCGGAAAGGATCTAGACCACCCATGACGCCCACCGTCCAGTCTCTCGACCATCTGGTCCTCACTGTCGCCGATCTCAACGTCACGCTGGCGTTCTACACCGAGGTGCTCGGCATGCGGGCCGAGCGCTTCACCCCGGCCGACGGCTCGCGACGCTGGGCGCTGCGCTTCGGCAGCCAGAAGATCAACCTCCACCAAGCCGGGGCCGAGTTCCTGCCCAAGGCCGCACGCCCGACAACGGGCTCGGCCGATCTCTGCTTTCTCAGCGACACCCCCTTGGCCGACTGGCAAGCGCACCTCGATGCATTGAAGATCAGCCCCGAGGAAGGCCCGGTGCGACGCAGCGGCGCCGAGGGGCCGATCCTGTCGCTCTATCTCCGCGACCCGGACGGCACCCTGATCGAGCTCTCGAACCGGCTCTGAAACGAAAAACGCGCCGCGGGAGACCCCGCGACGCGCCGATGTCAGCCAAAGCGTGCCGGATCAGGCGTTCGGCAGGATGACGATTTCCACCCGGCGGTTCTGCGCCTTGCCCTCGGGCGTCAGGTTCGACGCGACGGGAGCCGCTTCGCCCCGACCGATGACCGAAATGCGGCTCGAGGGCACACCGCTCGAGACCAGCACGTTCGCGACGGACTGCGCGCGACGCTGCGACAGGCCCTGGTTGTAGCCGGCATCGCCGTCGCTATCGGTGTGGCCGACGACCTGAACGCTGGTGTTCGGGTACTGGAGCAGCGAACTGCCCACGGTGCGGATGTCGGCCTGCAGGTCGGTGCGCAGCGTGTCGCTGTCGAAGCCGAACAGGATGTCCTGCGGCATGGTCACGATCAGTCGATCGCCGGTGTTGCGAATGCCGACATCGTTGCCGAGCTGCTGGCGCAGTTCCGCTTCCTGCTTGTCGAGCTGGTTGCCGATGACGCCGCCGGCGATGGCGCCCGCTGCAGCACCGGCCAGGGTGTTCTTGACGGCATCGTCGTTGTTGCCACCGATCAGGCGACCTGCCGCAGCGCCGCCAAGCGCGCCGAGAATGACGCCCTGGTTGGTGTTCCGGTTGGGGTTGTTCTCGTCGAACATCTGGCCGTCGGAACAGGCGCTCAGCCCCATCACTGCGGCAAGGGAAAGAAGAATGGACGTCTTGGCCCGGATCATGGTGTGCCTCTTGATCGTTATGGCCCCCGCATCGCGGGGGCGCTCCTCCTGAATTATAGATCGACCATGCAACGGACCAACAGCGCTGTCACGGGGGTGTCGGCGGGTCTTTGCCCATTCCGCGCCTCACTTCACGGTGATGCAACCTGGCTCAGGCCTCGAGACGCGCCGCCTCCCAGGCGAGGATGGCGCGCTTGACCGGCAGGCCCCAGTGATACCCGCCGAGCCCCCCGGACTTGCGCAGAGCCCGGTGACAGGGGATCAGCAGCGAGATCGGGTTGCGCCCGACCGCCGTGCCCACGGCGCGCACCGCCTTGGGACTGCCCACCGCCTGCGCGATCTCGGAATAGGTGGTGACATGGCCCGAGGGCACCCGCATCAGCGCCTCCCAGACCTTGATCTGGAACGGCGCACCGATCAGCAGCAGCGGCACCTCGCCGCCCGCCTGCCCGAACGCCGCCTGCGCCCAGCCTTCCAGCGCCTCCCGGTCCTCGACATACTCGGCCCCGGGCCAGCGGCTGCGCAGGTCCGCCATGGTGGCATCGTCCCCGGCCTCGGAGGCAAACCCGATGCCGCAGATCCCGGTCTCGGTCCCCATCACCAGCGCGCGGCCGAAGGGGCTGTCGAACCAGCCCCAGCGGATCGTCAGCCCCTCGCCGCCGCGCCCGTAAGCGCCGGGGCTCATCGCCTCCCAGCGCAGGAACAGGTCGTGCAGCCGCCCGCCGCCCGAAAGCCCGGTGGCATGCGCGGTCTCGAGCGTGGTGAAACGCTCGGAGAGCAGCGCCTTGGCGTGGCCGAGCGTCAGGTATTGCTGGAAGCGCTTCGGAGACACCCCGGCCCAACGCGAAAACAGGCGCTGGAAATGCGCCGGGCTCATGCCCATGCCCGCGGCCAGTTCCTCGAGCGTGGCCTGCGGCCCGGCGGCGTCGACCATCTCGATGGCGCGGCGCATGACCTCGTAGTGATACCCTTGCGACGTCTCAGGCATGGTCCGGCTCCCGTGTTTCCGGCCCAGACTATGCGGCGTGACGAGCGCGTGCGACCCGGTTCCTGCGCTTTCAGGGCACCGGGCCGCGACCGGGCCGGATGGCCCCGGTCTGCTCGCGTGTCAGTACTCGTCGGAGGTCAGTACCTCGGCGTCATCGCCGACATTGGCCACCTTCTCGAGCGTGTTGATCGAGACATGCGGCCAGCCAATGAGGCCGGGGATGCCGTCGCGGCGCGGAAAGAAGTCGAGCATCACCACCTGAAGATACTGCATCACCAGCTTCGGCTCGTCGCCGACGCCCGGCTCATCGAGCTCCATGATCCAGAAGGTCGACTTCATCGAGGTGGCGTTGGCATGCTTGACGATGAACGGGATGTTCAGGATCCCCGCCGCCTCCGTGGCGCTGGTCGTCATGTCGAGCCGGGTGGTCTTCTTCACCTTCTCTGGCGCCGGCTGCGCACCGCGCAGCAGCTCCTCGGGGTGCACCGGGTTGAAGCCGGGAAAGCCCGGCGTCCCTGCGGGGACGGTGCCAAAGAACGGGTTGTCGTGGAAATGCTTGTAGGGCCCCATGTAAAGGCTCTCGAGCGGCTTCAGCAGGTCGTCAGGCCCTCCGGCGGTATCGTCGCGCGGGACGAGGACCCCCTCGGGAAAGCCATTCACGGCAGGAATATCGGGCGGACCGTCGAAGATGTCGGCCGCGGCGTCGAAACGCCCCATCGCCAGCAGCGAGTCGCCATGCGGCACGGTCCCGAGCCGGGCGATGTTGATGCCGTCGGTGGTGTGGTTGGTCATGAACAGGAACAGACCGGGCTCGTGGTGAATCGCCGCGCCGGGATCGGCCAGCTTATCCGTGGCAAGGTCCGGGCCGCTCTTGGGAAACTCGTCGACCGCCACCTGCTCCACGAGCTGCTGGTAGTCCAGCGCCACGACGAACTGGTCGAGATCGCTCGGACCGCCGGCGCCGCGCTCGATGCCACGGTTGGGCGCCCCCTTGTCAGCGGTGAAGAACTGCAGGGTCTCCCGGTAGTGGTTGACCATCAGCCGGTAGTTGAACCCGGCGGGCGGCGGATCGGTGACAAAGGGAAGGGCGATGCAGTTCCAGCCGAACGGAACATCGGCATTGGTGTTCTTCCAGATCCCCGGCAAGAGTTTCAGTGGTCCGAGTTCATCGTCAAAGGGCTTGGCGATCTCGATATGGCGAGTCTTGGCACGGCTCACGGCCTCTGCGTTCAACATGGCTTCGATCCTCAAATGAATTGCAACGTCGGAAATAAGCGGCAGGCGGAGAGAAAACCGGCACCGCCGCCATGCATGTTCGTATCACAAAAATACAATTTTAGATAGATATCGCTAAACTTTGAAGTGTGTCAGGCCGCCTCCTTCGCGTCGAACCTCGTCGCGCAGGCCATCCCCATCGCAGCGTCCGAGAGCGCAAACGGGTTGCCGCAGCGGGAAAAGCGTTTCATATCCGGGGGCATGGCCAAGCAGCTCGACTATCATACCCTGCGCGAGATCTTCACTCGCTTCCACGAGGCCGAGCCCGAGCCCAAGGGCGAGCTCGACCACGTCAACGCCTATACGCTGGTGGTGGCCGTCGCGCTCTCGGCGCAGGCCACCGATGCCGGCGTCAACAAGGCAACGCGCGAGCTGTTCAAGATCGCAGACACGCCCGAGAAGATGCTCGCGCTCGGCGAAGAGGGCGTGATCGAGCACATCAAGACCATCGGCCTCTACCGCAACAAGGCCAAGAACGTCATCAAGCTGTCGAAGATCCTGCACGAGCAGTATGGCGGCGAAGTGCCGTGCTCACGGGCCGCTCTCGAGAGCCTGCCCGGCGTCGGGCGCAAGACCGCCAACGTGGTGTTGAACATGTGGTGGCATTACCCGGCGCAGGCGGTGGACACCCACATCTTCCGCGTCGGCAACCGCTCGGGCATCTGCCCCGGCAAGGACGTGGTCGCCACCGAGCGTGCCATCGAAGACAACATTCCCGTGGATTTCCAGCAGCACGCGCATCACTGGCTGATCCTGCACGGGCGTTACACCTGTGTCGCGCGCAAGCCCAAGTGCCAGGCCTGCCTGATCCGCGACCTCTGCCAGTTCGAGGACAAGACCGTATGACCCTGACCCCGCAGCATCCGACCAAGAAGTACCAGGTTCTTGGCATCGGCAACGCCATCGTCGACGTGCTGACCCGCTCCGATGACAGTTTCCTCGAGATGATGGGGATCGAGAAGGGCATCATGCAGCTGGTCGAGCGCGAGCGCGCCGAGCAGCTCTACGGCGCCATGGAGAACCGCGTTCAGGCGGCCGGCGGCTCGGTGGCCAACACGCTGGCGGGGCTTGGCAATCTCGGACTGCGCACGGGCTTTTTCGGGCGCGTGCGCGACGATGCTCTGGGGAGGTTCTACGCGGATGCGATGGAGAAGGGCGGCACCGATTTCGTCAACCCGCCGGTCACGGGCGGTGAGCTGCCGACCTCGCGCTCGATGATCTTCGTCTCGCCGGACGGCGAGCGCTCGATGAACACCTATCTCGGCATCTCGGCCGAGCTTGGCCCCGAGGACGTGGCCGAAGAGATCGCCGGACAGGCCGACATCATCTTCCTCGAGGGCTATCTTTACGACAAGCTCAAGGGCAAGGAGGCGTTCCTGCGCGCCGCCCGCACCTGCCGCAAGGCCGGCGGCCTTGCCGGGATCGCGATCTCGGACCCGTTCTGCGTCGAACGCCACCGCGACGACTTCCTGCGCCTGATCGCCAACGAGATGGATTACGTCATCGGCAACGAGGCCGAGATCCGCTCGCTCTACCAGGACGACCATCTCGACAAGGATCTGGCGCGGGTCGCAGAGGTCTGCCCGCTGGTGGTCTGTACCCGCTCGGGCGACGGGGTAAGCATCATCAAGGATGGCGTGCGCACCGACGTCCCGGTGACGAAGGTGGTCCCGGTCGACGCCACCGGCGCGGGCGACCAGTTCGCCGCCGGTTTCCTCTACGGTCTCGCCACCGGCGCCGACATGGAAACCGCCGGCCGCATGGGCACCGTGGCCGCCTCCGAGGTCATCAGCCACATGGGACCGCGCCCGGAGGCCGATCTCAAGGCCCTGTTTCGCAAGAACAATCTGATCTGAGGAGCGATTTCACGACGGGTTCACGCTGAGATCCTTCGCTGAATCAACCTCTGGGTGTATCATCGCGCTATTGGAAAAACCCTTTAGAGCGAGATTTGCCATGTTCGTAATTCTGCGCGACGAGAACGCCCCGCTTCGCAACCGTGCCCCGCGCCCCGCGGCACCGCCGGGCGCGCCCGGCTTCGGGACCGGCAGCTTCGATGCGCCGATGGCGAACCCGATCCCTCCGGCACCCAAGCTCGAATCCGCCGAGCTGAGCGCCAAGGACCTCCGCGACGTGACCCGCGACCCGGCGGTGACCGCGGTGGCGCGCGAGATGCCGACCCGTCTGATCGAGCCGCAGCCGCTCGACGAGGTGCGCACAGAGGATGCCGAGCCTGCATGGGGCATCGCGGCGGTTGGCGCCGACACCTCCGCCTTCACCGGCGCCGGGGTGCGCGTGGCGGTGCTCGACACCGGCATCGACACCAATCACCCGGCCTTTGCAGGTGTCGCGCTCAACACCCGCGACTTTGCCGGCTCGGGCATCGAGGATGCCAATGGCCACGGCACCCATTGCGCCGGCACGGTGTTCGGACGCGATGTCGACGGCAGCCGCATCGGCGTGGCGCGTGGCGTCACCGACGCGCTGATCGGCAAGGTGCTGGGCGACGATGGCAGCGGTTCGTCGGACATGCTGTTCCGGGCGATCAAGTGGGCCTCCGATGAACAGGCGCAGGTGATCTCCATGTCGCTCGGCTTCGACTTTCCGGGCCTCGTCGAGAGCCTCGTAGATCAGGGCTGGCCGACGCTGCTGGCGGGCTCCGCCGCGCTCGAGGCCTATCGCCAGAACCTGCGCATGTTCGACGCGCTGATGGACATGCTGCGCGCGCAGGCGGCGTTCTCGGGCGGGACGGTGGTCTGCGCCGCCGCGGGCAACGAGAGCCGCCGCAACATCGACCCGACGTTCGAGGTCTCGGCGTCGCTGCCGGCTGCCGCCTTCGGCGTGGTCTCGGTGGGGGCGCTGGGACAGGGGCCGGGCGGGCTCAATATCGCCTCGTTTTCGAACACCAACCCGACCGTGTCGGGCCCCGGGGTCAACGTGATCTCGGCGGCAACCGGCGGGGGGCTGCGGCCGCTCAACGGCACCTCGATGGCCTGCCCGCACGTGGCGGGCATCGCGGCGCTCTGGTGGGAGGCGCAGCGCGCCTCTGGCAGCCCGGCCTTCGCCGGTGCGGTGCAGGCGCGGCTGATGGCCACCTGCACCAGCGCGCCGATCGACCCGGCGACCGACGCGCTGGATCGCGGACAGGGGCTGGTGCAGGCCCCCGCCATGGCCATCGGCTAAGAGCGGGACCGCCGGCGCCTCAGTGCGCCTCGGCCCAGCTTTTGCCCTGACCGGCATCGACCACCAGCGGCACGTCGAGCTTCACCACCGGCTCGGCGGCGCCCTCCATGACCGTGCGGGCAGCAGAGATGAGATCCTCCTCGGCGCCCTGCTCGACCTCGAAGATCAGTTCGTCATGCACCTGCAGAAGCATGGTGGCCGGCAGTTTCTCGATGGCGTCGGGCATGCGGATCATCGCGCGCCGAATGATATCGGCCGCGGTGCCCTGGATCGGTGCGTTGATCGCGGCGCGCTTGGCAAAGCCCGCGCGCGGCCCCTTGGCGGCGATCTCGGGTGTGTGGATCACCCGGCCAAACAGCGTCTCGACGCGCTTGTGTTCCTTGGCGAAGGCCACCGTATCGTCCATGTAGGTGCGGATGCCCGGGAAGCGCTCGAAATAGCGGTCGATGAAGCCCTGCGCCTCGCTGCGCGGGATGCGCAGGTTGCGGGCGAGGCCGAAGCCCGAGATGCCGTAGATGACGCCGAAGTTGATCGCCTTGGCCTGCCGGCGGATCTCGGAGGTCATCTCCTCCATCGGCACGTTGAACATCTCGGACGCGGTCATGGCGTGGATGTCCTGCCCGTCGCGGAAGGCCTGCTTGAGGGCGTCGATCTCGGCCATGTGGGCGAGGATGCGCAGCTCGATCTGCGAGTAGTCGAGCGCCACGATGGTCTTGCCCTCGGGCGCGACGAAGGCCTCGCGGATGCGCCGCCCCTCTTCCGAGCGCACCGGGATGTTCTGCAGGTTCGGGTCGGTCGAGGACAGCCGGCCGGTGTTGGCCCCGGAGATCACGTAGGAGGTGTGAACCCGGCCCGTCTCCTTGTTGATGTGCTCCTGCAGCGCGTCGGTATAGGTCGACTTGAGCTTCGAGAGCTGGCGCCAGTCGAGCACCCGCGCCGGCAACTCGTGCTCGGTCGCGAGATCCTCGAGCACGTCGGCGCCGGTGGCATAGGCGCCGGTCTTGCCCTTCTTGCCGCCCTCGAGCCCCATCTTGTCGAACAGGATCTCGCCAAGCTGCTTGGGCGAGCCCACGTTGAAGCTCTCGCCCGCCAGCTCGTGGATCTCGGCCTCGAGCGCCGCCATCTTCTGGCTGAAGGCGTTCGACATGCGCGAGAGCGTGTCGCGATCGACCTGCACGCCGGCCATCTCCATCTCGGCCAGCACCGGCACCAGCGGGCGCTCCATGGTCTCGTAGACCCGGGTGACGTGGTTGCGGTGCAACTGCGGCTTCAGCAGGGTCCAGAGCCGCAGGGTGATGTCGGCATCCTCGGCGGCGTATTTCACCGCGTCTTCGATCGGCACCTGGTCGAAGGTCTTCATCTTCTTGCCGGAGCCCAGCAGCTCCTTGATCGGGATCGGCGTGTGCGACAGGTAGCGCTCGGACAATGCGTCCATGCCATGGCCATGCAGACCGGCATTCATCGCGTAGGACATCAGCATGGTGTCATCGATCGGCGCGATCCGCACGCCGTAGCGGGCAAAGATCTTGGCGTCGTATTTCATGTTCTGCCCGATCTTCATCACCGCCGGATCCTCGAGCAGCGGCTTCAGCAGGTCGAGCGCCTCCTGCATCGGCATCTGCCCCTCGGCCAGATCGCCATCCCCGAACAGGCCGCCATCGCTGTCGGCGCGGTGCGCCAGCGGGATGTAGCAGGCCGCGCCCGGCTCGATGCAGAGCGAGATCCCGACGAGGTCGCAGGCCATCTCGTTGAGCCCGGTGGTCTCGGTGTCGACCGCGACCCAGCCGCGCTGGTGGGCGGCGTCGATGAACGGTGCGAGATCCTCGGCGGTCTTCACCCAGATGTACGTGTCCGGCTCGATCGCCGGCATCTCGGGCGTGCCCTCTTCCGGAGGATTGGCCCCTTCGGGGGTGGTGTCGGGGATCACCGGCGCCTCGGCATCGAGCTGATCGGCAATGCGCTTGGTCAGGCTGCGGAACTCCATCTCGGCGAGGAAGCCCAGCAGCACCTCGGGATCGGGATCCCTGACCTCGAGATCGTCGAGGCCGAACTCCAGCGGCGTCTCCTCGTCGAGCTGCACCAGCCGCTTCGACAGTTCGATCTGCTCGCGCTTCTCGATCAGGGTCTGGCGGCGCTTGGGCTGCTTGATCTCCTCGGCCCGGTCGAGCAGATCCTCGAGCGAGCCGTACTCGTTGATCAGCAGCGCGGCAGTCTTGATGCCGATGCCCGGGGCGCCCGGCACGTTGTCGACCGAGTCGCCGGCCAGCGCCTGCACGTCGACCACGCGGTCGGGAAAGACGCCGAACTTCTCGAACACGCCGTCGCGGTCGATGCGACGGTTCTTCATGGCGTCGAGCATCTCGACCCCGTCGCCCACCAGCTGCATCAGGTCCTTGTCGGAGCTGATGATCGTCACCCGCCCGCCGGCCTCGCGCGCCTGCCGCGCCAGCGTGGCGATGATGTCGTCGGCCTCATAGCCCTCGAGCTCCTTGCAGGCGATGTTGAATGCCTCGGTGGCGCGCCGGGTAAGCGGGATCTGCGGCCGCAGATCCTCGGGCATCGCCTCGCGGTTGGCCTTGTAGAGATCGTAGAGATCGTTGCGGAAGGTGTGGCTGCCCTTGTCGAAGATCACCGCAACATGGGTCGGCGCGTCGGGGCCGGCGTTGTCCTCGACATATTTCTGCAGCATGTTGCAGAAGCCCGAGACCGCGCCGATGGGCAGCCCGTCGGATTTGCGCGTGAGCGGCGGCAGGGCATGATAGGCCCGGAAGATGAAAGCCGATCCGTCGATCAGATGCAGGTGGCAGCCCTTGCCGAACTGGGTCATGGTCGCGTCTCCCTTGGCCGTGCGCCCGCTTGGTTTGCCACGGGCGCGGCCCGGCTTCCAGCGATTATGCGGCTTAGCGAGGGGGTGAGGGGCGAGGGGATGACGGCGCAGCCCCTGTCTCATCTGAGATGCACTGTCCGGAGAGCGGGAGGGGGCCAGCCCCCTCTTGGCGCTGTGCGCCAATTCACCCCCGAGGTATTTTTGAACCAAAGAAGCCAGGAGCGCTGCGCCCCCGGCTTCTCTTCGTCAAAAATACTCCCGCCGGAGGCTTGCCGACACGATCCGCCAGCGCTCCCTGGGGCAAGAGCGCGGCACCAGCGTCAGCCGCTGCCAATCAGCACGCCGGCCGCCAGCACCAGCGCGCCGCCGAGGACCACCTGCATCGAGGCGCGCAGAAACGGCGTCTCCATATACCTGTTCTGGATCCAAGCGATCGCCCAGAGTTCGATGAAGACGATGATCCAGGCGATGCTCGTGGCGGTCCAGAAATGCGGGATCAGGTAGGGCAGCGCGTGGCCCAGCCCGCCCACCGTGGTCATCACGCCCGATGCGATGCCACGTTTCATCGGCGAGCCGCGCCCGGACAGCTCGCCATCGTCCGACGCTGCCTCGGTGAACCCCATCGAGATCCCCGCCCCCACCGAGGCCGCGAGCCCGACGAGAAACGTCGTCCAGGTGTCCTGCGTGGCAAAGGCCGTCGCGAAGATCGGCGCAAGCGTCGAGACCGAGCCATCCATCAGCCCGGCCAGCCCCGGCTGCACCCAGGTCAGCACGAATTGCCGATGCGCCAGCCGGTCCTCGTCGCTGCGGCTGTCGGGATCGAGATGCTCTGCCGTCAGCTCTGCGGCGCGGGTCTCGTGGCCCGCCTCGGCAGCGGCGAGATCGCCCAGCAGCTTGCGCGTCCCGGCATCGGTGCTGCGCTTCGCGGCCTCGAGATAGAACCGGCCCGCGTCACGCTCCATGATCTCGGCCTCCTCGCGGATGCGCTCGAGACCGAGGTTCTGCATCAGCCAGACCGGGCGGCGCGCGTAGAACCCCGCCACGTGCTCGCGCCGGATCAGCGGAATCACCTCGCCAAAGCGCATCCGGTGCGCCGAGATCAGCGCCTGACGGTGGCCGTCCTCCTCGAGGGCCATGCCGTCGAACACCTGCGCGGTGTCAGGGTAATCGGCGCGCAGCATCTCGGCATAGCTACGGTAGATCCGCGCGTCGTCCTCTTCCGAGGAAATTGCCAGCGCGAGCACTTCCTGCTCGCTGAGATCCTTGAACTGGCGGCGCTGGGTAAAGAAACGCATGGGGAAGCCTCACTTTGGAATCATTCTAAACTACTGCAAAGGAGGCCGGATGCAACGCCCTTCGGCCTGCCCGCCGCCGCGCCAATTGCCGCAGCGTCGCGACAGGGGCGGGCCCGCGGCAGATCGCGCCACGCTTGCCGGAACTGAACCGCCCGGTCTATGATCCAGATCACCAGAGGAGACAGTGAATGCCGGGCAATACGGCAAGCGTCCGGCGCGGGCGGAAATACGACCAGGTCCTGAAGGGCGCGCGCGAGATCTTCCTGCGCGACGGTTTCGAGGGGGCCAGCGTCGACGAAATCGCCAGAACCGCCGGGGTGTCGAAGGCCACGCTCTACAGCTACTTTCCCGACAAGCGCCTGCTGTTCATGGAGATGGCGACCGCACAGTGCCAGGCGCAAGCAGACGAGGTTCTGGTCGCCCTCGACAAGAGCAAGCCGCCGCGGGTCGTGCTGCCCTATATCGGCCGCAGCGTTCTCGACTTCCTGCTGTCGGACATGGGCCAGAGGGTGTTCCGCATCTGCGTCGCCGAAGCCGACCGCTTCCCGGAGCTCGGCGCGCAGTTCTACGAGTGCGGCCCAGTGCTCGTCCGCAGCGAACTGCAATCCTACCTCGCCGCCGCGATGGCGCGGGGCGACGTCGAGATCGACAATCTCGGCCTTGCCGCCGACCAGTTCATCGAGCTCTGCAAGGCCGACCTGTGGATCAAGCGGCTGTTCGGCATCCACGACGTCTTCTCCGAAGACGACATCACCCGCGTGATCGACGCCGCGGTCGAGACCTTCATGGCGCGGTTCGGGCCATCCTCCTCAGCCTGAACGGCCCTGAGGCCGGCCCATTCCGCGAACTGTCGCGACGATCCGGATCAGCGCCGCAGATGCGGGATCAGTCGAGCCGACGCACCAGAAGCTGGTTGCCCGGCCCGCGTTTGGTTTCGAAGACCTTCAGTTCGGAAACGAGATCAGAAAGCTTGCGCTTGCCATAGCTGCGGGTGTCGAAATCCGGGTTCGCCGCGGTGATGAACTGGCCGAGCTGGCCCAGCGTGTACCAGTCATCCTCCTGCTCGATGGCGTCCATCGCGGTGAAGATGAGGTTGCGCGCCTCCTCGAGCTTGCCGGTGGCGCGCGGCGCGCGGTCGCCGGTCTTCTGCTCCGGTGCGCCATCCAGGTTCTCGAGGAAGATGAACCGCTTGCACGCCTTGCGGAAGGCATCCGGCGTCTTCTGCATGCCCATGCCGTAGACGTCGAGCCCCTGCTCGCGGATGCGGCTGGCGAGCCGGGTGAAATCGCTGTCGGAGCTGACCACCACGAAGCCGTCGAAGCGACCGGTGTGCATCAGGTCCATGGCGTCGATCACCAGCGAGATGTCGGAGGAATTCTTGCCCACGGTGTTGGCCGGCGAGTGGTGCGGGACCAGACCGAACTCGGCCGAGATCTTCGACCAGCCCGAGATCTGCTGGCTGGCGAAATCGCCGTAGACGCGCCGCACGCTGGCCTCGCCCAGCGAGGCGATCTCGTCGAAGATCGCCTTGGCGTATTTCGGAGAGGTGTTGTCGGCGTCGATCAGGACGGCGAGGAGGCGGGTGTCTTCGGCCACGGGAATTGCTCCTGAAATCAGTCCGTTTCGAGGGCCTTATACATGACCAGCGCGTCGACATAACCCTTTTCGGGGTGATGAAAGGCATCGGGCAGCCGACCGACGATATCGAACCCAGCGCGCTCCCAGATCGCCACTGCGCGGGTGTTGGAGGACACCACGAAGTTGAACTGCATGGCACGGAAGCCGAGGCTGCGGGCGGTGTCGAGCGCATGGGCCAGCATGGCCCGGGCCACGCCCTTGCCGGTCTGGCCTGGGTCGGTGGCGAAGCCGCAGTTACAGACATGGCTGCCGCCGCCCTTCTGGTTGCGCACGATGTAGTAGCTGCCCGCCACCACGCCATCGGCCAGCGCCGAGAACACGCGGCGTTCGGGGCCGCACCAGTAGGCCAGTGCGTCGTCTCGCGAAATGTCGCTGTCGATGGCATAGGTCTCGCCGGCCCGGAACACCGGCTCGAGAATGCGCCAAAGCGCCGCGTCGTCCCCGGGGAGATGCGGGCGGATCGCCACGTCGGTCATCAGTAGTCGCCTTCGGTCTCGATATGGATGGTCGCGCCGCAATGCTTGCAATGCACCGCGTCGGCATCGTGCAGCGACAGGCCGCATTTGCGGCAGGTCTCGCGCACCTTGACGGGCCGGAACAGCACCTGCGCCAGCCGCAGGAACAGGGTCACGCCGCAGATCATCACCACCACCGAGATCATCCGCCCCAGCGACCCGGTCAGGGTGATGTCCCCGAAGCCGGTGGTGGTCAGCGCGGTCACGGTGAAATAGAGCGCGTCGGCATAGTTCTCGATTTGCGGGTTGGTGCGGTACTGGGTGGCATAGACCAGCCCGGTCATCACGAAGATGAACACCAGCAGGTTCAGCGTCGCGCTGAACACGTCCTGATAGCGACGGAAGAACGGGAAGTCCTCGCGCAGCCGCCGGAACAGCTGGTAGGTGTGCAGGAAGCGCAGCGTCCGCACCACGCGCAGGAAACCAAGGCCCTCGCCGGCAAGCGGCGCGAGGAACGAGACAATCGACACGATGTCGGCCAGCGTGACCGGGCGGATCAGGAAGCGCAGCTTCTGCGGCTCGATCGAGAGCCTCGCGAGGAAATCCGCGAGAAAGACCACGCCGAAGAGCATGTCGAGCATCTCGACCACGCGACCATGATTGCTGAAGGACGTGGCGACCACGTAGAGGATCGTGCCGACGTCGAACGCCAGAAGCCCGTAGCGAAAGCGGTGCGCCCGGTCGCTGTTGCCCTCGTAGAGCTCTCGCAATGTGTCGAGCGCCGCCTTGGCCATGCCGTTCAGATCCCTACCGCCTTTCTCCGCTATACCCATGCGAGCAGGCGCGGGGCAAGGCGCGTAATGGGAGATCGCGACCCGCGCGCATCACGCGCGGGCGGCATGTCTGTCGGGCGGTCAGAACCGTTCGAGCAGGCGCTCGAGGTAGTCGAGCTCTTCCTGCGGGCGCTCGCCCTCGCCGGAGCGGCGGCGAATCTCGTCGAGCAGCTCGCGGGCGCGGCGGTAGACATCTTCGTCCTGCACCATGTTCTCGTCGGTGCCGATATTGCCGTTGGCCCCGGCATTGCGGCCCAGCGGGTCGCGCTGCTGGCCGGGCTCTCCGCCCTGCTGCTGGCCCTGCTGGCCCGGGTTCTGCTGCTGTTGCTGCGCCATCGCCTCGCCAAGGCTGCGCATGCCCTCGCGCAGCGCCTCCATCGCCTGGCTCTGCTGGTCGATGGCCCCGGCAAGATCATCTCCGCGCAACGCCTCTTCGGCCCCGTCCATGGCCTCCTCGGCCCGGCGCAGCGCATCGCGTGCGGCCTCGCCCGGCTCGGTTCCGGCGCCGGGCAGGTTCTGGCGCTGGCGGTTCAGCTCGTCGCGCAGCTGCTGCTGGCGGTTGGCGAGGCTGTCCTCGAGCGACTGCTCGCCGCCCTGCCCCTGCTGACCTTGCTGAGAGCCCTGGCCCTGGCCTTGCATCTGGCCCTGACCGTCACGGCCTTCCTCGCCCTGGCGCCCCTGACCCTGCTGTCCCTGCTGCTGGCCCTGTTGACCCTGCTGGCCACGCTGCCCTTCAGGCCCCTGCTGACCGGGGTTGAACTGCTCCTGCAGCTCGCGGAAGGCCTCGTCCGACAGGCCCTGCTGTTCGCGCAGCGTCTCGCCCAGACCTTCCATCGCCTGCTCGCCCGGCGACTGGCCCTGCTGGCCCTGGGTCACCTGCATGTTCTCCATCAGCTCCTGAAGCTGACGCAGCGCTTCCTGCGCCTCGGCCATGCGGCCCTCTTCCATCAGCTCCTGGATCCGGTCCATCATGCGCTGCAGGTCGTTCTGGCTCATCTCCATGCTGTCCTGGGACTGCGCCATCTCGGGGTTCTGCTCGGCCTGCTGCTGCGCCTGCCGCGACAGCTGCCGGAGGTAATCATCCGTCGCCTCGCGCAGCTCTTGCATCAACTCGGCGATCTCCTGCTCCGAGGCACCGTTCTTCATCGCCTCCGAGAGCCGCTCCTGCGCGCGCTGAAGTCGCTCCAGAGCGGAGGCCAGATCGCCCTCCTCGAGGATGATCGCGAGATCCCACATCGCCTTGGCGATCTCGGCCTGCTGGTCGTCGCCCATCGACGGCCCCGCGGCCTCGAGCTGGCGCAGGATGGTGCGCAGCCGCAGGTAGGGCACCGCCGAGCGGAAGACGTCGTCGGGCAGGTGGCTGACGGCGCGGATGATGCGGCTGATCTCGGGGATGTTGTCGCGGGTCCAGAGCAGCGCCCGGCGTTGCTCTATCACCGTCGCGGCCATCGGGTCGAAGAAGCGCCGGCCCGGCAGGGTAATGGTCTCGACCTCGGCCTGCCCGGTCTGGCCGGCCTCGTCCTCGACGCTGATCGTCAGGCTGACCGGCAGGTTGGCCCAGGGATGCTCCGAGAAGTTCTCGACCAGCGTCTCGGTGAACTCGGCCCGGTCGCCGGCGATGGGCATCGGCAGAGGCACCTCGATGGCAGGGCGCGATTCAGGCTCGGCGGCGAGCAGGTAGTCGCGCTCGACCGCGTCCAGCGCCAGCTCGATCCGCGCGCGACCCGCGACCACGCCGTAATCATCGCTGGCGGCGAAGGGGATCTGTGCATCGCCCTCGTAGCTCGATTCGATCTCGCCCTCGCGGCGCACGCTGGGGGCGGCGTCGGCGGTGACGCTCACGTCCCAGGCCCGGCCCCCGGGGCCGTCGATGGCCAGCCGGCCCGATTGCAGCACCGCGAAATCCTGTGCGGTCTCCTGCGCCGCCTCGGGCGACACGGCACGGCCCGAGACGCTTTCATCGACCGACAGCGCGCCCACCTCGCCATACATGCGCAGGGTGATCTGCGCGCCCTCGGGCACGCTGAGCCCCGGCGCAGTGATGTCGTTGAGATAGACCGAGGGCAGACGGGTGTAGCCCGGCGGCTCCATCCACCCCTCCCACGCGGGCCCCGCGGCGAGATCGACGCCGCTCGGCCCCATCGCCGTCACCGACGACACCCGCAGGAAGGAGCCGAAGACCAGCGCCGCGGCGAAGGCCAGAAGCGCCACGTAGCGCAGTGCGAAGGGGTCGGCCTTGGCGACCCGCAGGTCGGGCTCCACCGCCTTGGCCTCGGCCAACCGTGCGCGCATCCGCGCCTGGTGCGCCTGCCAGACCGCCTGCGAGCCCATGTCCGCCGCCCCGATCGCCTGGTCGTCAAGCGCCGCCTGGATCGGGTTGCCGCGCAACGTGCCGTCGAGCCGCGCCATTGCCTCGATGCGCGTCGGCCAGACCAGCATCCGCGCCCCGCGCCAGATCGCCCAGCCCAGCGCCGCCACGAAGACCGCGCCCGCGATCCAGACCCATTCCACCGACACGAGGTCCTGCACGCCCAGCATCAACAGCCCCAACGCCGCGATCAGCAGCGACCAGAGCGGCCAGAAAGCACGCGTGATGCGCTCCGCGGTCATGCCCCAGAGGGTCAGACGCAGCGGCCACTTGATGGGTTTCAGGATGTCCGGCGGCGGTGTTCCCGTCTCGGGCATGAAGGTCTCCTGCGGTCCCGGCCGCAGGAGGAATGCCCTACAGCCACTCGGGAAGGCTATCGCGGTTTATGATTTCCTCAAAGCTCGGTCTCCGGCGGATGACAGCGAATTGATCGCCCATCACCAGAACTTCGGGGATCAGTGCCCGCGTATTGTACTCGGAAGACATCACCGCGCCGTAAGCGCCGGCAGAGCGGAAGGCGACGAGATCGCCCGCCCCCAGCGCCGGCATCATCCGGCCCTTGGCAAAGGTGTCGCCGGATTCGCAGACCGGCCCCACGATGTCGAACGGGCTCTGCTCGAGTCCCGCTTCCGGTTCGATGACCGGCACGATGTCGTGATGCGCCTCGTACATGGCCGGGCGGATCAGGTCGTTCATCGCGGCGTCGAGAATCAGGAAGTTCCGCCCCTCGCCCTCCTTGAGGTAAATCACCTCCGAGACCAGGATGCCGGCATTGCCGGCGATCAGCCGGCCCGGCTCGATCTCGATCTCGCAGCCCAGATGGCCGAGCTCGCGCTCGATCATGGCGCCGTATTCCACCGGCAGGGGCGGTGCCTCGTTGCTGCGGGTGTAGGGGATGCCCAGCCCGCCGCCAAGGTCCAGTCGGGTGATCTCGTGCCCGTCGCCGCGCAGCGCCTCGGTCAGCTCCGCGACCTTGCGATAGGCCATGGCGAAGGGCTCGAGTTCGGTGAGCTGCGAGCCGATATGCACGTCGATGCCCACGACCTTGAGCCCCGGCAGCGCCGCCGCCTCGGCATAGACCTCGCGCGCCCGGGCGATCGGGATGCCGAACTTGTTCTCGCTCTTGCCGGTGGCGATCTTGGCATGGGTCTTGGCGTCCACGTCCGGGTTGACCCGCACGGTGACCGGCGCCACCACGCCCAGCTCCGAGGCCACCTCCGAGATCGCCCGCATCTCGGGCTCGCTCTCGATGTTGAACTGGCGGATGCCACCCTCGAGCGCGGTGCGGATCTCCTCGCGGGTCTTGCCGACGCCGGAGAACACGATGCGCTCGCCCGGCACGCCGGCGGCCTTGGCCCGGGCGTACTCGCCGCCCGAGACCACGTCCATCCCGGCACCGGCCTCGGCCAGCGTCTTCAGGATGGCCTGGTTCGAGGCCGCCTTCATGGCATAGCAGACAAGGTGCGGCCCCCAGGCCAGCGCCTCGTCGAAGAGCCGGAAATGCCGCAACAGCGTGGCGGTGGAATAGACATAGACCGGCGTGCCGACCGCGGCGGCGATCTCGGCCACCGGCACGTCCTCGGCATAAAGCTGCCCGTCACGATAGAGAAAATGGTCCATACCGGCCTCCTGCGCTACAGGCGCCGCCATAGCGCAGCCCGCCCGCTTTCACCAGCCCCAGCCAACCCTCGCGCGCGGTCTCCGGCCCCGCGCCGCGCCCCTGGCTTCTCTACGTTCCAAATACTCCAAATCCCACCGCCACCGCGAGGCCCCGCCCAAGGCAGAGGCGTCACGCCGACCACGGCCTCCGCGCCGGTGGCCGAAGGCCGCCGGCAAGACGACCAGCGCGCGCCCCGCAGGGCGCGCTCCGCTTCGTCAGACAGGCCGGGAGCGGAGCCAGAGATAGAGCGGCAACCCGCAGCTCACGCCGATCAGGAACGTTGCGGGAACAGCCCACAGCGCCTCCCAGTTGCGCCGCACCGCGACCTCGGCCAGCACCCAGAGCGTCAGCGCCACGGCGCTGATCATCAGGTCCCAGGTCAGACCGGTGGTGGCCGCGTTGGCGAACCAGGCGTCGATCAAGCTGCCAAGGGACCAGCCGTTCCGCGCCAGCCAGCCCACGAAATACACCATCGGGTGCACTGCGCCCCAGAGCGCCAGCGCCAGCCAGAGATGGCGCAGCCGCAGGCTCACCGGCTGGAAATGCCGACCGAAGCCGTGCCCGAGATCGACAGGCCCGGCGGCGGGGTCTCCGGTTCGGGCTCGGGCGCGACCGGCGCGCCGTCGGCGCCGCAGGCGGCAAGCAGGGCGACCAGACCGAGGCTCAGGACGACACGGATCATGCGAGGATCTCCTTCCAGCGGGCCACCTGCTCGCGCACGCGGGCAGGCGCGGTGCCGCCGTGACTCAGGCGGCTCGCCACCGAGTTATGCACACCCAGCACATCATAGATACCCTCGGTGATCGCACCGCTCACCGATTGCATCTCCTCGAGCGACAGGTCCGGCAGGTCGCAGCCCTTGCCCTCGGCCATCGCCACCAGCGATCCGGTGACGTGATGCGCGTCGCGGAACGGCAGACCGGTCTCGCGCACCAGCCAGTCGGCGAGGTCGGTCGCGGTCGAAAAGCCGGCCGAGGCCGCGGCCTCGAGGTTGTCGACATTGGCCGACATGTCCTTGACCATGCCTTCCATGGCGGCCAGTGCCAGCATCAGGTTGTCGGCGGCGTCGAAGACCTGTTCCTTGTCTTCCTGCATGTCCTTGGAATAGGCCAGCGGCAGCCCCTTCATCACCGTCATCAGCGCCACGTTGGCGCCGAAGATGCGGCCGATCTTGGCGCGGATCAGCTCGGCGGCATCGGGGTTCTTCTTCTGCGGCATGATCGAGGAGCCGGTGGAGAACCGGTCCGACAGCGCCACGAAGCGGAACTGGGCCGAGGACCAGATCACCAGTTCCTCGGCGAAGCGCGACAGGTGCATGGCGCAGATGCTGGCGGTGCTCAGGAACTCGAGCGCGAAATCGCGGTCCGAGACCGCGTCGAGCGAATTCTCGGTGGGACGGTCGAAGCCCAGCGCCTCTGCGGTCATGTGGCGGTCGATGGCAAAGCCGGTGCCGGCCAGCGCCGCCGAGCCCAGCGGGCATTCGTTCATCCGCTTGCGCGCGTCGCGGACCCGGCTCAGGTCGCGGGCGAACATCTCGACATAGGCCAGCATGTGGTGGCCCCAGGTCACCGGCTGCGCGGTCTGCAGGTGGGTGAAGCCCGGCATCACCCACGCGGCGCCCGCCTCGGCCTGGTCGACCAGCGCCCGGATCAGCGCCAGCAGGCCCTGCTCGAAGGCGTCGAACTGGTCGCGGGTCCAGAGTTTGAAATCGGTCGCGACCTGGTCGTTGCGCGAGCGCGCCGTGTGCAGGCGGCCCGCCGGCTCGCCGACGATCTCCTTGAGACGGGCTTCCACGTTCATGTGGATATCCTCGAGCGCGGTGGAGAATTCGAACCGGCCCTCCTCGATCTCTGACAGTACCGTGAGCAGACCTTCCCGAATGGTCTCGGCATCGCTATCACTGATGATGCCCGTGGCGGCCAGCATGGCGGCATGGGCACGAGATCCGGCGATATCCTGCGCCGCGAGCCGCTTGTCGAACCCGATCGAGGCGTTGATCGCCTCCATGATCGCGTCTGGACCAGCGGCAAAGCGGCCGCCCCACATCTGGTTCGAGGACTTGTCGGACATGGCATCACTCCGGGAGGGATCATGAGAAAACTGGCGCTTGCGCTCCTCTATACCGCCACCGCGGCGCTTGCAAATCCGGCGCTCGCCGATACCGGCGCCGCCGAGGCGCTGCGCGACGGCGACATGAAGAAGCTGAACTTCCATTCCGAGGCCAAGCCCGCCGGGACCGCAGCCTTCGAGACCTTCGAGGGCGAGCCGCTGGCGCTCTCGGACTGGCAGGGCAAATGGGTGCTGGTGAACTTCTGGGCCACCTGGTGCGCGCCCTGCCGCAAGGAAATGCCGGCGCTGGCGGCGCTGCAGGACGCGCTCGGCGGCGACAGTTTCGAGGTCGTCACCATTGCCACCGGGCGCAACCCGCCGCCGGCCATGCAGGAGTTCTTCGAGGAGATCGGCGTCGACAGCCTGCCGCTGCACCGCGATCCCGGTTCGGTGCTGGCGCGCGAGATGGGCGTGCTCGGCCTGCCGATCACGGTGATCCTGAACCCCGAGGGCGAGGAGGTCGCGCGGTTGCGCGGCGACGCGGAATGGGATTCTGAGAGCGCCCGTGCCGTGATTGGCGCACTGATCGGCCCTGAAAGCTGATCACCCACGCGGACATTGCGGGGCAGGCCCTTGCCCGCCCCGCACCTCTCGATACCTGGACGCCCCCTCGCGGGGACGTCCGGACTGTCACGGCGCCACGCGTCTAGCGCAGCGTCATCAGGATCCGTCGCGACAACGTGCTGCGGCCGCTCCGGTGATCCCTCTGCCATCCCGTCCTGGCGACGCCGAGCCCATCGAGCTCGAGCGCGCCGCTGGAGACCAGCCCGTCGAGCCCCCATTCCGTCCAGGCCAGGCCCAGAACCGTCTCGCGGGTCACCCGTCTGCGGGTTTCCCGAAAGCCGTCGGAATGGAGGATCACGAAGCTGCATGTCCCCAGCGTGCGGGCACAGCGGTGCGGTTCGTACTCGGTGACCTGCCCTTCGACTGTCACGCTGCGCACCACCTCGCCCCGGTCATTGGTGTAGTAGCTGCCATGATAGACCGGCGCGGTGCCCTTGCCCTCGTAGGTATCGAACCGGAACAGCCCGCCATCTCGGCCCTGCGCCACATGGGACAGGACCGGCCCACCCTGCTCTGCCATCACCATCACCGACCCCGGCGCCATGCGCCCGGTCTGCCAGGCGATATCCCCCGACAGCGGTGTGGCGGCCAGTACGACCGCGATGGACAGGACGAAGGCTCGCATTGGCCGTACGACTCCGGTTCAGCGGCCCCCACCGCAGCTCCGAGAATTTGACGAAAATCAGGCTCTTGGCAAGTGAGTGCCACTTTTTCGCCTCAAATTATCAACTTGCCGGAACAATCCCCGCCCCGCCCGCAGCATCGTTTCTGAGCCGCCGGAAATCTCTCGCGGTGAGGGAGCCCGGAGGGCCTGCGACGGAGCGGTTCGTCATCTCGTGCAGCTCGACGATCGTACCGTTCGGGTCCGGCCTGTGCGCGGACTTGAGGGAAGGCCAAGCCGCGTCAGCGGCAGTAGGAGCCGCTGCGGTGGCGCGCGGTGTCGAAATGCAGGTGGTCGCGGTGATAACCGTCCGAGCCCGGCCCGAGCACCGTGCCGAAGGGCCCGCAGGCGGTGCGATGCATCTGCCGCAGCGCGCGCCCCTTGGCGCCACCGCCCCAGTCGCGCAGCACGCTGATCTCGGATCCATCGCGCAACATCACGCCCGAGATGTCGATGGCGCGGCCCTTGCCGTGCTCGCTGATCTTGCCGCCGGGGCGATTGTTGCGGGTCCGGCAGGCGTAATGCGCGGCCACCCGGAGCCCCGCGACGCCGCCCCCCTGGCTGCCGACGGCGGGCTTCAGACCCTGCTCGATCCAGCGTTTCAGGGTCTTGGCGGTGGTGCAGTCCATCAGCGCCTGCTGGCTCAACGTGACCCCTGCCACCGAGCGCAGCTTTACCGCCTTCTCGATGCCGCAGGCAGGAATGCGCCCCGGCACGAACCCCACCTGCTGCCCCTGGATCGCAAGGTCGCCGCAGACCGCGCCGCGGGCGCGCTGCTGGCGCCGCGCCATGGCCTTCTCGACCATCGCCTTCGGTCGCAGCAGCGGCCGCAGCGACAGCGCGATGGCCTGCGGCGAGCGCGCGGCAAAGGCCTTGGCCCGGGCGATTCCGGCAGCGGCCTCCTCGGGCACGAAACCCGGCACACCCGCGGCGCGCAGATCCTGCGCCAACGCGTCGCGGAACACGTCGGCCATTTCGGAGGGGCGCGCCTCGGGCCGGCGGCGCGACAGCGTACCGTCGGGAGCAGCGCCGACGATGACGGCGGGCTGTGGCGCCGGGACCGCCTGAGCGACGGCCTCGCGTGCCAGCGGGCGCAGCGAGCGGTCGGGAGCGGAGGCAGGGGCCTGCGACGCAAGTGTCAGAAGACAGATCAGCGCCCAGAGCCCCCGCATGCTCATTCCTTCCGGATCCGGCCGAAGTCCGGCGCGTCGGTGTCCTGCCCGGCCTGCAGGATGCCGCGCCGGATCTCGCGCGTGTGGGTGAAGTAGTCGAACAGCGTGTCACCGTCGCCGGTGCGGATCGCCCGTTGCAGGGCGAAGAGCTCCTCGGTGAAGCGACCGAGGATCTCGAGCGAGGCTTCCTTGTTGGTCAGGAAGACATCGCGCCACATGGTCGGGTCCGAGGCCGCGATGCGGGTGAAATCCCGGAACCCGGCGGCAGAGAATTTGATCACCTCCTGGTCAGAGACCCGGCGCAGATCGTCGGCGACGCCCACCATGGTGTAGGCGATGAGGTGCGGCACGTGGCTCACCACGGCGCAGACCAGATCATGGTGCGAGGGCTCCATGCGCTGGGTGTTGGCGCCCAGCGCCTGCCAGTAGGTCTCGAGCGCCGCGGTCGCCTCTTCCGAAGCGCCATGCGGCACGATCAGGCACCAGCGGTTGTCGTAGAGCGAGGCAAAGCCCGACTCGGGGCCGGAGTGCTCGGTGCCCGCCATCGGGTGGGCGGGAACGAAGTTCACGCCCTCGGGGATGTGCGGGCCGACCTCGTCGATCACCGCCTTCTTGACCGAGCCCACGTCGGTCACGGTGGCGCCGGGCTTCAGATGCGGCGCGATGGCCTCGGCGACGCGGCCCATGGCACCCACCGGCACCGCCAGAACGATCAGGTCGGCATCCTTCACCGCCTCTTCGGCGCTGTCGCAGACCGTGTCGCACAGACCGATGCGGCGTGCGGTCTCACGGGTCTCGCTGCTGCGGGCGTAGCCGGACACATGCGCCGCCATGCCGGCCCGTTTCATCGCCCAGTACATCGAGGACGCGATCAGGCCGAGACCGATCAGGGCGACCTTGTCGTAGCTCATCGGGCGCCTGCCTTGAACAGTCCGATGCAATGCGCCACGCGGCGGCACGAGGCCTCGTCACCCACGGTGATGCGCAGCGCCGCCGGCAGCTTGTAGCCGGTGACCCGGCGCACGATGATGCCCTGGCTCTGCAGGTAGGTGTCGCAGGCCCCTGCTTCGTCGGGGCTGGTGAAGCGCGCCAGCACGAAATTCGCGGTCGAGGCATCGGAGGGCACGCCATGCTCGGCCAGCGCCTCGGCGAGCCATGCGCGCAGGCGGGAGTTGTCCTCGCGGCTTTTTTCCACATGCGCCGTGTCGCGGATCGCCGCCTCGGCGGCCACAAGGGCCACGTTCGACAGGTTGAAAGGCTGGCGGATGCGGGCCAGCACGTCGATGATCTCTTTCGGGCCGTAGCCCCAGCCGACACGCATGCCGCCCAGCCCGTAGAGCTTGGAGAAGGTGCGGGTCATCACCACGTTGCCGCGCGATTCGACCAGCTGCGCGCCGCCGTCGTAGCCTTCGACATATTCGGCATAGGCGCCGTCGAGCACGAGGATTGCCTGCGGCGGCAGGTTCTCGGCCAGCCGCTCGATCTCGGCCAACCCGATCATCGTGCCGGTCGGATTGTTGGGGTTGGCGATGAACACCAGCTTGGTGCGGTCATTGCAGGCAGCGAGGATGTTGTCGACCGAGACCACGCGCTCGGTCTCGGCCACCTCGATCGGCGTCGCACCGACCGCGTGGGCGAGGATCTTGTACATCGCAAAGCCGTGCTCGGTGTGGATCACCTCGTCGCCCTCGCCGGCATAGGCGTGGCACAGGAACTGCAACACCTCGTCGGAGCCCACGCCGCAGATGATGCGCGCGGCATCGAGCCCGTGCACCTCGGCGATGGCGGCGCGCAGCTCGGCATGATCGGTGGAGGGGTAGCGATGCATCTCGTGGACGACCCGCTTCACCGCCTCCTGTGCGGCGGGAGACGGGCCGAACGGGTTCTCGTTCGAGCTCAGCTTGACGACGTTCGACACGCCCGCGACGCTGGATTTCCCGCCCTCGTAGAGCGCGATTTCCATGATCCCGGGCTGCGGTTCGATACCAGCCATGATGCCACCTTACAGATAATGCCGCGCCCTTCTAGCCCGCACCTTGCGCCATGGCCAGCCTAGACCAAGGCTGCGGTGCGGTGCGGCAAAATCTTTAGCTAAAGATTTTGAGCTCACCGATGGGCTCGAAGAATTTTCGTACGAAAATTCTTGCGCGCGGGGATCAGACCACGACGTCGCGCCGCTCCTGCTCGCCGACCTCGAAGACCCGCTTGTAGCGCGCGATCTCGCTCTCGGGGCCCATCGCCTTGTTGGGATTGTCCGACAGTTTCACCGTGGACCTGCCATTGGCGCTCACCGCCTTGCACACGAGGCTGAACGGCGCCAGCCGGTCATCGGGCGTGAGGCCGCGGAAATCGTTGGTCAGCAGCGTCCCCCAACCGAAGGAGACCCGGACCCGGCCAGCGAACTTGCGGGAGAGCTCGAGGATCTTCTCCTCGTCGAGCCCGTCGGAAAAGATCACCAGCTTCTGGGTCGGATCCTCGCCGCGCGTCTTCCACCAGTCGATCGCCGTTTCCGCACCACGCTCGGGGTCACCACTGTCGATGCGGATGCCGGTCCACCCCGCCAGCCAGTCCGGCGCGCGCTCGAGGAACCCCTCGGTGCCGTAGGTGTCGGGCAGGATGATGCGCAGGTTGCCCTCGTGTTCCTCGTGCCAGTCGGCCAGCACGTCATAGGGCGCACGGGCCAGCGCCGCGTCGTCTTCGGCCAACGCCGCATAGACCATCGGCAGCTCATGCGCGTTGGTGCCGATGGCCTCGAGATCGCGGTTCTTGGCGATCAGGCAGTTCGAGGTGCCGGTGAAGCGATCGCCCAGCCCCTCGCTCATCGCCTGCACGCACCAGTCCTGCCAGAGGAAGCTGTGCCGGCGGCGGGTGCCGAAATCGGCGATCTTCAGGCCGGGCTGGTCGCGCAGGCGCTCGATCTTCTCCCAGAGCTTGGCGGTGGCGCGGGCGTAGAGCACCTGAAGCTCGAACTTCTTCATGTCGTCGAGTACGGCGCGGCTGCGCAGCTCCATCAGCACCGCCAGCGCCGGGATCTCCCACAGCATGACCTCGGGCCAGGAGCCCTCGAAGGTCAGCTCGTACTGATCGCCGACGCGCTCGAGGAAATAGGGCGGCAGGCGCAGGTTCTCGAACCACTCCATGAAGTCGGGGCGGAACATCTGGCGCTTGCCATAGAACGTGTTGCCCCGGAGCCAGGTGCTTTCGCCGCGGGTCAGCGACAGCGAGCGGATGTGGTCGAGCTGCTCGCGCAGCTCGCCCTCGTCGATCAGCTTGGCGAGCGGCACGTGATGTGAGCGGTTGATCAGGCTGAAGGTCACCTGCACGTCGGGGCGGTTGTGGAACACCGACTGACACATCAGCAGCTTGTAGAAATCGGTGTCGATCAACGAGCGGACGATCGGGTCGATCTTCCACTTGTGGTTCCAGACTCGGGTGGCGATTTCCACGGGCGTTTCCTCGTTCGCAACGTCGACGCCCCTGATACGCCATCCTTGCCGAGGGGTCCAAGCGCTTTCTCGGACGGGATTTTCCGCCGCCGGATGTCAGATCAGGCCAGCGTGACGCCGGCCTCCTGCATCCCCGCCCGTGCCGCCGCGAGCGAACCACCGAGGTCAATGCCGCGGCAGGCCGCCTCGCGCACCGTCACCTCGAAGCCGAGCGTCGCGGCATCCACGGCCGAGAAATTGACACAGAAATCCGTCGCCAGCCCGACCAGTGTCAGCCGGTCGATGCCGCGCGTGCGCAGATACCCCTCAAGCCCGGTCGGGGTCTCGTGGTCATTCTCGAAGAAGGCCGAGTAGCTGTCGATCCCGGGGCGGAAGCCCTTGCGGATGATCAGCTCGGCGCGGTCGGTGGCGAGCCGCGGATGGAAAGCCGCGCCCAGCGAGCCCTGCACGCAATGATCGGGCCAGAGCACCTGCGGCCCGTAGGGCATCTCGGTCATCTCGAGCGGCGCCTTTCCCGGATGCTGGCTGGCAAAGGAGGAATGCCCCGCCGGGTGCCAGTCCTGCGTCAGGATTACCGCGTCGAACTCTGCCATCATGGCGTTGATCGGGGCGACGATCTCGTCTCCCCCGGTCACGGCGAGCGCGCCTCCGGGACAGAAATCGTTCTGGACGTCGATCACGACAAGCGCGTGCATGGCGGAGCCTCCTTGTGTCTTCGCGCAGACCCTGACCCCGCCCGGAGGCAGGGTCAAGGCGAGGCGATGCGCTCACTCCGCCACCGTAGGCGACGGCGCGCTTGGCCCAACGAAGGTCGTTGCCACCGCACCCCACGCGATCTTGGCGCCGCCCACTCCGGCCCAGCCTGCCCGGGTCGCGCGCGAAATCGCGTCACCTCGCACGTGAAAGGTGCCCGGATCGCCTCGATTTTCCCCGCAAATAACCGCCGTTTGTCCGGACCCGCGCGCGCGGACCGGGGCGCGCCATCCTGTCCGCTTGCGCGCAGCGCGGGCTTGGGCCTATGTCTCGCCCATGTTTACGGTCTGCGCCCTCTATCACTTCACCCGCTTCGACGATCCGGACGCGCTGCGCGCGCCGCTGCTCGAGCTCTGTCACGCCCGGCAGGTCACCGGCACGCTGCTACTGGCCGGCGAAGGCATCAACGGCACCATCGCCGGGCCGCGCGACGGCATCGACGCGGTGCTGGCGCATCTCCGCGCCCTGCCCGGCTGCGACGGGCTCGAGTGGAAGCTCTCGACGGCGCAGGAGCGGCCCTTCGCCCGGATGAAGGTCCGGCTGAAGCGCGAGATCGTCACCATGGGCCAGCCCGATGTCGATCCCCGCGCCAGGGTCGGCCATTATGTCGAGCCCGCCGACTGGAACGCACTGATCCGCTCGCCCGACGTGGCGGTGATCGACACGCGCAACGATTACGAGGTCGCCATCGGCACCTTCGAAGGCGCCGTGGACCCGCAGACCGAGAGCTTCCGCGATTTTCCAGCCTGGTGGGAGGAGAACAAGGAGCGCTTCCACAACAAGCGCATCGCGATGTTCTGCACCGGCGGCATCCGCTGCGAGAAATCCACCAACTGGCTGATGAGCCAGGGGGTCGAGGAGGTCTATCACCTCAAGGGCGGGATCCTGAAATACCTCGAGGAGGTGCCGGCGGAGGACAGCAGCTGGCAGGGCAGCTGCTTTGTCTTCGACGGCCGCGTCTCGGTCGAGCACGGGCTACGCGAGGGGCCGCACCTGCTGTGCCACGCCTGCCGCCGTCCGATCCTGCCCGGGGATCGCGACCGCCCCGAATACGAGCACGGTGTTTCCTGCCATCTCTGCATCGACGAGACCTCCGACGAGGACAAGGCCCGCTTCCGCGAGCGCCAGAAGCAGATCGCGCTGGCCCGCGCCCGCGGCGAGCGCCACCTGCACGCGGACGTGCCCGACGACGCCCCCGAGCTCTGAGTTTGCGCCTCCACCTGCGCCTCTAGAAGTAGCTGCGCACCAGCGCACCGGCGAGCAGTGACCAGCCGTCGGCGATGACGAAGAAGGCCAGCTTGAACGGCAGCGACACGATCGCTGGCGGCACCATCATCATGCCCATCGACATCAGGATCGCGGCGACCACGAGGTCGATGATCAGGAAGGGCAGGAAGATCAGGAAACCGACCTGGAACGCCCGCGCGATCTCGGACAGCATGAAGCTGGGGATCAGCAGCGACAGCGGCGCCTCGGGCCGAAGCGTCTCTCCCGAGGCATCGGGGCGCAGGTCCGCCATGCTGGAGAACGTGTTGGCGTCGGTGCGCCCGGCCATGAAGCCACGGAACGGCACCAGCGTGCGCTCCACCCCCTCCTCGACGCTGATCTCCTCGTCGATGAGCGGCCTGAGCCCGTCCTGCCAGGCTGCGGTGAAGGTCGGCTCCATGACGAAATAGGTGAGGAACAGCGCCAGGCTGACGATCAGCATGTTGGGCGGCGACTGTTGCAGCCCCACCGCTTGCCGCAAGATCGCGAGCACGGTGACAAGGAACGGAAAGCAGGTCACCATGATGGCGATGCCCGGCGCGAGGCTGAGCAGGGTGATCAGCGCGATAAGCTGTAGCGAGGTCGCGGTGAGCGAGCCGCCTTCGCCGAGGTCGAGCCGCAGTTCCTGCGCCGTGGCCGCCGTGGACAGGGCAATGAGGATCAGCGCCGGAAGGGCCGCGCGCCACATCCTTCAGGTCGGGCTCCGGAAATCCACGACCTCGGTCAGCCGCACCGCGAGCTGCCCGTTCTCGCCGCCATCGACCACCTCGAGCGCGCCGATGCCGATCAGCCGGTCGCCGACATAGAGCTCGACCGGATCCTCGAGCCGCTTGTCCAGCGTCAGCACCGAACCGGCCCCCAGCTTCAAAAGGTCTCGCACCAGCGGTCTGGCCCGTCCGACCGAGACGGTGATTTCGATCGGCACGGCGGTGAAGGGCGTTGCGCCCTCCGGGCGTGCGGTTTCGCTCTGCTCAGCCATGCGCGGCCTTCCTCCGATTGTCCTGCACGAATCCCTGTACGGCTTCGGCGACTTCGCGGGCGAGGCCACCGAGATCGACCTGCGTCTCGCTCTCGCCGAAGCGGATGTCGGCCTGACCCTCGGCGAGGGTCGGATCCTCGACGAGGCTCAGCGGGAACCCGAAATCCGCTTCGATCAGCGGCGCCACCGCCTCTCCCCCGCCCGGAGCCACCGCGATGACCACGTCGAGCCGGCCGATGTCGGCCGCCATGGCGCGAAGCTGTTCGGCCAGATGCAGCCCGAGCGTCTGATGCAGCGCGGCGGGCAGCAGCTTGACGACGACCTCTTCCAGCAGCGGCGAGATGGCGTTTAGAACCTGGTTGCAGGCCTCGTGGTAGGTGAAGGAGAGATCCTGCAGGTTCTGCGCGAAATCGCTCGAGATGCGCGACTGGTCGTCGCTCTGCGCCTTGATCGCATCGTCCCAGCCGGCACGATACCCGCCGTCGAAGCCTTCGAGCTTGGCGGCCTCCAGCGCGCCTTCGTCCGGCACCGCGACGGACGGGGCGCCGCCGGCTTGCGCGGCCCCGAAATCTTCCAGAAACGCCGCCAGGCCAGTCATTGCACCTCCTCCGTCCGGTCCTCGCCGTCATCGAGCCAGCTGCGCAGGATCTCGACCGTCTCGCTCTTGCGCTCTTCGATCAGGCCGCGCAGGCGATCGACCGGGTCTTCCTCGACCGGGCTGTCGAAATCAACCATGCCCATGCCGCCGAAATCGCCGCCACCGCCCAGCGCTGGCAAGCCGGCGAAATCGCCATCGTCGATCTCGCCGTCGAGTGCAGCCCCGCCCGGCTCGGCCCCACCTCCGGGCAACGCCAGCGCGCCATCGGTTGCGCCGGGCAGCGCCGCCTGTGCCGGAGCGGTGAGGATCGGGCGCACCACGAACAGCCCGAGGATCAGCGCCACCACAGCGAGCACCCCGATCTGGATCAGCGTCATCGGGTCGAGCGGCATGCTGAACCAACCGGGCTCCACCGGGCCGGTGCCCAGCCCCTCGGGGCGTTCGAACGGCATCGAGCGAATGGTGATCGCGTCGCCGCGCGCCTCTTCGAAACCCACGGCCGAGGCAACCAGATCGCGCAGCGCCGCAAGCTCTTCCTCGGGCAATGGCACGAACTGCTCCGCCCCGTCGGCGCCGGCGGCCAGCGTGCCGTTCACCAGCACCGCCACGGTCAGCCGCTTGATGGCGCCGGGCACGCGGGTGACCTCGCGCATGGTCTCGGAGACCTCGTAATTCACCCGCTCGCGGGTTTCGCTGCTCTGGCTTTGCGAGCTGTCTCCGCCCCCGGCCTCGCCATCCGGCAGGTTGGAGGCGACACTCACGTCGCCGCCACCGCTGTCCTGCGAACTGCTGCTCTCTTCCTCGGTATCGGTCGAGATCACCACCCGGCCCTCGGGATCGAACTGTCTTTGGCGGATTGTCTCGCTTTCGGTGACGGTGTCGACGCTGACCTCGACCACCGCGTTGCCGAGCCCGACCCGTGCCTCGACCAGGCGCTGCACCCGGTCGCGCAGCAGCGCGGCGCGATCCTCTGCCGTCGGCCCGGCGCCGCTGTCATCCTCGGCGCCGATGAGGCCGCCCTTGCCGTCGATCACTGCCACATCCTCGGGCATCAGCCCCGGTACCGCGGACGCCACGAGGTATTTCAGCGCCCGCGCCTGCACCGGCGACAGGACGTCACCATTCGTCGTGACCGAGATCGAGGCCGAGGGCGAGACATCCCGCTGGAAGGGATTCGCGGTAGAATTGGCGATATGGACCCGCGCGGTGGCAATGTAGGGGCTGGCGACGATGGTGCGCGCAAGCTCCCCTTCCTTGGCGCGCCAGTAGGCGGCATCGAACATTTGCGACGTCGTGCCGAAGCCCGAAAGCCCGTCGAGCAGTTCGTAGCCTTGGTTGGAATTGGCCGGCAGCCCCTCGCTCGCCAGGGTCATGCGCAGCGAATCGCGCTGCATATCGGGCACAAGGATCGCACCGCCGCGCACCTCATAGGGGATACCGCGCGCCTCCAGCGCCGCGACGACCTCGCCGGCGGCGCCCTGTTCGAGGCCAGCATAAAGCAATGCCATAGACGGCTGAGACGCCATGCGTCCCATGGCCAGAACCGCGGCGATCGTCGCCAGCGTCGCGGCGATCACCAGCACCCGCCGGCGCCCCCCAAGAGACCCCCAGATTGTCGCCAGCTGCTGCAAGACCATCCTCCGTTCCGACCGTTCTGCCCGGTGCGCCCATCTTTGGGGCATCAGACTTAACAATCGGTTAGTTCCTGTGCGGCTATAACCACGGCGGATTGAACGAGAGGTCCGCCATGACCGATGCCACGGCCGACGCCCCCGCCGAGGACGAGGGCACGCCGAAAAAGAAGGGATCGAAGCTGCCGATGCTGATCGGGCTGGTGCTGGCGCTCGCCGGCGGCGGCGGCGGCTTCTACGCGGCCTGGTCCGGGCTGTTGCCGTTCGGTGGCGGCCACACCCCGGCGGAGGAGGCCCATGGCGAGGGCGGTCAAGGTGCAGCCGACGGTCATGGCGGCGACCCCGCCCCGCCGCTGCCCGACACCAATGTCGCCTTCGTCGAGCTGGAGCCGCTGGTCATCTCGATGGGAACGATCGCCGAGCTTCACCACCTGCGGTTCCGCGCCAGCCTCGAGGTGCCGCCGCAATACGTGGCCGAGGTCGAGACCCTGACACCGCGGGTGATCGACGTGCTCAACAGCTATCTGCGGGCCTTGCGCCCCTCGGATATCGAGGCGCCGGGCGCGCTGATCCGCCTACGCTCGCAGATGCTGCGGCGAATCCAGATGGTCGCCGGCGAGGATCGCATTCGCGACCTGCTGGTGATGGAATTCGTGCTGAACTGAAGGGGGACCGGAATGAACTTGATCGCCGATATCCTGCTTGCCGCCGGTGCGCTCGGCGCCGGCTTCTACTGCTTCGTCCTGTCGCGCCGCCTGTCGCGCTTCACCGATCTCGAGAACGGCGTCGGCGGCGCCGTCGCGGTGCTGTCTGCGCAGGTCGACGATCTCACCCGCACGCTCGGGGCGGCGCAGAGCACGGCGGGCGAATCGACCGCCCGGCTCGAAACGCTCACCGCGCGCGCAGAGGATGCCGCCAAGCGGCTCGAACTCATGCTCGCCTCGTTGCATGACCTGCCGGAACAGCCGCCTCCGCCCTCGCGGGAGGAGGCCGAGCCGAGGTTTGTCCGGCATACCGGAGGGTCGCGATGAAGTTCGCCCGGAAAAGAACCACACCCCCCAGAACCCGCCGCAGCATCGGCGTGCTCGCGGTGATCGGCGGGCTGCTGATCGCCTCGGCGCTGGCGCGCATCGGGATGCAGGCGGGCGCTGCGCTGGCGCTTGAAACAAGCGAGTCGGAGCCCCGTACCGAAGCCCCGTCCAACGAGTCCGCGATGCAGGAGCCCGGCGGACAAGCTGCTCCGGCGCAGAGCGCGGAGGCCGCGTCTGCCGGCTGCCCGGTTGCCTCGGATATCGGGCCCATCCTCGACGCGCTGAAGACCCGGGAAGAGCGGGTCAGCAAACGCGAATCGGATCTTCGGGCCCGCATGCAGGCCCTGTCGGTCGCGGAGGCCGAGATCGATCGCCGGATGACCGCCATGGAAGAGGCCGAGCGTCGCCTGCGCGAGACGCTGGCCGTTGCCAAGACCGCCGCCGAAGATGACGTGGCGCAACTGACGCAGGTCTATGCCACGATGAAGCCCAAGCAGGCCGCGGCCCTGTTCGAGGAAATGGAGCCGGATTTCGCCGCCGGCTTCCTAGGACGGATGCGCCCCGATGCGGCGGCGGCGATCATGGCCGGGCTCAGCCCGCAGAAGGCCTACACGATCAGCGTCATGCTCGCCGGCCGCAACGCCGGGGCGCCACGCGAATGAGCCGGTCGTCAGCCGGCGCCGATCGCAAAGGCCTCGATCTGCGCTGCCGGCAAAGCGCCGGACTGGCGCGCTGCCTCGCGGCCAGAGCGGAACGCGATCAGCGTTGGAATTCCCCTTATGCCAAAGGCACTTGCCGCCGCGGGATGGGCCTCGGTGTTGACCTTCACCAGCCGCGCGCGCCCTGTCATCGCCTTCGCCGCCTTGGAAAACTCGGGCGCCATCATCCGGCATGGGCCGCACCAGGGCGCCCAGAAGTCCACCACCAGGGTCATGCCGTCATTGCGGATCGCCTTGGAGAGCGTCTCTGCATCGATCTCGCGGGCCTTGCCTTCGACAAGCGCCGCACCGCAAGTGCCGCATTTCGGGCCAGCCGAAAGGCGGTCTTCGGGAACGCGGTTTGTCTGACCGCACTCGAAACACACAAGTTTGACCATGGCTCGCTCCCACATTACATTCATCATGTGCTATATGTGCTCCCCACGCCATTGTGACAATCCCCCGTGGAAACACATCATTGCTTTCACGTTGGAGGTGATGAGAATGAGACCGCTGTCCAAATGAGATCCGAGTATTGCCAATGATCACCCGTCGCAAATTCGTCGCCAGCGCCGCGGCCGGCACCGCTCTCGCCGCCGCAGCGCCCGCCCTCGCTTTCGAGGTCGATCCGAAATTCCGGCCCCAGCAGGTCGGTATCAAGAACACCCTGTCCGCGGGACAGATCCTGATCCTTCCGCGCGCGCACTTCCTGTACTACGTCACCGCGCCCGGCCAAGCGATCCGCTACGGGGTCGGTGTCGGTCGTGCCGGGCTCGAATTCACTGGCGATGCGATCATCCAGGTCAAGAAGGAATGGCCCACTTGGCGCCCGACCAACGAGATGATCGAACGCGAGCCGCAGAGCTACAGCAAGTTCATCGACAACGACTATGTCCAGCCCGGCGGTCCGAGCAACCCTCTGGGCGCCCGCGCGCTCTACCTGTTCCAGAACGGGCGTGACACGTATTTCCGGATCCACGGCACGACCGCGCCGGAATCGATCGGCCGCTCGGTGTCGAACGGGTGCATTCGCATGCTGAACGAGCACGTGATCGACCTCTACAACCGCGTGCCCGTCGGAACACCGGTGACGGTTCTTTAACGCCCTGAGATCCTGTCACGATCCTGCCTCAAGCGGCGCGCCATCTGGCGCGCCGCTTTACGTTGGAACACCTTAAGGTTGTGCAGTCATCGGAAATTGGTCTGTTATGGCCGTGGCCCGGCCACATTCCCGCCGGATTCGGAGCGCTACATACCCCCACGACAAGGTAATCAGGACCGACTTTTAAGGAGTGTCAGATGGCGGTAATTGCAATTCTCATGGGCAGCGTTCTTGGCCTGATCGGAGCTCTCACCAGCTGGCTCGCCTTCGATGTCTCCTTCGGCTCGGCCGTCCTGCTCTACTTTGCGACCGCCCTCAGCTTCGGCCTGCTGCCGGTGATCTCGGCCGCCCTGCGCGGCAATGATGACAGCCGCGCACTCGCTCCGACGCCGGCGCAGTAAGCCCCGGCCCGACACGCGCAACCAGCGGCGCTCAGTCGCCGCTCTGGATGCGCGAGATAAGCTCTTCGACCGAGGGCCCCATCGCCTCGACGATCAGAGCCACCCCGTCGGCATTCGGATGAATGCCGTCCCCCTGCATCATCCCCGCCGCGTCCTGCGGCGTGCCGCCTTCGGGCAGAATGCCCCGGAAGAAATTCGGAAAATACAGCGTGTCGTATTCCTCGGCGAGCTCGGGATAGATCGCGTCGAACCCCGCCTTGTAGTCGGGGCCGTAATTGCCCGGCGCCGTCATCCCCACCAGCAAGACCTCGATCTCCTGTGCCTCGGCAACCTCGAGAATCCCCTCGAGATTGGCGCGCGACGTCTCGGGCGGCAGCCCGCGCAGCAGGTCGTTGCCGCCAAGCGCCACGATCATGCCCTCAATCTCCGGGGTCAGAGACCACTCCACCCGAGACAGACCACCCGCCGTCGTGTCTCCCGACACGCCGCCGTTGACCAGCCGCACATCATGGCCGCGCTCGGCCAGCCACGCCCGCATCTGAGGCACGAAGCCTTCATCCTCGATCAGCCCGTAGCCCTGCGTCAGGCTATCGCCGAGCGCCAGGAGATGCACCGTTTCAGCCCGCACAGGCAGCGCCACGGTTGCGCATAGCATCAACGTGACGGCCAGCGTCTTGCTGCGCCATGCACGCAGCCCATATGTAAGCGAACGCATCATTTTCCCGGACGCCCCTTCATGCCTGATCGAGTCATTGCCCTGAAAGATGTCACACTCAGCCTGCGCGGCAATGCCGGAATGGTGGAAATCCTCCATGGCATCACGCTCGAGGTGGAAAAGGGCGAGACGCTGGCGCTGATCGGGCCGTCGGGCAGCGGCAAGTCCTCACTGCTGATGGTGATGGGCGGGCTCGAGAGCGCAAGCTCGGGCACGGTCTCGGTTCTGGGCAGCGACCTGACCGCGATGGACGAGGACCGCTTGGCGCGCTTCCGCCGCGATCACATGGGCGTGGTGTTCCAGAGCTTCAACCTGATCCCCACCATGACCGCGCTGGAAAACGTCGCGACGCCGCTGGAGCTGGCCGGCGACCGGGAGGCTTTCGCCAAGGCCGAGGCCGAGCTCGAGGCGGTGGGGCTGGGCCACCGCGCCGACCATTACCCGGCGCAGATGTCGGGCGGCGAGCAGCAGCGCGTGGCGCTGGCCCGCGCCTCGGCACCGCGCCCCGACATCCTGCTGGCCGACGAGCCGACCGGCAATCTCGACGGCAAGAACGGCGACGCGATCATGGACCTGCTCTTTGGTCTGCGCGACCGGCACGGCGCCACGCTGGTGCTCGTCACCCACTCCAACACCCTCGCGCAGCGCTGCGACCGGGTGGTGCGGCTGACCGACGGCACCGTCGCCGGCGAGGTGGCGAGGGCCGCCGAATGAGCCTTGCCATCTCGGCCCGCTTCGCCCGCCGCGAGCTGCGCGGCGGCTTGCGCGGCTTCCGCATCTTCCTCGCCTGCCTGACCCTTGGCGTGGCCGCCATCGCCGGCGTCGGCTCGGTGCGCTCGGCGATCCAGGCCGGGCTGGCCGATCAGGGTGCCATCCTGCTGGGCGGCGACGCGCAGGCGGAATTCACCTACCGCTTCGCCTCGGAAGAAGAGCTGGCCTGGCTCGAGGGCATCTCGACGGCGCAGTCGGAGATCACCGATTTCCGCTCCATGGCGGTGGTCGACACCGAGGCCGGCTCGGAACGCGGGCTCACGCAGATCAAATCCGTCGACGACGCCTATCCCCTGCTGGGCGAGATGGTGCTCGATCCGCCGATGCCGCTGGCGCAGGCGCTCGACGGGGCCGAGCATCCGGGCGCAGTGATGGCGCCGGTGCTGGCCGATCGGCTGGGCCTCGCCCCCGGTGACAGCTTCCGCCTCGGCACGCAGGACTTCATCCTCAGCGCCACCATCGTCACCGAACCCGACGATGCCGGCGACGGCTTCGGCCTCGGTCCGCGCACGCTGGTGCGCACCTCCGCCCTCGATGGCTCCGGCCTGCTTGCTCCTGGCTCGCTCTACGAGACCGAGTACCGCATGCTGCTGCCCGAAGGTGCCGATCTCGACGCGCTGAAGGCGCAGGCCGAGGACCGCTTCCGCGACACCGGCATCCGCTGGCGCGACGCCCGCAATGGCGCGCCGGGCGTGGCGCGGTTCGTCGACCGGCTGGGCAGCTTTCTCGTGCTGGTCGGGCTCTCGGGCCTCGCGGTGGGGGGCATTGGCGTCTCGGCGGCGGTGCGCTCCTACCTCGCGCGCAAGACGCCGGTGATCGCCACCCTGCGCACGCTCGGTGCCAGCCGTGGCGTGATCTTCCAGACCTATTTCCTTCAGATCGGCGCGCTGAGCCTGCTTGGCATCGCGTTCGGCCTGATCCTCGGCGCCGGGGTGCCGCTGATCTTCGCCCCGCTCATCACCCAGTCGCTGCCGATCCCGGTGCTCTTCACGCTCTACCCGGGCCCCTTGGCCGAGGCGGCGATCTACGGCGTGCTGACAGCGTTGCTCTTCACGCTCTGGCCCCTCGCCCGCACCGAGGAGGTGCGCGCCGCCGCCCTCTTTCGAGACGCGCTCGACAGCGCCCGCGCCCTGCCCGCCACGCGCTACCTGATCGCCACCGCGCTGCTGATCGCGCTGCTCGTCGGCGTGGCGATGCTGTTCTCCGGCGATCCCCGCATCACGCTCTGGACCGCCGGCGGCATCCTCGGCGCGCTGCTGATCCTCGCGGTGGCCGCCACCGGCATCCGCGCGCTCGCCCGCCGTGCCACCGGTGCCGCCCGCGGCCGCCCGGTCTGGCGCTGGGCGCTCGGTGCCATCGGCGGCCCGCGCGAGACCGCGGCCTCGGTGGTGCTGTCGCTGGGGCTGGGGCTGTCGGTGCTCGCCGCCATCGGCCAGATCGACGGCAACCTGCGCGCCGCGATCAACCGCGACCTGCCCGAGATCGCGCCGTCCTACTTCTTCGTCGACATCCAGCCCGGCCAGATCGACGGCTATCTCGCACGGCTCGAGAGCGACGAGGCGGTGAGCCGGGTCGACACCGCCCCGATGCTGCGCGGCGTGATCACCGAGATCAACGGCGTCGACGCGCAGCAGGTGGCGGGCGATCACTGGGTGGTGCGCGGCGATCGTGGCATCACCTATGCCGCGCAACCGGACGCGCGCACCATCATCACCGAAGGCGAATGGTGGCCCGAGAATTACGACGGCCCGCCGCAGATCAGCTTTGCCCGCGAGGAGGCCGAGGAGATCGGCCTCGCTCTGGGCGACGAGATCACCTTCAACGTGCTCGGCCGTGACATCACCGCCACCATCACCAGCTTCCGCGACGTGGATTTCTCCACCGCCGGCATCGGCTTCGTGATGACGCTCAACCCTGCCGCCCTGCAGGGCGCGCCGCACACCTTCATCTCCACCGTCTATGCCGAGCCCGAGGCCGAGGCGCAGATCCTGCGCGATCTCGCGTCCAGCTATCCCAACATCACCGCGATCCGCGTCAAGGACGCCATCGACCGGGTGGCCGAACTGCTCGAGGGGGTCGGCAGCGCCATCCGCTGGGGCGCCGCGGCCACCCTGCTCACCGGCTTTTTGGTGCTGATCGGCGCGGCGGCGGCGGGCGAGGGCGCGCGCACCTACGAGGCGGCGGTGCTCAAGACGCTGGGCGCCAGCCGCGCCCGCATCCTGCAGAGCTTCGCCCTGCGTTCGGCGCTGCTCGGCGCAGGCGCCGGGGTGGTGGCGCTCGGCGCGGGCATCCTCGGCGGCTGGGCGATCAGCCGCTTCATCATGGAGACCGATTTCGCAGTGATGTGGCCCTCGGCGCTCGGCATCATCGCCGGCGGCGTGATCGCCACGCTGCTGGCCGGGCTCGGCTTCGCCTGGCGGCCACTTTCCGCCCGTCCGGCGCGGGTTCTGCGGGCGCGCGAATAGGCCGCCTTGCACCCCCGCGCCGCGGCTGGCACAGCCTTGCGCAACTTCTGGCTGACAAAGGACCCGACCGATGAGCGACACCCTCCCGATGCCGGTCTCGACCCTGAGCAAGGCGCAGCGCAGCTCGATCCTAAACCTCGTGCGCCGCGCCGCCCGCGCCGAGATCCTGCCCCGCTTCCGCAATCTCGAGAGCGGCGAGATCGATCAGAAGAAAAGCCACCAGGACCTGGTGACCGAGGCCGACCGCGCCGCCGAGCGGATGATCGCCCGCGGCCTGCTGGCACTGTTCCCCAACGCGCTGATCATCGGCGAAGAGAACGTGGCCGACCACCCCGAGGTGCTCGACAAGGTCGCCGATGCCGAGCTTGCCTTCACCATCGACCCGGTCGACGGCACGTGGAACTACGCCCACGGGCTCGCCACCTTCGGCGTCATCGTCTCGGCGCTGCGCTTCGGCACCCCGGTCTTCGGCCTGATCTACGATCCCGTCATGGACGACGTGGTGCTGGGCGAGACCGGTGGCCCGGCCGAGCTGGTCATGCCGAAACGCCGCAAGCGCCGCACGCTATCGGTCTCCGCCGGCGGCCCGGTCGAGAACCTGCAGGGCTACCTGCCGCTCTACATGCTGCCCGCCGACAAGCAGGCCGAGATGGCCGCGCTGCTGCCCCGCTTCGAGCGCGTGCTGTCGCTGCGCTGCTCGGCGCACGAGATGCGCATGCTGGCGCAGGGCCACGTGGATTTCGTGCTCTCCGCCGGGCTCACGCCCTGGGATCACGCCGCTGGCGCCCTGCTCTGCCAATGCGCCGGCGGTCATGTCGCCATGCTCGACGGCTCCGAGTACAACGCCGCCAAGCGCGAGGGCTACCTGCTCTGCGCCTCCGACCCCGCCACCTGGGGCCGAATCCGCGACGCCTTCGCCTTCCTGCTCGACCTGCCCGAGACCTGACCCCGCCCCACCATCAAAGACCGGCGCCCTTGCTTCTTCTGGCCGAAAATATCCCGGGGAGCGCGAGGGGCTGGCCCCTCGCTCCGGCGCCAGCCACCCCGCGTGACGCCCGACACAAAAGGCCCCGCCCTCCGAACCGAAGAGCGCGGCCCCTGTTTCTTCTGGCCGAAAGTATCCCGGGGCGTGTGAGGGGCTGGCCCCTCACTCCCGGTCTCTCACAGCCTACTCCGCCGCGTCGGCATAGTCGCTCATCGGCGGGCAGGTGCACACGAGGTGCCGGTCACCATAGGCATTGTCGACGCGGTTGACCGGCGGCCAGTACTTGTCGACCCGGAACGCCCCCGGCGGGAAGCAGCCCTGCTCGCGCGAATAGGGACGATCCCAGTCGCGCACGAGGTCTTCCATCGTGTGCGGCGCGTGTTTGAGCGGGTTGGCCGCGGCATCGATGCGGCCCTCCTCGATATCGCGGATCTCCTCGCGGATCGCCAGCATGGCGTCGCAGAACCGGTCGAGCTCTGCCTTGGTCTCGGATTCCGTCGGCTCCACCATCAGCGTGCCAGCCACCGGCCAGCTCATGGTCGGCGCATGGAAGCCGCAATCGACGAGGCGCTTGGCGATGTCCTCCACCGTGACCCCGGCGGATTTCTCGAACGGGCGCACGTCGATGATGCACTCATGCGCCACCCGGCCCTGCGGCCCGGTATAAAGGATCTCGTAGGCCCCTTGGAGCCGCGCGGCGATGTAGTTGGCGCTCAGGATCGCCGCCCGCGTCGCCTGCGTCAGCCCCTCGCCGCCCATCATCAGGATGTAGCCCCACGAGATCGGCAGCAGCGAGGGCGAGCCGAAGGCCGCGGCCGAGACAGGCCCCGCGACGCCGCCCTTGAGCGGATCCGACGGCAGGTGCGGCACCAGGTGTTCCTTGACGCCGATCGGCCCCATGCCCGGGCCGCCGCCGCCATGCGGGATGCAGAAGGTCTTGTGCAGGTTGAGATGGCTCACGTCACCGCCAAGATCGCCCGGCCGCGACAACCCGACCATGGCGTTCATGTTGGCGCCATCGATATAGACCTGCCCGCCATGCTCGTGGGTGATGGCGCAGACCTCCTTCACCGTCTCCTCGAAGACCCCGTGGGTCGAGGGGTAGGTGATCATGCAGGCCGCCAGCGTGTCGCTGTGCTTTTCCGCCTTCTCGCGGAAATCGGCGAGGTCGATCGAGCCCAGATCGTCGCATTTCACCGGCACCACCTTCCAGCCGACCATCTGCGCCGAGGCCGGGTTGGTGCCATGGGCGTTGACCGGGATCAGGCAGACATTGCGCTGTCCCTCGCCGCGCGCCCTCTGCCACGAGGCGATGGTCAGAAGACCGGCATATTCCCCCTGCGCGCCCGAGTTCGGCTGCATCGAGAAATCGTCATAGCCGGTGATGGCGCAGAGCTTCGAGGACAGGTCCGCGATCATCTCCGCATAGCCCTTGGCCTGATCGGCCGGGGCGTAGGGGTGCAGCTCGGCGAACTCGCGCCAGCTCACCGGCATCATCTCGGCGGCGGCGTTGAGCTTCATGGTGCACGAGCCCAGCGGGATCATCGCCCGGTCGAGCGCCAGGTCGCGGTCGGCGAGACGGCGCATGTAGCGCATCATCTCGGTCTCGGCGCGGTTCATGTGGAACACCTCGTGGGTGAGGTAGTCGCTCTGGCGCAGCAGCGCGTCGGGCAGGCGATATTCGGCCCGGCCCTCGTCCTTGCGCACCAGGCCGAAGGCGCGCCATACCGCCTCGATCTGCGCCGGGCGGGTGGCCTCGTCCAGGGTGATGCCGATCTTGGTCTTGCCGACGCGGCGCAGGTTGATGCCCTCCTTCACCGCCGCCTGCAGGATGCCTGTCTGCAGCAGCCCGACCTCGACGGTCAGCGTGTCGAAGAACGCCTCCGGCTGCACCTCGTAGCCCGCATCCTCGAGCCCCTTGGCCAGCCGCGCGGTCTTGAGGTGGATGCGCTGCGCGATGGCCTTGAGGCCGCTCGGCCCGTGGAACACGGCGTAGAAGCCCGCCATCACCGCCAGCAACGCCTGCGCGGTGCAGACATTCGAGGTCGCCTTCTCGCGGCGGATATGCTGCTCGCGGGTCTGCAGCGCGAGGCGGTAGGCGCGGTTGCCCAGCGCGTCGACCGAGACCCCGACGATGCGGCCCGGCATGGCGCGCTTGTAGGCGTCCTTGGTGGCCATGTAGGCGGCGTGCGGGCCGCCATAGCCCAGCGGCACGCCGAAGCGCTGGGTCGAACCCACCGCGATATCGGCGCCCATCGCACCGGGCTCCTTCACCAGGCACAGCGCCATGATGTCGGCGGCGACGATGCCGATGGCGCGGGCCTCGTGCAGCGCCTCCATCTCGGACGTCAGATCGCGCAGCGCACCATTGGTGCCGGGATACTGGAAGATAGCGGCAAAGACCTTGTCGGCCTCGAGGTCTTCCGGCGCGCCGACGATCACCTCGATGCCCAGCGGCGCGGCGCGGGTCTGGATCACCGCGATGTTCTGCGGGTGGCAGTTCTCATCGACGAAGAACGCATTGGCCTTCGACTTGGCGACGCGCTTGGCCATGGTCATCGCCTCCGCGCAAGCGGTGGCCTCGTCGAGCAGCGAGGCATTGGCGATCTCCAGCCCGGTCAGATCCGAGACCATGGTCTGGTAGTTCAGCAGCGCCTCGAGCCGGCCCTGCGAGATCTCGGGCTGGTAGGGCGTGTAGGCGGTGTACCAGGCCGGGTTCTCGAAGATGTTGCGCTGGATCGCCGGCGGGGTGACCGTGTTGTGATAGCCCTGCCCGATCAGCGAGGTCAGCACCTTGTTCTTCTCGGCCACCTCCTGCAGGCGCCAGAGCATCTCGCGCTCCGACAGCGGCGCGCCGAAATCGAGCGGCTCGGCCTGGCGGATGCCCTCCGGCACTGTCTGCGCGATCAGCGCGTCAAGATCCGCCACCCCCAGCGCCGCAAACATCTCGTCCATCTCGGCGGGCGACGGGCCGATATGGCGGCGGTTGGCAAAGTCATAGGGCTGGTAGTCTGTGGGCGTGAAGGCCATCTCTCACCTCTTGCAACGCGGCGGACGGGGCGCACCGCTGTGCTTCTCTACGTTTCAAATACTCAAAATCCGACCACGCCCGTCCCGCGCAGAGGCCGGGACGGGGGAAGGATCTCGTCTTTCGGGCAGCCGTGCCAGCCGTCGCCAGGGACGACCGGCGCGCGGCATCAGCCGACGAACTTCTTGTAGGCGGCTTCGTCCATCAGCTCGTCGAGCACCGAGAGATCCTCGATCTTGAGCTTGAAGAACCAGGCGTCGCCCTCGGGGTCCTCGTTGACCTTGCCGGGATCGTCGACCAGCGCCTCGTTGACCTCGGCGATCTCGCCATCGACCGGGGCGAGGATGTCCGAGGCGGCCTTGACCGACTCGATCACCACCACCTCGTCATCCTTGCTGACCGTGGTGCCGGCCTCGGGCAGTTCGACGAAGACCACGTCGCCAAGCTGCTCGGCGGCGTGGCTGGTGATCCCCACCACGACCAGATCGTCCTCGACGCGCAGCCATTCATGTTCTTCGGTGAATTTCATATCGCTGGTTCCCTTTTGTCAGCGCTTGTAGCTTTGTTTCACGTGCGGCAGCGTCACCACCTCGACCGGCAGACGCTTGCCGCGCACTTCTCCGTAAAGACGCGTGCCCGGCGTGGCCTGTTCCGCGGGAACATACCCCATCGCCACCGGTCCGCCCACCGTCGGGCCGAATCCGCCCGAGGTGATACGCCCGACAGGCCCGCCGCCGGTTTCGCTTTCGTAAAGATCGATCCCCTCGCGCATCGGTGCGCGGCCCTCGGGCTTCAGCCCGACCCGAACGCTCGGCGCGCCGCTGGCGATTTCGGGGAGGATGATGTCGGCGCCCGGGAAGCCCCCGGCACGCTCGCCATCGGCGCGGCGCACCTTCTGGATCGCCCAGAGCAGGTTGCCCGCCGCCGGCGTGGTGGTGGTGTCGATGTCGTGGCCGTAGAGACATAGCCCGGCCTCGAGCCGCAGCGAATCCCGCGCGCCCAGCCCGATCGGCTCGACCGTGTCCTGCGCCAGAAGCGCCTCGGCCAGCGCCACCGTGGCGCTCTCCGGCACCGAGATCTCGTAGCCGTCCTCGCCGGTATAGCCCGAGCGCGAGACCCAGGCCTCGACGCCCGCGAGCTCGACTGTGGCCACGTCCATGAAGCGCATCTCGGCCACCGCCGGGTTCAGTGCCGCCAGCGCCGCCTCGGCGCCCGGCCCCTGCAGCGCCAGCAGCGCCCGGTCTTCGATATAGTCGACCGAGACACCCTTGGGCTCGAGCCCGGCGCGCAGCCGCGCGACATCGGCCTCCTTGCAGGCGGCGTTGACCACGAGGAACAGGTGATCGCCACGGTTGGCGATCATCAGGTCATCCTCGATGCCGCCCTGCTCGTTGGTGAAGAGCCCGTAGCGCTGCCGGCCCTCGGCCAGCCCCGCCACCGAGACCGGCACCAGAGTCTCGAGCGCCAGCGCAACCGCCTTCGGGTCGTCGCCGCGCAGGATCACCTGTCCCATGTGGCTCACGTCGAAGAGCCCCGCCGCGGCCCGCGTGTGCAGGTGCTCTTTCATCACACCAAGTTTGTACTGAACCGGCATGTCGTAGCCGGCAAACGGCACCATCTTCGCGCCAAGCGCGAGGTGCAGGTCATGTAGTGGCGTGCGTTTCAGCTCGTCCATGCGGTCTCACATCCCTCTGGCCCGGATGTGGCGCGTGGCGCAGCCCCGGACATTTCCTGGCGCAGGACGACCCTGCGCACGAAATGCCCCCTCTGTCCGTCAGCCTGAGATCGTTATCCCTTCGGCGGGCGCGCTGTCACGCGCCACTCTCCAGAGTTCTGCGTCCGCAAAGGTCCGTGGGCCTGAGAGTTTCCGGGGCGGTTGCTCCTTCGGCACCGGCAAAGCCGGTTCTCCCTCTGCGATGGGTCTCAGAGTACGATGTTTGTCACTGGGCCGCAAGGACCGGCTCGACCTTGGCCATCGCGCAGCGCCCCTGTGGCGCGAGAATGTCCATGAGCGGAGCATTGTCGCAGATCAGCGTGTCGAGCGTGATCGGATCGAGCGTTGCGTAGAAGGCATTGGCCGCGTCGCTGAGCGCAATCTTCAGCCGGCACGCCTCGGTCAGCGGGCAGGTGTTGTCGACATCGGCAAAGCATTCCGCCAGCGGCACCGGCGCCTCGAGCGCGCGGAACACGTCTCCGATACGGATCTGCTCGGCCGGGCGCGACAGTTCGAGCCCGCCGTTGCGACCGCGCTGGGTGTGCAGGTAGCCCAGCTGGGCCAGCTGGTTGATCACCTGTGCGAGGTGGTTTTCGGAGGCGTTGCATCGCTTGGCGATCTCGGATTTGGTCACCAGGCGACCGGTGTTGGCCGCGCAATGCATCAGGACCCGAATGGCGATATTGGTTCTTTTTGTGACGCGCACGGCCCGCCCTCCATTTTCAAAGGATGCAGGCGTTATACATGATTGGAGAAATATCGATTTGACATACATCAATCCGGGACTCGCAAAACTGGTATGAGCAGCGCTTTCTTCTTCGGTTACGGGTCCCTCGTGAACCGCCTCACCCATGGTTTCAGCCCCGCCCACATTGCCCGGGCCCGCGGCTGGCGGCGCGCGTGGCGCTGGACCGAGGCCCGCGACGTGGCCTTTCTCACCGCGATTCCCGACCCCCATTGCGAGATCGAGGGGCTGATTGCGCCGGTGCCGCCGGATGGCTGGGCGGCGCTCGACCTGCGCGAACATGCCTATGACCGGCTCGATGCGCTGCACAGCGTCAGCCACGACGCGCCCAGCGTCGCGCAACTGGCGATCTATGCCATCCCGCCCGAGCGCATCTTCGCACCCGACGCCCATCACCCGGTTCTGCTGAGCTATCTCGACGTGGTGGTGCAGGGGTATCTCACCGAGTTCGGACCCGAAGGCGCCGACCGGTTCTTCGCCACCACCACCGGCTGGGACGCCCCGATCCTCGACGACCGTGAGGCCCCCCGCTACCCGCGTGCCCAGCGCCTGAGCGACGACGAGCGACGCTTCGTCGACGACCGCCTCGCCGGGCTCGGCGCCCGCAAGGTGGCGGCATGATGATCTCGAAGACCCTGCTGCTGCTGCGCCGCGTGGCGCGCAACCTCGTGGCGCGGGTGGTGTTCGGCGCAGTGCTGGCCTTTGCCATGGCGTTCCTGTCGCCGCTCTTCGAGCCGCTGCTGCCGGATGAATGGGAGATCAAGATCGGTCCGGACGCGGTGATCCCGATCCTCAACATCCTCGCCACGACGATGCTGACGGTGACCACCTTCTCGCTGTCGGTGATGGTGCAGGCCTACCAGGCCGCCGCCAGCCAGGCCACACCACGCGCCTACCGGCTGCACCTCTCGGACACCACGACCCACACGGTTCTGGCGGTGTTCACCGGGGCATTCCTGTATTCGCTGACCGCGCTGGTGATGTTCCGCGCCGGGCTCTACCCGGACAATGCCGCGGTGATGATCCTCGGGGTGACGGTGCTGGTGATCGTGGCGATCATCGTCTCGATCCTGCGCTGGATCGAGCATCTGAGCACGCTGGGCAGCATGGACGACACGCTCCAGATGGTCGACCGGCAGGCCCGAGAGCCACTCTACAACGCGCTGAGGCGCCCCGCCCTCGGCGGGTTGCCCGTTGCGCCGGACGCCGAGATCCCCGAGGCCGCCTGGCCCCTGCCCGCCCCCTCGAGCGGCTACCTGCAATTCGTCAACATGGAAGCGCTGCACGACGCGCTGGCCAAGGCCGACGCCTCGATCACGCTCATCGTCTCTCCGGGTGCGCATGTCCTGAAGGGCGCCCCCCTCGGCTGGGTGCTCGGCGACATCGAGGAGCGCACGGCGCTGAGCAACTGCTTCACCTTCGGCGAGATCCGAACCGCCGAGCAGGACGCACGCTTCGGCGTCGTGGTGCTGAACGAGACCGCGGTGCGGGCGCTGTCGCCGGGGATCAACGATCCGGGCACCGCCGTCGACGTGGTGCACCGGCTGGCGCGGCTGTTCTCCGAGGCCGAGCCGCCCAAGGCGCAGCCGCCGCAATTCCCCCGCATCGAGGCCCCGGCGCTGACCGCGACCCAGCTGATGGAAGACGGGTTCGAGCCGCTGATCCGCGCCGGTGCCGGCCATCCGGAGGTGATCGGCACGGTGCTGGACACCCTGGCCAAGCTCGAACATGCCGAATGGCGAGATCTGGCGCAGGCGGCGCGGCGCACCCGCGCCTACGCGCTGCATCACGCACAGGAAAGCATCGAGGTGAAGGAGGATCGCGACGCGCTGGCGCGTCGCGTCTGAGGCTCAGCCCTTGGCGAGCTTGCGCGCCGGGATGGTCTGCAAGAGCGGCAGCACGTCAGCCATCTCGGGCCCGCGCTCGCGCCCCGTCAGCGCCTTGCGGAGCGGCATGAACAGGCCCTTGCCCTTGCGTCCGGTCTGCTCTTTCACCGCCTTGGTCCAGTCGCCCCAGCTGTCCTGGGTGAGCGGCCCCTCGGGCAGGATCGCCATCGCCTCGGCGATGAAGTCGCGGTCCTCGTCGGCGATCACCGGCTCGGCGCCGTCGCGAAACAGCTCCCACCAGCCCGCGAGATCCTTGCGGGTCTCGATGTTCTCGCGCGTGACGCTCCAGAACAGCTCGGCCTTGTCCGAAGGCACGCCCAGGGCCGCGATCTCGTCGGCCACCGCGGACAGCGGCAATCCGTGCAGCTTGCGCGCGGTCAGCGGGTAAAGATCGTTGACGTCGAACTTGGTCGGCGCAGAGCCGAACTGCGACAGCTCGAAGCCCTCAGCGATCTCTTCCAGCGACAGGCGCAGTTCCACCGGCTGGCTCGAGCCGAGCCGCGCCATCAGCGACAGCAGCGCCTCCGGCTCGATGCCGCTTTCGCGCAGGTCGCGGATCGACAGCACGCCGAGACGCTTCGACAGCGACTCACCCTGCGGGCCGGTCAGAAGCGAGTGGTGGGCAAAGCTCGGGACGGTGCCGCCCAGCGCGTTGATGATCTGGATCTGGGTCGCGGTGTTGGTCACGTGGTCCGAGCCGCGCACAACGTGGGTGACACCCATTTCGGTGTCGTCGACCACCGAGGCCAGCGTGTAGAGAATCTGGCCATCGCCGCGGATCAGCACCGGGTCGGAAACCGAGGCCGCGTCGATCGAGATGTCGCCGAGGATGCCATCGGTCCACTCGATGCGCTCCTGGTCGAGCTTGAAGCGCCACACGCCATCGCCGCGCTCGGCTCGCAGCGCGGCCTTCTCGTCGTCGGAAAGCGCAAGCGCTGCACGGTCATAGACCGGCGGCTTGCCCATGTTGAGCTGCTTCTTGCGCTTCAGGTCAAGCTCGGTCGGGGTCTCCCATGCCTCGTAGAAGCGGCCGATCTCGCGCAGCTGGTCGGCGGCGGCGTGATAGCGGTCGAGCCGCTTGCTCTGCCGTTCGATCCGGTCCCATGTCAGGCCCAGCCACTCGAGGTCGCGCTTGATGCCGTCGACATACTCTTCCTTGCTGCGCTCGGGATCGGTGTCGTCGATGCGCAGAATGAAGGTGCCGCCGGCCTTGCGGGCGATCAGGTAGTTGAACAGTGCCGTGCGAAGGTTGCCCACATGGATGTGGCCGGTGGGCGAAGGGGCAAAACGGGTGACGGTCATGGGAGGCTCCTGCTTACGCGGACGGCACTTCCCACAAGCGCGCTCATTTGTCCAGTTCGAGGCTCTTGGCGAACCGGTGGTTGAGTGACATGGTTCCGCCATGAACGATATTCTGACCGTCACGCTGAACCCCGCGCTTGACCTGACGACGACCGCGGACCGCGTCGTCGCGGGGCCGAAGCTGCGCTGCGATCCCTTCACCGTGGATCCCGGTGGCGGTGGCATCAACGTCGCGCGCGTCGTGGCGGCCCTTGGCGGCCAGGCCCGCGCCTTCGTGGCGCTCGCCGGCCCCACCGGCATGCGGCTCGAGGCGGCGATGGCCGATCAGGGCATCCCGCTGGTAAGGATGGAGGCCCCGGGCGACACCCGGGAAAGCATGGCCGTGCACGATCGCGAAACCGGCCAGCAATACCGCTTTGTCATGCCCGGCCCGCTCTGGTCCGAGGAGCAGGTGACCGAGGCGCTCGAGGCGATTGCCGCATCGGTGCCCGAGGGCGGCATCGTGGTGCTGAGCGGCAGCCAGCCACCCGGCGTCTCGGCCGCCTTCGCGACGCAGCTCTGCGCCGAGTTGGAGCCGCGCAAGGCGCTGCTGATCGTCGACACCTCGGGCCCGGCGCTGGAATATCTCGCCAAGGGCACCAACCCGGCCCCCGCGGTGCTGCGCATGGACACCGAGGAGGCCGAGGGTCTTGCAGGGCGGCCACTTGTGACGCGGCTCGAGTCGGCGCAATTCGCCGCCGAACTGGTGGCGCGCGGCGCCGCCGAGCGGGTCATCGTGGCGCGCGGCGCGGATGGCTCGGTGATGGCCGGGCCGGACGGGCTGGTGCAGGTGAGCGCCGCCAATGTCTCGGTCGTGTCGGCCGTCGGCGCGGGCGACAGCTTTGTCGGCGCCTTCGCCTATGGCCTCGCCGCCGGGATGAGCGGCCCGGACTCGCTGGCGCTTGGCGCGGCAGCCGCGAGCGCGACCGTCACCACGCCGGCGACAGCGCTCTGCACCCACGAGATGGTCATGGGCTACCTGCCGCAATGCGGCGCCAGCCTGATCTAGGAATGAGGCCCCGGCACGACGCGCGCCGGAGACCTTGCGTTCATGCCACCGCAGCGGCCTCTGCCGCCTGAATGTTCAGCCGGACCATGGTCTGGTTCAGCAGCATGTAGGCGATCTCGCCGAAGGTGGCGGGGCCCGTGAAGCTGCCGGTGGTCTTCGACTCGAGCTCTCCGTAGAGGTAGTTGAGGATGCAGTTGCACGACAGCTCGCGGCTGCCCTCGCCCTGCGCCCGAGCGACGAATTCGGAGGCATAGTCCCCCGGCAGCTGCGCGACGCGATAGCTCACGCCCTCGATCACCGGCGCATAGAAGCTGACCGGCTTGCCCGGCTCGACCGACTGGAACGAGACGTTGATCATCGCGCCGGCGAAATTCGCCACCAGCGGGCAGCGCGTATCCACGCCCTTCTCTGCAAGGTAGCTTGCGAAGTCGACCTCTTCGCCATTGACCAGCGCGGTCTGCGCCGTGAACCCAGTGCCTGCAAAACTGATCTCGTCGGCGGTCTGATCGGGCTCGAAGAGGTTCAGGATGTCGATATCCGCGACCCGATCGGCGCGCAGTTTCACGTGCAGCACCATCGCGCCCTCGTCGAAGGCCATGCCGCGCGCCCCGTCGAACACCTTGGGCTTGGCGGACTCGAGATCGTCGAGATGCACGCCGGTGACCCAGCCCATCAGCGGCTGGTCGAACACACCCGAGTAGCTGCTGCCGTGAATGGCGAACTCTTCATGAGCGTTGCTGAAGGCCGGGATCAGGATCACCGACAGGCCGTTGTCGAAGCGGTTCATCGTCAGGCTCGGGAGATCCTCGCCGGCATAGAGCACCGGGCGCGCGTCTTCGGCGGCCTCGATCTCGGTCACGAAGAGGTTATCGCGATCCACCCGGCCGCCGGTATCGGTCATGAAATAGACCGAGGTGCCACCGATCCAGCACCCCTTGGGCAGCTGCGACAGCGCCGCCTCCGATCCGGCGACAACCAGCACCTTGCCGGCATCGATCAGGGCGGCGGCCTCGGCCACGCTCATCATTGCATTCTTCATGGCCAGTCCTTTCAGAAGAGGGCGATGTCCTTCGCCGCAAAGGTATTTTTCTCGAAATAGTCGCGCAGCTCGGCGATCTTGGGGCCGAGCGCTCCGGGGCGTGCCTTGACCTCGCGCCGGAGCCGCGTGACCAGCAGCTTGGTGGCGAGCACGGCGCCGGACAGGTCGCTCTCGGAGGTGAGAACGCGGCGCCAGCAGGGGTTGGTCGTGTCGGGAATCATCGGCATCTCCGTCTTGGGGTGCCGCTCCCTATCCCGTGGCGCGTTAACAAGCTGCAAAGCCGGATCTGGCAAGCCGCCCCGCGCGATCTACCTTCCGCACACCAACAGGAGGGAGTCACCTACATGACGGAACAGACGACATTCAGCCGCCGCACCGCCCTCGCCGGTGCCGTTGCCATGCCCTTCGTCGCGGCCGGTGCCGCGCCGCTGCGGGCGCAGGCCGCCAAGCAAGGCGCGATGGTGCCAAAGGTGAACCGCATCATGCTCGGCGACTTCGAGGTCACCGCGCTGATGGCCGGCACCGCCACGCGCGAGGATCCGCATTCGATCTTCGGCCTGAACGCCTCGGACGAGGAATTCGCCGAGGCCGCCGAGGCCGCGAACATTCCCACCGACAAGGCGCAGTTCTTCTTCACGCCCACGCTGGTCAACACCGGCAACGAGCTGATTCTGTTCGACACCGGCCTCAATCCCGACGGTATTGTCGCCGCGGTCGAGGCGGCGGGCTACGCGCCCGGCGATGTCAGCCACGTGGTGATCACCCACATGCATGGCGATCACGTCGGCGGCCTGACGGGCGGCGACGGCCCGACCTTCGCCAATGCCCAGCACGTCACCGGGCAGGCCGAGTACGATCACTGGTCCGGCGTCGCCAACGACACCTTCACCAACAAGGTGGAGCCTCTGGCCGAGCAGTTCAGCTTTATCGGCAACGGCGAGAGCGTCGCCTCGGGCATCACCTCGGTGATGACCCCGGGCCATACGCCGGGCCACATGAGCTACATGCTCGAGAGCGGCGGCAAGCAGCTGATGCTGATCGCCGATCTGGCCAATCACTACGTGTTCTCGCTGGCCCATCCCGACTGGGAGGTGAGCTTCGACACCGACAAGGAAGCCGCCGCGCAGACCCGCCGCAAGACGCTCGACATGCTGGCCGCCGACAAGATCCCGTTCATCGGCTACCATATGCCGTTCCCGGCCCTGGGCTATGCCGAGACCCGTGACGACGGCTTCCAATACGTGCCGCACAGCTACCAGCTGATGCTCTGAACCTCCCGCCGCGCCCGATTCGCCGGGCGCGGCGACGACATGCCTATCTGTCGCGGCGGTTTTCTGAGTCTCATGCCGACAGCCTCGCGCCGCCCGCTCACTGGCGCCTCAGCCAGCAACGCGCTGCCAAGTCTCGACCGCTTTCGCCGCGCGATTTTCGCAGCAACGCACTGTTTGCACACGATCAATTATCCAGTCTCGGCAGCAGCTTGCACCCACCCGGAACGCGGCGCCGTCATCTCAATGTGAGACGGACTAACAGCCTGACATTAAAGCATCATTCCTCGGCCACTTTTGCGCCGCATCGATAGGTTGATCTCAAACTCAACTTAGACTGAGAATCGACCATCGGAGCAATCCACCGTGCTAGGTACACTACTGCAGGGCATCCTCGAGACCCAAAGCAACTTCATCGCCGCCGCGGCCGGCGTTTGCGTGATCACCGCGGGGATGCTCGTGCTCCTGATGCGCAACAGCGACTACGCCACCCTCAACCAGCGCTGCGTCGTGGCGGTCTGGGTGGCGCTGGTCGCCGGGGTCGGCGTCTGGACCACGCATTTCGTCGCCATGATCGGCTACCGTCCCGATGCGGCGCTGACCTACGACATGTCGCTGACGGCGATCTCGATCCTTGTCGGCGTCGTTCTGGTCGGCCTCCCGGTTGCGGCAAGCCTGTTCGTGGAGAGCGAGCACAAGCGCGTCGGGCTTGGCGTGGTGGCTGGGCTTGGCGTCGCCGCCATGCACCTGACCGGTATGTCGGCGCTGGAGAACTGCCTCGCGATCTACAACCCGATGACCCTGCTGATCGGCATCGCCGCCGGCATCGCGGGATTCGTGCTCGCCATGCTGCAGGAGGGCGACGACATGCGCAGCCAGCTTCGCAAGGGGCTCGGCATGGTCGCCGGCGTCTGCGCGCTTCACTTCATCGCCATGGGCAGCGTCTCGATCGACCTTCTCGAGGGCATCGCCTACGGGATCGGCGGCAAGTTCATGTCCACCCTCGTCGCCAGCGTCTCGCTGGGCGTGTTCGCGGTCACGGTGATCGGAACGATGGGCTATCGCCGGTCGCTTGCGATGCGCCGCGCCGGGTACTGGGGCGAATCGGAGTTCGACCGCCTCTGAGCGGGCACCTCCTGTCTTGGGGACGGCAGTGCCACGGGGCCGTCCTCATTCTGGTCAAATTCTTCTGGTTTACTCTGAGTCAGGGTTAACGCGCGCCGAATCCCTGGTCGGGACGACTGTGGACTGGCGCGCCGGCAAACGGGCTGGTTTATGCAGGTATACAAGGTTCTGGTAGTCTATGGGTCGCCGCGTGATCTGCGAGGTGCGGAGGCATGACCATGGTTGAAAGACGCAAGTTCCGTCGCAGGAACCGCAATCCCATCGATGACGGCCCCGAAGAGCCGCCGATCGAGCCCCTTGAATCCCGCGACCGGCGCCTCGAGCGCCGCCGTGCCGAGGACAAGGCCGCCCTGGCCGAGGAGACGGCGCACGCAGCCGAAGAGGCCGCCCGGCGCAGCGCCGAGGAAGAGGCCCGCCAGCGTGCCGCCGAAGAGGCGCGCCTGCAGGAACAGCGCGAGGCCGAGGCCCGCGAAGAGGCGCGGCGCCAGACCACCGCCAAGCGCGAGGAGATCCGCAAGCGTCTGCGCGTGCATGACGGCGACAAAGTCACCGCGCCGGCGACCGCATCAGCCCCGGTCGAGGCCGAGACCGCGCCAGCACAGGCGCCCCGCAGCCCGGCCCGCAAGCCGACGCCGCTTTGGCATCGGCTGCAGGAATTCACCGTCAATCCTCGCCATCTCGAGCGTCACCGCATCATCACCGCCGAGCGTCAGGACCCGGCCCACGCCGCCTTCGACGTGCTGCGCACGCGGCTGCTGCAGGCGCTGGCCGAACGCGGGTGGACGCGCGTGGCGATCACGTCGCCAACGAAGGATTGCGGCAAGACCTTTACCGCGGCCAACCTCGCCATCAGCCTCTCGCGACAGCAGAACTGCCGCACCATGCTCATCGATTGCGATCTGCGCCGCCCGTCGCTGCATAAGGTTCTGGGGGTGAAGAACCCCGGCTCCATGGGCGATGTCCTGCGCGGCCTCGTGCCGCCGGAAGATCACCTGATCCGTATGGGCGAAAACGAGATCCACGCCGGCCGCAACATCGCCTTCGGCTTCAACGGCACCGTCGAGCCCTACGCCTCGGAGCTGCTGCAATCGCCGCAGAGCCGTACCGCGCTGCGCCACATCGAGGACGAGTTCGCGCCTGACGTGATGCTCTTCGACCTGCCGCCGGCGCTCTACTACGATGACGTCATGGCCTTCCGCGGCCAGTTCGACGGGGTGATCCTCGTGATCGGCGGCGGGATCACCACCGAGAAAGAGATCCGCGAGACCCAGCGCCGGCTCGGCGACGACGTGCCCCTGCTCGGCACCGTGCTCAACAAGGCCGAAGGCAGCAAGATCCGGCAGTATACCTACTGAAAACCTGCTGATCGTCTGGCGGGAGCTGCGCGCGGCAGCTTTGTCTCAGCGTCGCTTCGGGGCCGGCGCCGGCCCGGCCCCTGCGACGCTCAGGACCGGGCCATGCGTGGCAGAAACCTGTCCAGAAGCCCCTGCCACGGCAGGATGTCGGTGAACAACCGGTAGAGCCCCAGCATCAGCGCCGCCAAGAGCCCCACCGCGGTGACCGACCGCAGCTGCCGGCTGCGGCGGTCGCGCCGCGCCTCGACCACCGGGATCGACACCACCGGCTGCAGGCCGAGGACGCGCTCCATCTGCGCCGCACTGCGGATCGCCGGGTTCAGCAGCTCCGCCACGAACGCGATCACGACACCGGCAAGGACGCTGGCCACGACCCCGGCCAGGACGATCTTCTTGCGTCCGCTGGAGGCCGAGAACTCGGGCACAAGCGCGGTTTCAAGCACTTCGAAGCGGTCCGTCTGCTGGCGATCCTCGAGCATCTGGCCCATCTCGGCATCCGCCTTGCGGCGGGTGATGACGCTGTACTGATCCTTCAGCCGTTCGAGATCGCGTTCGAGCGCAGAGAGCTCGCGCTCGACCTCGGGGGCCTGCAGCAGAGTTTCGTTGATGTCGCTGATGCGCTGTTCGATCAGGCTCTGCTGCTCGCGCATCAGGCCAAGCTGGCGCGACAGCACTTCCTCGCGCTGACGGGTGGAATTGCCTTCCATCTCGACGATGTCGCGCGCCAAAGCCAGCTGACTGTCCTCGAGCGTGGTGAGCTGGCTGCGCAGCGCGCCGGTGCCGCTCGGCAGGGCCTCGGCATTTTCGCGCTTGAAGATGGCGATCTTCGCTTCCATCGCCTCGATCTCGGTCTCGACACGGGCCTCCTCGCTTTCGAAGAAGGCCAGCGTGTCGCGGGCGCTGCTGAGGCTGCGGTCGCGCGATTGGTTGATGACCTGGTACATCATCTCGTTGGCGACATCCGCCGCCTTCTGCGGGTCGGGCAGGACCACGCTGATGCGCAGGCCCGAGGGCATCTCCTGCTGCGCGGCAAAGCTGTTGGAGTTGGTCCGGATCTCCTGGATCGAGACCGCCTCGCGCATCCGGAACAGGCGCTGGCCCACGGACATACCGGTATCACCGTCAAACAGACCGTGCTCTTCCATGAGGGCGAGAAGATTGTCGCGCGACATGAGGCGCTGTTCGATCAGGCGCACCCGACGCGACCCATCCTGGTTCTGGGCAGACGCCCCGGCGAGCGAGTCGGGCATCTGGCCCTCCTCGATCTGCACCACGGCGGTGGCTTCGTAGACCTTGATTTGGTTCAGGGCGAGCCAGACGGAGGCGGCACTACCAAGTACGGTCACTAGTAAAATCAGCAGGGCACGGCGTTTCAGTGCGGACAGCACCTCACCGATCGACTGGAACTGGTTCATCTCGTTACTCCGGCAACGTCTGGCCCCCACCCTACGTTCGGAAAAAGCGCCTGCTCCGACCGACCCAACTGGGGCCAAAACGCGTCGGGGTCACGCCGCTTTCGAGACACAAACTAACAAATTTGCCCAAATTTAGCCACGTTCAAACGACGGCGAATGGGAAACAATTCGTGTCCGATTTGCGAAACACGGCCTTATTCTCGCCTCATTGTCGGGGGTTTTAGCCTATTTTCGCGCTTAGGCAGAGTGAAATGACGTGGTTCGCGACCAGAAGCTGCCACATTGGCAGCGCAGCTCCGCGCCCGAGCCCGACATTTTTCGCCATATTCATGCGCCCAATTTGCAGATTCGCCTGCATCGCGTCGAAGCCGAACAGCGCCCTCGTCACCGGGTACTGCGCCTTGTAGGCGGCCTCCTTGGCACTGAAGATCCGGGTCGCGGCCAGCGTCCGTGGCAACGGCGCCAGCGCCGCCAACTCGTCGGGCGCTGCGATCTCGGGAACAAGCTCGGCCGCCATCGGGCGGTCGGGTTCGAGATCGATGCCAATCATCGCCCAGTCGGCGCTTCGCCCGACCACCGCAAGGCAGACCGGGCCCGCATGGCTGATGCTGCCGAGAACGCCCTCGGGCCAGTGCGGGGCGCGGTCGGGCCGGGCGGGAATGGCGCAGGGCGGCAGGCCGAGCTGCGACATGGCTGCGCGCGCAGCCCTGCGGCCACCGGCGAATTCGGCGATACGCGCGGGGATCGCCTTCGAGACGGCGACGCGCTCCTCGGCGAAGAGCGCATCGGGATCACCGGTCGCCTCGTGCACGGCCCAGCCCAGCCCTTCGGGAAAGCGGACCGTGCGAAGCGCCTGTCTCAGCGTGGCGGCATCCATGGCCTCAGGCGCTGCGCCGCGCCCGCATCGCCCGACGGCGCGCCATGGCGTCGGACCGCGCCTTCGCCCGGTCATTGGCGACGGGGGCCGGCGCTTCGGGCGCAGGGGCGGCCGGGGCGGCGGCGAGTTCCGGCTGCGGCTGCGGCGCGGGAGCGCGCTTCGGGGCGACGGTCGGTGCGGCCCCGGGATCAACAAGCCCCGCGACCCGCGCGGTCAGATCGGCAAGCACAGGGAAGCGGAAGATGTCGGTGATCGACAGCCCCTTCGCCCCAAGCTCGTCGCGGATCGCGCGATGCGCCTGGACCGCCAGAAGCGAATGGCCTCCAAGGTCGAAGAAACTGTCGCGCCCCGAAATCTCGGCCACGCCCAGCACCGTCGACCAGATCTCGGCGATGCGCGCCTCGACCTGCGCACTGCCCTGCCCTGCCCCGCGCGCCACGAGCGGCGCCGCGGCGGGGGGCGCTTCCGGGGCGGGGCTGGCTGCGGCTTTCGGGGCAAGCGCCCTGGTCATCGGCTTGGGCAGCGCCTTGCGGTCGACCTTCTTGTTGGGCGTCAGCGGGAAACTCTCGAGCCGCATCAGGTGCGAGGGCACCATGAAGCCCGGAAGATCCCCGCCCATCGCCGCCTTCATCGCCGCCTCGTCGAGCGGCGTCTCGGCGCTGTAATAGCCCACCAGACGAATGTCGCCCGGCTGATCCTCACGCGCGACAACCACAGCCTGAGTCACCCCCGGCTGCGCCTCCATCACCGCCTCGATCTCGCCAAGCTCGATGCGGAAGCCGCGGATCTTCACCTGATGATCGACGCGCCCGATGAAGTCGATGCGCCCATCCATGCGGCGGCGCACCAGATCGCCGGTGCGGTACATCCGTCCGCCGTGGAACGGGTTCGGAAGGAAGCGCTCGGCGGTCAGATCCTCGCGGCCCCAATAGCCGCGCGTCACGCCCTCGCCGCCGATCCAAAGCTCGCCCGGCTGCCCCACGCCCACCGGGCGCATGTCGTCATCGAGCACGTAGAGCTGCTGGTTGGCCAGGGGCATACCGATATTGACCACCCCGTCGACGAGCCCGGCCGCCTCGGTCGAGGACCAGATCGTGGTCTCGGTCGGGCCGTACATGTTGGTGACGCTGGCCTCGGTGATCTTGCCGAACTCCTGCACCAGCGCGCCGGGCAGCGGCTCGCCGCCGAGGAACAGGTGCTGCACCTTCGAAAGCGCGTAGCGCGCCTCGTCGTTCATCGCGATCATCCGCGCCATCGAGGGCGTGCATTGCAGATGCGTCACCTCGTGGCGCAGGATCTGCGCCGCGATGGAGAAATCGCCCGCATCGAGCTCGGGCGCCACGTTGGCCCCCTGCACCACCTGCGCCAGCGGCCGCAGCCCCTCGAGCACGCGCTCGCGCTCGATGCCGTAATCGATCAGGCAGGCAATCTCGCCCACGCCGATGCGCTTCAACTCCTCGGTGCGCGCCAGCGCATCCTCGACGGTGCCAAAGAGACCGCTGTCGTTGAAGTAGCGCTCGAAGGCAAAATCGAGGATCGCGTCGAGTTCCTCGGGGGTGAGTATCTCGAGATCCAGCTCGAACGGGTTGTTGAGCCCCTGAGGCCGTTTGAAGGCCGGGAAGGCCCAGGCATACTGCTTGATGAGCCCGGCGGCCGAGCGCAGGTACGCCTTCATCGGCTCGCGAGCGACCTCGCGCGCCTCCTCTCGGGTGGCGGCGACGAAGCTGTGCAGCATCAGCGTGACGGTGAAGTCCTTCGGGTCATGCCCCGCCTCGCGCAGCGCGCCGTGATAGAGCCGGATCTTGTCGGCCACCTCGTCGATCGACTGGCCAAGCAGATGGGTGAGCACGTTGCAGCCCAGCCGCCCCGCCTCTTTCCAGGTCTCGGGGTTGCCGGCGGTGGTGACCCAGACCGGCAGCTCGGCCGAGACCGGGCGCGGCTGCGTCACGACCTCGTGCAGCGAGCCGTCCTTGCGCGGGAAGGCGACGGGTTCACCGCGCCAGAGGCGGCGCACCTGCTCGATGTTCTCGAGCATGGCGGGCTTGTTCTCGGGCGGGGTGTTTTCGGGACGCAGCACGAAATCGTCCGGCTGCCAGCCCGAGGCGATGGCCAGCCCGGCGCGCCCGTTGGTGAGGTTGTCGATCACCGCCCATTCCTCGGCGATGCGCGCCGGATGGTGCAACGGTGCCACCACCGAGCCCGCGCGCACGGCGATGTTCTGCGTCACCGCGGCGACGGCGGCGCCGGTCACCGAGGGGTTGGGATAGGGCCCGCCGAAGGCGTGGAAGTGCCGCTCCGGGGTCCAGACCGCGCAGAACCCGTTCTGATCGGCGAACTTGGCGCCCTCGAGCAGTAGCCTGTACTTGTCGCGGCCTGCGCCGTCATCGTTGCCCCAGTAATAGATCGAGAACTGCATGGAGCGGTCCGACAGCGGCATCGGCCCGTTCGAGATCAGCCCCCGGTCCTCGTCGGACGTCAGCACCACCTTGAAGCCGCGCGCGGTGGTGTAGAACAGCTCGAGCACCGAGATGTCGAAGCTGAGCGAGGTCACAGCGAGCCAGGTGCCCGCCGGCTCGTGCGGCACGTTGGCATCCATGCCGAGGTAGAAATTCAGCACGTTGCGGTGCTCGATCATCACGCCCTTCGGCGTGCCGGTCGAGCCGCTGGTGTAGATCAGGTAGGCGAGATCCTCCGGCCCGCTGGCCGGGGCGGGGTTTTGCGTCGGCGCCTGCGGCAGGCGCGGATCGGCGTCGATCACCAGCAGGTCAGCGCTGTGCTCAGGCAGATCGCCCTTCAGCGCCGATTGCGTCACGATCACCGGCGCGCCGCTGTCGGCGATGTAGTGCCGCAGACGGTCCGCCGGGTAGGAGGGATCGAGCGGCAGATAGGCGCCCCCCGCCTTCAGAATGCCAAGCGCGCCGACCATCAGGTCGACCGACCGGCGGGTGTAGAGCCCGACCACAGCCCCGGCGCCCACGCCCATGCCGCGCAGCACATGCGCCACCTGGTTGGCGCGGGCGTTGAGCTGGGCATAGGTCAGGCTCTGATCCTCGAAGACCAGCGCCACCGCGTCAGGGGTCTTGGCGACCTGCGCCTCGAACGCCGCCTGCATGGTCAGGCTGCGATCATGCGCCTCTTCGGTAGCGTTCCACAGGTTCAGCACCATGTCGCGCTCGGCCTCGGGCAGCACCGGCAGGCTGGCAAGGTCGGACTGGCCCTGCGCCTCGCGCGCCATCAGTTCGAACCGCGCGGCAAGAAGCTCGGCCTGGGCCTGCGGCAGACGCCCGGTATCGGTATGCAGCGTCGCGCCCCCGGCGGTCAGCTCGATGGTGATCGCGGTGCCCTCGATATGGCCCGCGCCAAGGGTCAGACCAATATGCGGCACCTGCGGCGCACCGGAGAGCTGCGGCTCGCGGGCCGGCAGGTCGGTGGCAAAGCCCTTGCGCTTCCGAACCTCGGCAAGTTCCTCTTCAAGGCGCTGCGCCAGCGCATCCACACTGTCCGAAGCCTTCACCCGCAGCGGTGCCCACGGCGCGATGACCCCGGTCGAGGCCAGCGCGGCGAGCGCGTCGTCGGCATAGGCGAGATCGCAGAGCTCGTGCCCATCGAGCCGCGCCGCGAAGGCGCTGGCGATGACCTGCGCCGGCACCGCGTTGCCCAATACCAGAGGTCGCGAGACCACCTCGCCGCCCGTCTTGCCGAGCCCCTGAAGCTCCGCCGGAGACAGCTCGGCCAGACGGTTGCGCCAATAGCCCTCATGCGGCGCGACCTGCGCCACTGCCTCGGCGATGGCGGCGCGTTCGTCGCCGGGCACGAGGTCGAGCGCCTCGCCCGGCTTGCCGACCTGCGCCACCAGTGCCAGCGCGCCGCAGGGATGGCTGAAATGCGCCATCCGCAGCGCGCCGCTGCCGCAGGCCACCGTCAGGTGATCGTCGGTCGCCTCGAGCACGGCGCCGGGCGCGCCGCTGCCCTCGACCGCGCGGGCCTCTCCGACGAGCCAGAACGCGCCATGCGCTCGAAACTTCGGGGCCGAAAGCGGATTGGCATAGCCGCCGTGATCGAGCGCCCGCACCAGCCGCGCCAGTTCGGTCGCGGGGCGGGTAAAGTCGAGCACCCCGTGCGCAGAGGGGCGGTCGGCCAGCGCATGGTAGCTGCGCAGAGACAGGTCCTGCGGAAAGCGGCGCAGCCCGTGCTCGAGCTGCTCCATCAGGTCGCCGAAGCTGTCGATGGCGGCCTCGTAGGCCTTGGTGTTCAGCGTCAGCGCGGTATCGGTGGGCGCGATGTCGAAGCCGCGCGACACGAGGATGTCGCCCTCGTCGACGCCGCCCTCGATCATGTGCCAGGTCACGCCGTGACGGCTCTCGCCCTCGATGAGCGCCCAGACCGGCGCGTTGAGCCCGGCATGGCGCGGCAGCGGGCCATCGTGGAAGTTGATCGCACCTTTGCCGGGCAGGGCCAGCACCGCCGTGGGGATGATGTCGAGATTGGCGATGGAGAGCAACCAGTCGAACTCCAGACCGCCGAGCCGCTCGGCCAGCCCCTTGCCGGGCGCGACGACCGTCAGCCCCCGGCCCGTCGCCCAGTCGGCGATATCCGGATTGCGGGTCACGACCGCCCGGATCGGATGCCCCGCTGCCAGAAGCTTCTCGCTGCATTGAACGAGGAGGGATTCGTTGCCGATCACCACGCTGGAAAACTGCGCCATACTGCCTACTCCGACTGCGCCCCAAGCACCGCCCCCGGCGCCGGGCCGGGTTTGGTTTCACGTGTGACCGGCAAAGGCCGGGTCATCGCCCTGAGGTCATGAAACACGAGATCGCGCAGGAAGTGGTCCGGGTCGGCCTGAGCCTTGCGCTGCAGCACCCGCCGCAGCCGCCAGAGCAGACCGCCCGCCAGATGCGCGAGCGTTGCCACGGCCGCATAGGCGCGCCCGTGGTTCTTGGTGAAATAGTGCCAGCGGCTGTCGAGCCAGAAGCCCGGCACCCGCGCCCATGTCCTCATCCCCGTCGAGACCGACCCGATATGGGTCACCTCGCTGTCGCGGACATAGTGGGTCTCGTATCCCGCCCGCGCGGCGCGCAGGCAGAGGTCGGTTTCCTCGAAATAGAGGAAGAAGGTCTCGTCGAAGAGGCCGATCTCGTCCAGGACGCTCTGCCGCATCATAAGCGAGGCCCCGGCCAGCCAGTCGACCCGCTGGGTCTGCGCCGGCATCTCGAGCGGCACGCGCCGCAGATGCAGCAGGCGCGAGATCGGGCCGAACCGCGCCGCGCCTTCGAGCTCCGAGGCGATCGACGGAAAGCGGAAGGCGGTGATGTGCGGATCACCCGCCTCGCCGTGGATATAGCTGCCGGCAAATCCAGCCTCTGGATGTGTCTCGAGATGGTCGAGCAGCGCCCGCAGGCTGCCCGGATCCGGGAAGGCATCGGAGTTCAGCGCATAGACGTAATCCGGCGCGCTGCCGTCGGACCAGCCGGCCCGAATGCCCACGTTGTTTCCGGCGCCGAAGCCGCCATTATGGCCCGACTGGATCAGCCGGATCGGGGCGCCCTGCGCCCAATCCTCCGAGCCAAGCGCCGCCTGCATCGTCTCGAACGAGGCGTCACCGCTGTCATTGTCGACGATCACCAGCTCGGCGTTGAGCCCCGCCATCTCCCGCAGCGCCGCCTGCACCGAGCGCAGGGTCATCTCCGGCGTCCGGTAATTCAGCGAGACGATCAGCAGCTTCGGACCCATGCGCCTACTCCGCCGCCCGGTGGCCGGAGCGGCCGGGGAAGTCGACCACCTCCGAGCCGCCGCGCAGCTCCGCCTCGGCGCTCGTGATGGCCTCGCGCATCAGCGCCGCCAGCACCCGCACATTGGGCTCGAGCACCATGCTGTCGTGATCACCCGGCACCTCGTGCACCTCCACATGCGGCACGTACTGGCTCCAGTCGTTGTCCGGCATCACGTAGGCGCGCTCGGAGTTCACCATGCGCCCCTGCGAGACCTGCCACTTGCCCACCAGCGGCGGGCGGTAGAGCACCAGCCGGCCCTGCCAGGGCGTGACCTCATAGCGAGCCACGGCTTCGAGGAAGGCGGCCTCGATCTCGGCGTTGTGGAAGCTGTGCTGCTCGGCGGTGTCTTCCTTGGCCTGCCGCTTGGCGATCTCCCAGCGGATGCGGTTGCGCGCCCAGATCAGCGGGTAGAACAGCCCCTTGGCCTTCAGCTCCTGCATCTGGATCAGCATCCGGTCCTTCGGCTCGAGCGGGCGTCGGGTGGGCAGCGGCGTGTCGAGCAGGACGCAGAGCGACACCTCCTCGCCCGCAGCCTCGAGCTGGCGGGCGATCTCGAAGGCGGTGATGCCGCCGCCGGAGAAGCCGCCGACCATGTACGGCCCCTCGGGCTGCACCTGCCGCATCTCGGCGATGTAGTCGCGGGCCATCTCCTTGATGCTGCCATGCGGATCCTCGCCACCATAGAGCCCACGCGCCTGCAGGCCATAGAACGGCCGGTCGGCGCCCAGAAGATTGGCGAGGTGGCGCAGGTTCAGCACGTTGCCGAACATGCCGGCCACGAGGAAGAACGGCGTGCGCGGCCCGCCCTCGCCGTCATGCATCGGCACGAGATGGGTGAAACGTCGCTCGGGCGCTTTCGGCGCAGGCTCGGCGCCGTCCTCGCAGGCGGTGATCCCCGCCTCCTCGGCGATCATGGCGGCGCATTTGCGGATCGTCGGCGCCTCGAACAGCACCGAGATCGGGAACTCGACGCGGTAGGTCTTCTTGACCATCGAGAACAGCCGCACCGCGATGAGGCTGTGCCCTCCGAGGTCGAAGAAGCTGTCCTCGACGCCGACATTCTGTACCCCGAGCAGCTCCTCCCAGAAGCCCGCCAGCGTGCGCTCCATATCGGTCTCGGGCGCGACGTAATCGCCGTCGAGCTGCGGCCGGTCGAATTTCTGCACCTCGCCGGCCTCGGCGGTGGACGCGGCGGTCTGGCGGGTAAGCTGGTCGAGATCCATCGACGAGATCACCACCTGCGGCAGCCCCAGCACCAGCGCGCGGGCGAAGGCGCTCACGCCCTCGTCGGGCAGGATGCCCTGGCTGAGGTTGTGGGCCAGCCGCTCCTCCGCGGGCGAGAGCGGCTGCGCCGTGCCCTGCGCGCCCTCGATCTCGAGCTCGGCGGCGGTAAGCCGCGGCGCGGCGTGCAGGATATCGGGCTGGGCGAGCTTGTGGATGGTGAAGCCCGAGATCTCGACCAGCACGGTGCCGTCCGGGGCCGAAAGCGTGATGTCGAAGCTCGCGGTCTCGGCATCGGCGCGGTTCTCGGCGGCGTTGCGGACCCAGCTGACGATGCGGTCGGTCAGCGGCGCATGCACGCGCACCCGGGCATAGCTCACCGGCACCCAGAGATGGGTCGGCTGATAACCTTCGATCAGCTCCATCGCCCAGCCGGTGGCGATGTCCATCAGCGCCGGATGCAGCAGGCAGCCATCGGCCTGCGCGGCCTCGGCCAGCGACAGCTCGGCGATGCCTTCGCCGCAGCCCAGCGCGCGGCGGTCGAGCACGCGCCAGCGTGGGCCGAAGGCGAGCTGCACCTCCTGCGCGGTGGCGAGCTTGCCACCGTCGGCGGCCACCACCGGCTTGCCACAGCGGGCGCGGATCGCCGCAAGGTCGAGCGGCTCGGGGCGGCGCATCGGCAGGAGCGCCAGCGTTCCTTGCGCGGTCAGCGCGTGACCGCGCTTGCCAGCCAGCGTGGCATCCGCCAGCACCTCGAACCCGTAGCCTTCGTCACGGCGCGAAAGCCGCAGGCGCAGATCGCGCGCGCCGCCCTCGGCCACCCGCAGCGGGCGCAGGAAGGTCAGGTCGCGGATCTCGAACGCGCCGGTTTCGTGCTGCGCCCGCAGCGCCTCGGCGGCAAGCGCGAGATAGCCGGTGCCCGGCAGCAGCGCGTCCCCGGCGCGGGTCCGGTGCTCGTCGATGAACCAGTCGTCGGCGGAATAGCGCGCGGTGAACAGGCGGTTGCCCTGCGCGTCGAAGCTCTTGTCGTCGAGCATCGCAACGCCCGCCGGCTCGACCGGCGCGGGCGGCACCTCGCCACGGCGCGCGGCGACGGCCTCTGCGGCCATGCCGACCTCGCTCCAGATGCCCCAGTTGATCGCGAGGACCTTGGTGCGACCGCCCGCACGGGCCTGCGCGAAGGCGTTGAGATAGACGTTGGCGGCGACATAGTCGACCTGACCCGCCGGCGCGGTCACGGTGGAGGAGGATGAGAACAGCACCATCCATTCGATGCTGCCATCGGGGAACACCTCGCCCAGCACCTGCGTGCCGTGGATCTTGGGCGTGAACACGTCCTCGACGCTGGCGGGCGACTTGGCGAGCAGCGGCGCGTCGTCGATAACGCCAGCGCCGTGGACCACGCCGGTGATCGGGCCGAAGCGGGCCTCGGCCTCGTCGCGGACCTGCCGCATCTGGCCCGGGTTGCAGACATCGGCGGCGGCGATCATCACCTGCGCCCCGGCCTCTTCCAGCGCCTGCACGGCCCGGATGCGCCGCGCCAGCCCGTCCTGCGGCGCGTGGCGGGCAAGGTAGTCGGGCCATGCGTCGCGCTCGGGCAGCGCCCGGCGCGCGATGAGCACGAGGTTGGCGCCGCGCGTGGCGAAGTCCTGTGCCAGCGTCAGGCCGATGCCGCCGAAGCCGCCAGTGAGCAGGTAAGTGCCGCCGTCGCGGGCAACGGGGGTGGGCTCGGGCAGATCGACCGGTTTCATGGCGCATTCAAAGCGCTTGGCACCACGCAGGGCGGCAATGGCATTGGCGGGCTCGGCGAGCAGCTCTTCGAGGACTTGCAGGCCCAGCGCCTCAAGCGCCTGCTCGTGCCGCGCTACGGCCTTGCGTTGCGCGAAGAGCCCGGCCTCGGGCTGCGGCGGCAGGGCGAGGTCGAGGGTCGAGACCGTCACGCCCGGAAGCTCGCGCGGGATCACCCGGGCGGGGCCGGCGATGGTGCTCTTGGCGGGATAGGGCAGCGCCTCGTCGCGCACCCGGGCGGCACCGCTCGTGACCACGGTCAGGTGCAGCGGGCGGGGGAGGTTTTCCTCGGCGAGCGCCTGCGCAAGGAAGAGCAGCGCGTAGAAGCCCTGCTCCTGAAGGCGGTGAAAGAAGCTCGAGCCCGGACGATGGCTCTCACCCTCGGTGACGAGCCAGAAATGCGCAATCCGGGTCGGCACGTGGCCGCGCAGGGCGAGGTCCTGCAACAGCAGGTCATATCCCTCGCGGCCCCGCTCGGGCGGCAGGAGGTAGGCGGTGTCCGAGACGCGGGTGAAGCTGTCGCCGGGGCGGATCTCGATCACCGTGTGACCGGCGGCGCGGAGCTTTGCCACCGCGCGGGCGGCGAGCCCGGCCTCATCCATGAAGACCAGCCAGCTCTGCGGCTCGGCATCCGCAAGCCCGGCTTCGACATCGACCTCGACAGCCGCCGCGCGGGGTCGCCAGACCGGCTTCCAGCCCCAGCTCGCGACATCGTCGTTGCGCATCAGGAACTGCGGCGCGGTGTCGGACTGCGCCTTTCCCGGCGCGATGAAATAGGGCGCGCGCTGGAAGGCGTAGGAGGGCAGCACCACGCGGTTGCGCCGCGCCGCGCCCCAGACCTGCGCCCAGTCGAACGCGGCACCCAGCGCCCAGAACCGGCCCAGCACCTCGAACATGTGCTTGTCGTCGGCGATGGCATCGTCGCGGTGGCGCAGCGACGACAGCACCGCCTGCCCCTGCACCTCGGGGTGCTGGCGGGCCAGCGCCGAGAGCGCCTTGCCCGGCCCCACCTCGAGATAGATGCGCTCGGGCCGGGCCAGCGTGCCGATGCAATCGGCGAAATGCACGGTGCCGCGCAGATGCTCGACCCAGTAGTCGGGCGAGGTCGCCTGTTCGTCGGTCATCAGCGCGCCGCTGCGGTTCGAGGTCAGCGGGATCTGCGGCGCGAAGAGGTCGATGGAGCGCAGGTAGGCGCCGAAATCCGCAAGGATCGGCTCGAGCATGTGGCTGTGCGCGGCGATGTCGATGGGAATGCGCTGGCAGTCTATGTCCTCGGCGCGCAGCCGCGCCTCGAGCGCGTCGAGCGCCGCCTGCGGGCCGGAGGCGACGGTCAGTTCCGGGGCGTTGACCGCGCCGAGGTCGAGGCCCTCGCCCAGCATCGGCTGCAGCGCCTCGGCGGAGAGGTTGACCGACAGCATCCCGCCCGCCGGCACGGTGTCGAACAGCCGCCCGCGCAGGTGCACAAGGCCGATGCAATCCTCGAAGCTCATCACGCCGGCAAGGCAGGCGGCGGTGTTCTCGCCCATCGAGTGGCCGGCCAGCGCCACCGGCTGGATGCCCCAGCTCATCCAGAGCTGCGCCAGCGCGTACTCGGTGATCATGATCAGCGGCAGTTGCAGCGACGGCTTGGTCAGCGCCTCGTCGGCGCGCTGCCGGTCGGCCTCGGCGGGCAGCCACAGCGACCGGATGTCGGCGTCGGTGATCTCGGCCAGCGCGTCGAGGCCGCGATCCATCCATTCGGCGAAGACCGGCTCGGTCTCGTAGAGATCGCGGGCCATGCCGGAATATTGCGCCCCGCCGCCGGGGAACATGAACACGGTCTCGGGCCGGTCGAGGGCGCTGTGAGAATGCACCCGGCGCGGCGCCTCCTCCTCGAGCAGGCGCGCGGCCTCCTCGTGGCTCTCGGCCACCACGATGCGGCGCTTGTCGAAGGCGCGGCGGCCCTGCTGCAGCGTCCATGCGACGTCGGCGAGCGGCTGCTCGGGGTGGGCGCGCAGATGCGCCGCGAGGCGCTTTGCGCCCTCGTCGAGCGCCGCCTTGGAGCGGGCCGACAGCGTCAGGATCTGGAACGGCCAGTCGCTTTCGTCGGATGCGGCCCGGGCGGGCGCTTCCTCGAGCACCGCGTGGGCGTTGGTGCCGCCCACGCCCAGCGAGTTGACCCCGGCGCGGCGCGGATGGCCGGTCTGCGGCCACGGCGTCAGCGTATCGTTGACCACGAAGGGCGAGCTGTCGAAATCGATCGCCGGGTTCGGGGCCTCGAAGCCCAGCGAGGGCGGCATCTCGCCCTCGTGCAGCGCCAGCGAGGCCTTGATCAGGCTCGCCACCCCGGCGGCGGTGTCGAGATGGCCGATATTGGTCTTCACCGAGCCGATGCGGCAATGCCCCACCGCGTCCGAGCTTTCGCGGAAGGCCTGCGTCATGGCGGCCACTTCGATGGGGTCGCCCAGATAGGTGCCGGTGCCGTGGCACTCGACGTAATCCACCGTGTCCGAGGTGATGCCCGCCATGGCCTGCGCCTCGGCCACCGCCTGCGCCTGTCCGTCGACGGAAGGTGCAAGGTAGCCGGCCTTCTGCGCGCCGTCATTGTTGACCGCGCTGCCCTTGATCACGGCCCAGATGTGGTCGCCGTCGGCGATGGCGTCGGACAGCCGGCGCAGCACCACCACGCCCGCGCCCGAGCCGAAGACCGTGCCCTGCGCGCGGTGGTCGAAGGCGTGGCAGGCGCCGTCGGGCGAGAGGATCTCGTTCTCCTTGTAGAGATAGCCGCGGTTCTGCGGCAGCTCGATGGTCACCCCTCCGGCCAGCGCAATGTCGCATTCGCCGTTGAGCAGCGCCTGCGCGGCGTAATGCGTGGCGACGAGCGAGGTGGAGCACGCGGTCTGGAGGTTGATCGACGGCCCGTGCAGGTCGAGCACGTGGCTCAGACGGGTGGTCATGAAATCCTTGTCGTTGCCAGTATGGCGCAACAGGAACATGCCGGTATTCTCGACGAGGTCCGGGTTCGAGCAGACGTTGAAATAGAAATACGAGCCCATGCCGCAGCCGGCGAAGACGCCGACCTGTCCGTCGAAGCTGTCGGGCACGTGGCCGGCATTCTCGAGCGCCTCCCAGGCGGTCTCGAGAAACTGGCGGTGCTGCGGGTCCATGATCGCCGCTTCCTTCGGGGAGAACCCGAAGAACTCGGCGTCGAACATCTCGAAATCATCGAGCGGCGCGGCGAAGGGAACATAATCCTTGTGCCGCATCAGGCCCGGATCCTCTCCGGCGGCGCGCAGCTCGTCCTCGGTCAGGCGGCGGATCGACGAGCGTCCGGCGCGCAGGTTGTCCCAGTAGGCGAGGATGCTGTCGGCCCCGGGCAGGTGTGCCGCCATGCCGACGATGGCAATGTCATTCTCGCTGCCTGGCAGCGGCAATGCTGTGCTCATGAACCAGTACCTCGTAACCCGCGACGTGCCGCCGTCGTAAACGAAGAGTTAGAAGAAAATGGGGCAGCCCGTTGTCACTCGCAACGATAACCCCTGTTTCTCGCGAAATTGGCTGCCATTGTCGCGAATTTGGAGACAATGATCGGCTTAGGCGCCGTCGCGTCGACTTCATCAGGAACGATTCTATCAACCGAGTCGCGCCAGCGCCACGATTGCCTCCCAGTTGATCGCCACCGCCAGCGCCGCCAGCAGAAGCGCCACCAGCGTGAAGAGCGCGTCGTGCAGCGGATCCCATGCCCCCATGCGCCGCGCCAGCCAGACCACCACCGGGTAGGCCAGCACATAGGCAGCCCCGATGCCCAGCAGCGCCCCCATGAGCCCGGCAAGCTCGAGCCCCGCGAGGATACAGCCCACCATCAGCACCGCCCGCGCCAGCGCGAGGACAAAGAAGGTGCGGCTGTCACCGGCTGCCAGCGCCGCCTGATCGTAGGTCTGCACGATGATCTGGGGCATCTGCACGCAGGCCACGATCACCGTCACCGCGCCGGCGGCGAGATAGCGCTCGTCATAGAGCAGATCGACCAGCCAGTGCCCCAGTGCCGCGAAGACGCCGACCATCAGGATCAGCGCGGCGGTGACCACGAACCGCATCTTGCGCAGGCGCACGAAATTCTCGCGGCTCTCGGTGGGCGGGTTCTCGCGGTAGATCGGGATCAGGATGCGCCGTGTCACCATGCCGCCCAGCAGCATCGGGAAGGCGGCGAGGAAGTAGCCGATATTGTAGATCCCCAGCAGCTCGAGGCTGAGATACTTGCCCATCAGGATCTTGTCGCTCTGGTGGAAGAAGAAGCCGCAGACCGTCGACAGGAAGATCCACTTGCCGAAATTGATCAGCTCGCGCGCCGCGGGCTTCTCCCAGCGGAAGCGGTTTCCAGCCCCCGGCAGGAAGATCCAGTTGATGACGACCTCCACGATCACCGCGATCAGGCCGCTGAAGACCAGCGACCAGACCGACCCAGTGCGCCAGGCCAGCAGGATCGCGGCAAGCACGCCCGTGGTCTGGGTGACGAAGTCGAGCACCGTCACGAGGCCGAGACTCAGGTGCCGGTTGGCGCTGTCCATGCGGGTCGGCTTGAAGCCAGCGATCAGCAGGGCAAAGCTCGCCACCGGCAGGATCGTGAGCAACTGCGGCTCGTCGTAGAAATACGCCGCCGGCCAGGCGAGGCCACAGCCCACGAGGAAGAGCCCGGCGCCGCGCAGCACCTGAATGGTCCAGGCGGTGTCGAGGAAATCGCGCTCGTCGCCGCGTTTGCTCTGCAGGATCGCCGGGCTGACCCCGACATCGGAGAATTGCTGCAGCCCCATCATGAACACCGAGACCAGCGCCATCAGGCCGAAGGCCTCGGGGAAGAGCAGCCGCGTCAGGATCAGGTTCGAGGCCAGCCGCAGGCCCTGGCTGAAGGCGAAGCCGCCGACGGTCAGCGCCGAGGAGCGGATCACCCGGGCGGTCAGCGACGCGCCGCGGAAGCGGGAGAGCAGCGCGCCCGTCATCGGCCGCGACTCCAGTCGCCGGAGGCCGGGCGCAGGCGCACGCTCAACGCGACCCCGGTATAGACCGCGAAGCCCAGCGGATCGCGCAGTGCCATCGCCAGCTTGTCCGAGGCTGAAAAGGCCGGCTTGTCGTCATTGGCGACAAGGGCGGGATAGCGCGACTCGATCTCGGCCACGCCGGCATCCTGACGCCGGCGCACCCGGACCAGCCGGTCGAAGCCCTCGGCGATCGGCCAGTCGTAGCGTGCCGGCACGCCGACGCGTTCGTCGGGGGTGAAGTTCAGCCGCACGAAGGTGTCGTCCGAGATGATGTCGGGGAAGCATCCCCAGCGCCCGCGCCCCGTGGCATTGACCGCGAAAACGCCGCAGCCCGGCACGCATTGCGCCATGAACGGCACCTGTCGCCAGATCCGCGCATAGGCGCGCGACACGGCGCTGCGGGCAGTGATGTTGACGGTGCCGCTGGCGTAGCGCGGCTCGGGGCACGAGAGCACCTCGTGCAGCTGGCTCAGCAGCTCCGGCGCCACGATCACGTCGGCATCGAGATAGACTCGCGTCGCACCGCGCGCGGCGGCATCCCCGGCATCGAGCGCGGCAAGTTTGCCGCCCTCCTGCCGCTCGAGCACCTGCAGCGTCCAGCCGCGCTGCGCGAAGGCAGGCGTCTTGGCACGGGCGCGCTCTGCGGTGTCGTCGCGGCACCCATTGGCGATGACGATGACCTCGACGGGCGCCTCGTCCGGCCAATGCGAGGCGCACAAGGCCTCAAGGCAGCCGCCGATCAGCGCTGCTTCATTGCTTGCCGGTAAGATGACCGAAACGGCTGGCGTCCCGGGAGTCTCGGAAGATCCCGTCATATCGATACCAAACAGACACTCACATGCGCCAAACGCGCCTCACAGCGTCCACATGCCACCAAATTGTGGTTAAAGAAAGAAGCCCTCTCAAAATATAATCAGATTGATACAAGCCCGCCTGATGCGCCGCGAACACGGTGGTGAGGCTTCTTGCGAAATCGGCAGGGCATTATGGAAACCGCTGCCGTTCCCGGTCACATTGGCGTGGACGAGCTGACAGCGGGGGATGCGTGTCGCAGAGATTGCGGATCGGATACCTGGTACCCCAGTTTCCGGGCCAGACTCATATCTTCTTCTGGCGCGAAGTTCAGGCGCTGGAAGCGATGGGCCACAAGGTGGACCTGCTCTCGACGCGCATGCCGCCGTCGGGCCTGATCGCGCATGACTGGTCGGAAGACGCCATCGCCCGCACCACCTATCTCGGCCAGATCAAACCGCTGAACGCGCTGCGTGCCCTGAGCGGGCTGCTGCCGCGCGGCCTGATGCGCGCGACCCTGAGGGAGGGACCCGGCTTTGCCCGCGACGTGGCGGTGACGCTGTCGGCGGCGCAGGCGCTGAAGGCCCACGCGACAACGGCCGGGCTTGATCATGTCCACGTGCATTCCTGTGGTCGCGCGGCGCTGATCGCGGCACTGGCGCAGCAGCTCGGCGGGCCGAGCTATTCGCTGACCCTGCATGGCCCGCTGTCGGATTACGGCCCCGGCCAGCGCTTCAAGTGGCGCCATGCGGGGTTTGCCACCATCATCACCCACAAGCTGCTGCACGAGATGCAGGCGGCGATGCCCGAGGATCTCCCCGAGCGCCTGACGGTGCGCCCGATGGGGGTGGATACCGAGGTGCTGAAACGCGAGACGCCCTACCAACCGCCCGAGAAAGGCCGCCCGATCCGGCTGTTCTCCTGCGGCCGGCTCAACGTGGTGAAGGGGCATCAGGACCTGATGTCGGCCATGCGCCAGCTGCTCGATCAGGGCGTCGACGTCCGGCTCGAGATCGCCGGCGAGGACGATGCCGGCGGCGAAGGCTTCCGCAAGGATCTCGAGGCGCATCTGCGCAAGCTGCGGCTGCAGGATCACGTCAAGCTGCTGGGTGCGATCGACGCCGGCGCGGTGAAGGCAAAGCTGCTCGAGGCGCATGCCTTCGTGCTGGCCTCGTGGCACGAGCCGCTGGGCGTGGCCTACATGGAGGCGATGGCCTGCGGCGTGCCGGTGATCGGCACCGATGCGGGCGGCGTGCGCGAGCTGATCGACGATGGCAGCACCGGCAAGCTGGTGCCGCCGAAAGAGCCCACCGCGCTGGCCCGCGCGATCCGCGAGCTGGCCCAGAACCCCGACAGCGCGCTACATTTCAGCGCCGCCGGCCGGGCGCATGTGGAGACGCATTTCCGCGCCAGCCTCGGTGCAGAGACGCTGGTCTCGGAGATCCTCGCGACGCGGCAGGAGCCGTAGAGGGCGCCCTCCCGAAGCGGGAACTCAGAGACCGGCGGTCGGCAGCTCGACCCCCGGTGCGTCGGAAAAGCTCAGCGCCTCGACCTGCACCATCCGCACGATACCCTGCGGCCCATCCGCCACGAGCCGACCCTCCTCACGCGTGAAAGCATAGTCCGCCTGCGCGCCGGGCAGCACCGCCACGTCGCGCCCCTCGCCACCGTGCAGGATGTCGTCGCCGCCCTGCCCGATCAGGGTGTCGTCGCCGTCTCCGCCGAGCAGGATGTCGGGCTTCGCGCTGCCTTCGAGCGTCTCGCTCCCGGCATCGCCCTCAAGCAGCAGCCCGTCGTCGAAGCTGCCCGGTGCGCGCGGCTCCCAATCGGCAGGCGCGGTGGCGTTGTAGCTCATCAGCATGTTCCAGCGCGGGTTGTCGTCAGCCAGATGCCGCAGCGCGCCCCAGCTGCCCCATTGCGATGCCGGGGCGACATCGACGAAGGCGTTGAACAGCGTGCCGCCGCTCGCCACCCAGCCGGTCAGAAGCTCTTCGTAGAGCTTGGCCATCTCGGGGGTATAGTTGAAATACTTGAAGAACTCGGCCAGCTCCTCGTCCTGGACCCGAACCATCTGGGCCGAGACATGGGTGCCCCCCTCGTACATCACCAACTCGAGCCCGGCTGCCTCGGCTGCGCTGGCATGGTAGGGAAAGATCTCTTCGATCAGTTCCTTGAGCGAGCCGTCGAGCAGCGCCTGCGCCACCGGCGCCACCGCCGCGTCGAAGCGATGCTCGCGGACATATTCGCGCAGCGCCACGCGGCGCAGCCCCTCGGCCTCGCCCGCGGCCACCGCCGCCGCCTCGGAGCGCGCCAGCCAGTCGTCGACCTGCGGCGCCATCTCCTCGCCGCCCATCTCGTAGCCGAAATACCCCGCCACGGCATAGGCGTCGAACAGGTCCTGCGGCGGATGGCCGAGCTGCAGATAAGCCAGCGGCGCCATCAGCACGCTCTCCTCGAGCCCCGGCCAGCCGGTATGGGTCGAGATCACCCGCACCAGCCGGTCCTCGGCCTCGTCGCCATAGATGTCGGTCCAGATCTGCATGACCTGCGCCGAGCGCAGCCCGTAATACTGCATCCAGCCGGCCTCGGAGCGGCCCCAGAGCGCATCTGCCTGCGCATCGGCCCAGCGCGCCTGCTCGAAGATGTGGTTCCAGACCTCGTTGGAGTATTCCACATAGACCTTGAGATCCGGATCGAGCCGCGCCTTCACCAGTTCGGCGAACTGGCGCACGTAATCGTCATCGGCCATGTGCGGGATATTGAACCACGGATCAGCACCGACGCGGTTGGCGAGCCGCAGCATCACCTCGGCCGGGACACCCCGGGAGGTCCAGCTGAAATCGCTCATGCGGGGGCGGTCGTCCCAGCTCTGTACCGGCGAGCCGTTGGTGTGCATCCAGTCCATGAAGCGCAGGCTGCGCAGGTCGCGGATGCGCTCGATCCAGAGCGGGTTGAACAGCGCGCCCGCCTCGAACAGCGCGAGCTGGTCCTCGCGCACGATGCGGATGTTGCGGATCGGGTCGTCGGGATCGGTGGCGGTGATCGAGACCCCCACCGCGCCCTCGCCGGGGGCGTACCAGAACTGGCCCTCGCCCTCGCCGAGCCGCACCCGGCTGGCGCGGCCGGTGATATCGAGCTTGCCCTTGCCCTCCCAGAACACGCGGTAGGTGCCGATCAGGTACTCGGCATCCGACGAGATATCGGTGAGCAGCAGCGCCTCCAGACGCTCAACCCGCTCGGGGATGCTGACCGGCCAGCCGGCCTCGTCGAGGGCGCCTTCGGCGCGCAGCGCGTCGGCATCCACGCCGCCCCATTGTCCGGGCAGGTGACCGACCCACTGCCGCGCGGTCTTCATGTGATCGAGAAAGGGCGCCTGGGTCGACCAGTCGGCGATGCCGTTCAGCCCCATCGCAAGCGCTGGCGCGCCCTCCGGACGCCCGCCCGGATCGGGCAGCGCCACCTGCCCGCGCACCGGCATCGGCTCGGCGGACGCCGCGGGCGCGGCCTCGGGCTCGGACTCGGGGGCAGCTTCAGCGGTGCGCGTGGCAGGCGCCTCCGGTGTCAGCCCGGCGCTTTCGAGCACGCCGGAGGCCGAGATCTCGTCCCATACCAGCGCGGCAAGCTCGGGGTAGTTGGCGACGATCTCGGGATGCAGCGTCTCGGGCGGCGTGAAGTCGGCGGGCGGCGGCGCCTGAAAGGTCGCGGCATAGGTGATCATCGCGGCGAGGAAATACAGGCTCGGCGTGCCGTGCGGATCGAGATCGACATAGAGCGCCTCGGCGGGCACGTCCTCGAGCGGGCCGTCCTTGCCCAGCAGCACCGAGAGGATCGGCGCCACCGGGATCAGCCGGATATCGGCCTCGGGCCGCTCTGAGCGCAGATCGTCGCGCAGGGTCTCGTACCAGTCATGGTAATCGCCCTGGTTCATCGCGTGATAGCGCCGAAGGGCGCGGGCCGAGGGCGGAAAGCTGCGCGAGAGCGCGGCCATCTCGGCCCAGCCCTCGTAAAGATAGATCGGGATGCCCGGCACCCGGTTGTCCACCCAGTCGACGACCTTCAGGATCGCGCCCATCGGGCTCTCGTTCGCGGCGTTGTCGTAGTCATAGGGCGCGTCGGGCGCCTGGTACTGGATGAAGTTCGTCGGGGTGATCCAGACCGCATCGAACCCGGCATCCCCGAACGTGCCGCGCCCGGCATCCCAGTGGCCGCTCACGTCGGGAACAGACCAGTTCGGCCGCGGCGGCAGGCTGGAGGCGAAATCGCGCAGGAACCCCCACTGGCCATCCAGTGCGAGCGCCCGGCCATCGGCGCGGGCCAGCACCCCCATCCAGTAGGGCACGTTGGCAGTTCCTTGCTCGTTCAGATGATGCACGAGACTGTTGCCGAAGACATAGACCTTGGCGGCGTCGCGCTGCTCCTGTGCAAGCGCGGCGAGCGGCGTGAGCAGTGCGAGGCAGGCGGCGTGGATGATACGTCGGATCACATGATCTCTCCCGGATGGTCGGCCCTGACCTCCAATATGGCGGGCGTGACGCCACGCTCAAGCCTTGTCTCGGGTCCCTGCCCCGCTGCCACCTGTGGCAGCAACAATCGCGGCATTTTGCGGGTTTTCATTCGTTCGATTGCGCGTATAGTCCGCCACATGATGACCACCGGCCATATCGCTGCAATCTCCCGTGCCCTCGGCGCGACGCTTGCGCTTGGCCTGCGTCTTCTCCTAATCCGCCTCTGAGCGCGCAGTCACCCGGCGCGACCGCTCAGAGGAGGCATCGTTTCGCGCCGGCGAGACACCAGGACGAAGACCAACAAGAGATTCAGTGACATGACCGACCAGACCAAAGACCGCGTGTACATTTTCGACACGACGCTCCGCGACGGCGAACAATCGCCCGGCGCCACCATGACCCATGACGAAAAGCTCGAGATCGCCGAGCTTCTCGAAGACATGGGCGTCGACATCATCGAGGCGGGCTTCCCGATCGCCTCGGAGGGCGACTTCAAGGCCGTCGCCGAGATCGCCGAGCGCAGCAAGGAGTCGGTGATCTGCGGCCTCGCCCGCGCCCAGCTCCCGGATATCGACCGCTGCTGGGAAGCCGTGAAGCGCGCGCCGCGCCCGCGCATCCACACCTTCATCGGCACCTCGCCGCTGCACCGCGCCATTCCCGACCTCACCCAGGACGAGATGGCCGAGCGCATCTTCGAGACCGTGACCCACGCCCGCAACCTCTGCGACAACGTGCAATGGTCGCCGATGGACGCCACCCGCACCGAGTTCGATTATCTCTGCCGGGTGATCGAGATCGCCATCAAGGCCGGCGCCACCACGATCAACATCCCCGACACCGTGGGCTACACCGCACCGCGCGAATCGGCGGACCTCATCCGCCGCCTGATCGAGACCGTGCCCGGCGCCGACGAGGTGATCTTCTCGACCCACTGTCACAACGATCTCGGCATGGCGACGGCGAACTCGCTCGCCGCGGTCGAAGCGGGCGCGCGGCAGATCGAGTGCACCATCAACGGCCTTGGCGAGCGCGCCGGCAACACCGCGCTCGAAGAGGTGGTCATGGCGCTGCGCACCCGCGGCGACATCATGCCCTTCGACACCGAGATCGACACCCGCAAGATCATGCAGATCTCGCGCCGGGTCTCGACGGTGTCGGGCTTCCCGGTTCAGTTCAACAAGGCCATCGTCGGCAAGAACGCCTTCGCGCATGAGAGCGGCATCCACCAGGACGGCATGCTCAAGAACGCCGAGACCTTCGAGATCATGCGCCCCGAGGACGTGGGCCTCGCCGGCACCTCGCTGCCGCTCGGCAAGCACTCGGGCCGCGCCGCGCTCCGCGCCAAGCTCAAGGAGCTCGGCACCGAGGTCGGTGACAACCAGCTCAAGGACATCTTCGTGCGGTTCAAGGATCTCGCCGACCGCAAGAAGGAGGTCTACGACGAGGACATCCTCGCGCTCGTGACCGCCGCGATGACCGATGGCGCCGATCACCTCGAGATCGTGTCGCTCAAGGTGACCTGTGGCACTGGCGGCCCTGCGGAAGCCACCCTCGAAATGGAAGTCGGCGGCGAAGAGATGTCGGCCACCGAGCACGGCGACGGCCCGGTCGACGCCACCTTCAAGGCGGTGCGCGCGCTCTACCCCAACAAGGCCCGGCTGCAGCTCTACCAGGTGCACGCGGTGACCGAGGGCACCGACGCGCAGGCCACCGTGTCGGTCCGGCTCGAGGAAGACGGCAAGATCGCCACCGGCCAGTCCGCCGATACCGACACGGTCTATGCCTCGGCCAAGGCCTATGTGAACGCGCTCAACCGCCTTCACGTGCGCCGCAGCAAGACCGGCACCGACCAGAAGGAAATCAGCTACAAGGACATCGGCTGATCCAAGGGAACCACCAGCGCCCGCCCCGACAAGGGCGGGCGCTTTTTCGATCTGCGCGGGATGGCTTACGCGATGTCGGCGTGATCCGCGAAGTGGCCCTGCGCGTGATCGTCCAACTGGGCGCCGTGGCCGGGCTCGTCCGCAAGCTCGAACGCTTCATGCTCATCGTGGATCTCGCGCATCACCTCGGCCATCAGCAGTTCGACCATGGCGTCGTCCTGCGGCGGCTCACCGTCGGCGACCGTCGCCTCGGGACGCTCCTGCGGCGCGTAGAACTCGAAGACCTCGGGGGCGTCCTCTGCAAGGAACAGCGCGATCTCGGCAAGTTCCGGGGCCGAGGCTGGCCCGACGACCAGATTGCTTGCCGCAACGGTGGTGAACCACTGAGGCGCTGGAGAGGACGGCTCGGAGATCGAAAGCACCGCGTCCGGCAGGTCGCCTGCGGCCTGATCCGGGCCCAGGGTCGGCGCCAGCCCGTCGGCCCCGTCTGGTGACGGACCCGCAGCAGTCGGACGCCTTTCCTCAACATCCCCCTCGATCAGGCGCGACACGGACGGAGACAAGATCGGCGCCGACGGACTGGCCTCGTCTCCCTCCAGAGTCCCGGTCAGCTCATCGGGGGCCAGCCCGGTCCTCTCATCGTCCGCGTCCGCCTGCCACATCCTGATGGCGCGCTCCTGCGCGGTTTCCTCGGCGGCATCCACCATCCCGAGCGGCACCACATAGCCGAGGCTGACGACGGCGTTGCGAAGGCCGCGCACGCTGCCATCGCCTTCGAATTTCATTGCCGAAAGACCGCCCATGCGGCGCCCGTGGAAAAGCTCGTCCCCATACGAGGCGTTGGCCTCGGCCTCGAGCTCCTCTTCGAGGCTCTCATGGTGCTCTCCGGCCTCGGATCGCCCGGCCCCCTCCATGGATTCGATCCCGAGGTCCGATGCGACAGCCGCACCGCCCTCCGAGACAGGTTTGATAAGACGTTCGAAGATATAACCTAGCACTGTTCTCACTCACTGTTCAGCCCGTGACACACTCACGAGGGGCACAGTGATCCGCGGCAATGGCGCGGGAGGGCATGCAAAAGCGGCGATAGCGGGGCGCTTGCCCACAAAGCTCTCCGAAAGCTTAGGTCTTTCGAAACGATCAGGCCGGCGCAGAGGCCGGCCTGAGACAGGTCAGTGCATGGCGGGAACGACCTGATCCGGCGGCCGGTGGCCATCGGCGAAGGTCTTGACGTTGAGCAGCACCTTCTCGCCCATTTCGATCCGGCCCTCGATGGTGGCCGAGCCCATGTGCGGCAGCATCACCACGTTGGGCATGTTGACGAGCTCGGGATTGCCCTTGATGCCGTGCTGGTAGACGTCGAGACCGGCACCCGCCAGTTCGCCCGCCTTGAGCATTCGGGTCAGCGCGCTCTCGTCGATGACCTCGCCGCGCGAGGTGTTCACCAAAACCGCAGAGGGCTTCATCAGCTTCAGCCGGCGCGCGTTGAGCAGGTGGAAGGTCGAGGGCGTGTGCGGGCAGTTCACCGAGATCACGTCCATCCGCGCCACCATCTGGTCGAGGCTCTCCCAGTAGGTCGCCTCGAAGGCGTCCTCGGTCTCGGGGCGCAGGCGGCGGCGATTGTGATAATGGATCTGCATCCCGAAGGCCTGCGCGCGCTTGGCCACCGCCTGACCGATCCGGCCCATGCCGAGGATGCCCAGCCGCTTGCCGCCCAGCCGCGTGCCGAGGAAGGCATTGGGCGCCCAGCCCTCCCACGTGCCGGCCTGCATCACCGCAAGCCCCTCCTGCATCCGCCGGGTCACCGCGAGCATCAGCCCCATGACCATGTCGGCGGTATCGTCGGTCATCACGCCGGGCGTGTTCGACACAAGAATGCCGCGACGGCGGGCGGTCTCGACGTCGATGTGATCAACCCCGGCACCGTAATTCGCGATCAGCTTGAGCCGCTCACCGGCCTGACCGATCAGCCCGGCATCGATCGGGTCAGTGATGGTCGGCACCAACACGTCGCACTCGGCCATGGCTTCGGCCAGCTCGGCACGCGACATCGGCGTGTCGCTTTCACGCAGGGTCACGTTGAACAGCTCGCTCAAACGCGTCTCGACCGCTTCGGGCAAGCGTCGCGTCACGACAACACTCAGGCGTTTCTGAGGCATGGCGCGCCTCCCCTCCCTTTCCACTGCTCGTCTCCGATGGCACAGTGTCCCATGAGCGTGCGGGGCACAAGAACCCCGCCTGAAAAACTCGGGCAGGACAGTGAAATGCGCATGGCCGCTTTGATCGTGGGGCTGATGGCCGCCCTGTTGACCGGTACCGTCTCCGCCGCCACCGACGAGCGTGGCCCGGTCACCAATCTGCCCTTGCCGCGCTACGTGTCGATGAAGGCGTCCGAGGGCAACGTGCGGCGCGGCCCGTCGCTCACCCACCGCATCGACTGGATCTACACCCGCCGCGACATGCCGCTCGAGATCACCGCCGAGTATGGGCACTGGCGCCGCGTGCGCGACGCAGACGGTGCCGGCGGCTGGGTGCATTACTCGCTGCTGTCGGGGGTGCGCACGGTACTGGTGCAGCAGGACATGCTCGAACTGCACGGCCGCCCCGACGAGACCGCCCCGGTCAATGCCAGGCTGGCGCTCGGCGTGGTGGCGCGCCTCGGCAAGTGCGAGACCGCGTGGTGCGAGCTCTCGGCCGGCGGTTATGACGGCTGGGCGCCGAAATCGGCGCTCTGGGGCGTCGCTCCGGACGAGATCCGCGACTGAGCCACCCGGACTGAGCCCACGATGTCCCGCCCCCTCAGGCGGCCTCGTGCATCAGGATCGCCGCTTCCGATTCCGAGAGATTGCGCCGGGCAAAGCCCCCATAGCTCTGCGGGCTGTGATCGATCTCCGGCATCATCGCCAGAAGCCGCATCCTGTCTGCGTCGCGCAGCGTGGTCAGCGCGGTGTTCGAGGGATGGAAACTCTCGGTCTCGACCCCATTGGCAAACAGCACCTCGTGGCGCGGCAGCAGCAGGTGCACGTAGGTCACCTCGCGCACCGCCAGATCCCGCACCACGGTGCGCCCGTTCACCAGGTCCGAGGCCCGCACCAGCACCTCGTCGGTGTTGAACAGCGCCCGCGCTGCAGGGCCTGTCACCAGCATCCGGTGCTCGGGCGAAACCAGGAACTCCTCGTCGGGGCGCTCGATCCCGAAGGCGCCGGCGCGGATGCGCACCGGGCGCAGCCTGGGCATGGCGAAGAGCCGCGCCCCGGTCATCCGGCGGCTGCCGACCCACTGCACCTCCTGCGGGCCGTTGTCCTTGGTCTGGATCAGGTCGCCCTCGCGCAGCGCTTCGACCGGTACGGGGCCGGTCGGGGTCTGGATACGGGTGCCCGGGGTGAAGCAGATCACCCCGCCAGACTGCTCCGCGCCCTCATGCCTGGCCAGCGGCCCGAGCGACGCATGCACGACCCAGAGATCGACACCCCGCGGCGGGATCTCGTTGAGGAACATCAGCAGCGGACGCGCCGCGCCATCCACCTGGATCAGCGTGACCGTATAGGTCTGCGCACCGTCGGTGACGATGAAACTGCTCTCCGAAAGAGGATGTCCGACCTCGACCGTGTCGAGACGGCTGTTGTTCGTCACCGCGGCCCCCACAAGCCGGCGCACCATCTGCGCCGCGCGACGGCGGATGTCGACAACGTCATCCGCACGATCAAGCTCGAGGAGCCCCGAAGGCCCATCCACCCGAACAGCCTCGCCGCGCCATGCCCATGCCGCTCCGACACGAAGCGACGAAAACCCTGCGCACTCGAAACCGTCTACCAGCGTTTGTGACCAGGATATGACGAACGTGCCCTTGATGCCCGTTCCCATCTTGCCTGTGCCTGCTCTCTTTATTGTTTTCCATGGGGTAACAAAACCGGCGTTGCATTTGTAGAGCGCGCGGCAAACGCGGTCCTATGATACCGCAAATGGCCGTTGAATGTTGCGACCGGACCACAATACAAGGACAAAACACATCCCTAAGGCGATTGTGACGCAAGGGAGTGGCGAGCCTCCGAGAGCGAAACAATCACAGCGCGTTTACCGAACGTCAGCTTCGAGTCGGGGCAAAGGCTCTGCGGCCCCTCGCGTCACTTTGGCAGCCGCAATTGGACAGCGCCCGCATTGCAAGGTAACAGGCGACAAGATTCATTGACGGTAGATCCATGTCCCAGACCTCTTCCGAAATCGCCCGCACGGTGCTTGCGACCGAGGCCCAGGCGCTGACCCGTCTGGCAGAGGAATTGCCCGCTGCCTTCAACGCCACCCACTCGGTGCAGCTTCCCGGCGGTCAGGGCGCAAGCTCGGGCGGCCAGCGCCAGTTCGTCGAACCCTTGGCGCGCGCCGCGCTGGCGGTGGGCGCGGGGGCGGTCTTCATCGAGACCCACGAAGACCCCGACAACGCCCCCTCGGACGGCCCCAACATGGTGCCGATCTCGGATCTCCGGCGGCTGCTGAAAGGTCTTCGGGCGATCGACGATCTGACCAAGGCGGGCTAGGTCAGGCCGCAACAGGCTCTGTTTGGTGCACGGGCTGATCTTCGGCCCGCGCATCCGCGACCTCGCGGGCGTGCAGGCCCAGCACCACCAGCGCCGGCCACAAGAGGTAGGCCTCGATCTCGATATTCTCGCCGAACGAGAGCAGCACCAGCACCATGCAGATGCCGAGCGGCAGCCGACCGCGCGGCCCGAGCGCGGCGTCCTTGAGCGCGATCCAGATCTGCCAGACCAGCGGCACGGCAAAGGCCAGAAGCCCCGTCAGCCCCTTCACGAAGAGCAGCCCGAACCACGTGTGATGGCTGCCGATTGGCATGTACTCGACGATATGCGGCCCCGGATGCACAGTGCCGTGGCCGAACCACACCGCCTCCTCCTGCCAGCGCTCATGCGCGATGCGCTGCAGCGTTTCGCGCACCCGCGTGCTGTCGGCGCGTGCGCCCTTGAAGGCGGAGACGCCACTGTCGATGGCGCGCAGCAGCCCAGGCCCGACGATGGCCATCGAGGCGGTCAGCCCGGCGAAGGCGCCCCACGCCCATCCCTTGAGGATCAGCGGCATCATCCGCGGCCCGATGGTGCAGGCGACGAGCCCGACCAGCCCCATGCGCGACTTCGAGGCGAGGATCATCAGCACACCCGCCGCCACGCCCGCCGCGCGCCACTTGTTCTCTTTCTCTTCCAGAGCGAACAGCACGGTGGTCACACCCAAGAGCGCCGCAAAGGGCGACCACGGCGCGAAGAACTGCCAGCGCGGCGTCCAGGAGGCCGGGTCGAAGGTGAAGAGGTAGACCGAGAAATACTCCGGCCCCGGCCCGCCGATGGCCTTGAGCGGCGAGGTAAAGATGCGCTCGGGCAGGCCCAGCGTTGGCGCGATCAGCAGGATCGGGGCGAGGCAAAGCGTGTAGAAGCCGAGCTTGCACTGCGCCCGGATCAGGATCTCGCGCCGGATCGGCAGCACCGCGCCGGCCAGCGGGAACAGCGCCAGAAGTGCCCAGCCCTTGGCCCAGCCGATCGAGGACTTGATGGTCTTCTTCGGCCCCAGCCCCCAGTCGAGATGCCCGGCCCAAAGCGCCACCAGCATCACCGCCATGCCGAGGATCCAGCCCCAGACCACCGGCGGCACTGGCCCGGTTGCGCGCAGGTCGCTGCGGATCGCCGGGCCAAGATAGAGCGCCAGCACCGCCAGCATCGCAAGCAGCCATGCCAGCACCGGCCCGACCACGTAGAGCGCGCCGATGCCGTAGAGTGGCCAGGTCCAGACGATGGTCTTCCAGACCATGGCCTCGGCGGGGTTTTGCGGCGCGATCATGTGCGCTCGGCCTTGGTGAAGAGCAGCCGCCGGATCAGCGCCAGACGGATCCAGGCGAGGCTCAGCGAAAACAGCAGCAGGAACGTGGCCGCCGCCCCGGCCACCACGGCGAGCTTGCGCTTGGGCGAGGTCGGCCCGTCGGGCAGCGATGGGTCTTCCAGCACCTGCACCAGCGGGTACGAGGCGTAGATGTCGGTCTTGCTCGACTGGGTGCGGGCGATGGCCGAGGCAAAGACCGCCTCGGCGACGCTGAAGTCGCGCTGCAGATCCTCGAGCCGCGCGGCCAGCGGGGCCAGCGCCTCGAGCCGGGCGGCCTCGGCTTGGATATGGGCGGTCAGGCCCGCGACCTGTGCCGCGAGGCCGGTGCGCTCGGCCTCCTGCCGCACCAGCTCGGTCAGCAGCGTGGCGCGGCCGCCGTCGATGGCGCGCTCGAGCTGTCCTGTCCCGCCGGTCAGGGCCCGCGCGCGGACCTGCGCCTCGGAGCTGGCGGCCTCGTAGGCGGTGGCGGCCTTCACCACCTCCGGGTGCTGACGGCCATAGCGGGCACGGGCGCTCGCCAGCTCGGCCGACGCCTCGGACATGGTCTCGAGCAGGGCGAGGTAATCGGCATCGCCGTTCAGGCGCAGAATGATCGCCGCCTGCGCCGCGTCGGTGCCAAGCTGCGCCTCGAGCTGCGTTACGGCGGCCAGCTTGTTGCGGTGCTCGGCGCTGAGGGTCTCGTGCTGCGCCCGCAGGTCGTCGAGCTCGTCGAGCTGGCGGCGGTATTGCTCGGACGAGTGCAGCCCGCTCTCGGCCTGCAGTCGGGCGATGTCGTCGCGGGTGGCGGCGACAGACCCCTGATATTCCTCGATCGCGGCCAGTCCGCCGGTCTGGCGGCTGTCCTGCTCGTCGCCGCGCAGGCGGTCGATCTCGTCGAAGAAGGCGGCCAGCAGCGCCCCGTTGCGCGCGCGGGCGGCCTCGGCGCTGGGGCCAGTCATCTCGATATGGATGAAGGCGGTCTGGTCCACCAGCCGGACCCGCGGCTCTCCGAAGCCAGCCTTGTCGGTGCCCAGCCGGTCGGCGGCATCGCGCAGCACGCGGTCGGCCGCAAGCAGGCGCTTGTAGGTTTCGGTCGGGCTGACCGAGTTGCTCGAGAAGGCCGAGTTGGAATAGCTCGACGCCTGCCCGATCTCGGCAAGGTTGACCGAGGCCGAGGCGCCGGACCCGGGCAGGATCAGCGACATGTGGCTGGAATATTTCAGCGGCGCGGTCTTGAGGTAGCCGGTGATCGGCGCCCAGATCGCCGCCGCGCCCAGCGCGAAGATCCACAGGTAGCGCGGCAGGCGGCTGAGATCGAGCGTCGCGCCGCCCATCAGCAGCCGGCGGAGGCTGATCTTGCGCGGCCACAGCCGGAAGCGGCGGCGGGCGGGTGCTGCGTCGGTCTCGGCGGTCAGGGACTGGTCGGCAAAGGTCATGGGCAATCCTCCGTTGCCCGTGACATTAACCTTAAGCGTGTATGAATGCCGCTGCGCGGGCGGAGGGCCGGGGGCCTCGGATGCGCCGCCGACCTATCCCTTCGGCGAGGCCGTGGCGTGACCGGATCAGAAGATGCCGGCGTCGCGCGCGACGATGGCCGCCTGGGTGCGGTTGTTCACGTCGAGCTTGCGATAGAGCGTCTTCACGTGAAGCTTGATCGTCGGCTCGGTGATCTCGAGATCGCGGGCGATCTCCTTGTTGGACTTGCCCTCGGTCAGCCCCTTAAGCACTTCCAGCTCGCGCTTGGTGAGGGACTTGGCCAGCGGGTGCTCCTCGACCTCCTCGGCGGCGGTCATGAAGGCAATGGGGGCGTATTGCTCGCCCATGGCCATGAATCGCACTGCATTCACAAGGGATTTGGCCGGCAGAGTCTTGGGGACGAAGCCCGCCGCCCCGAGCTCGAGCGCCTCTTCCGCGATCTCGCGGCTGGCCTCGCCCGAGATCAGCGCCACGTGGCGGGCGCCGCCGATCGCCAGCGCCTGCTTCAGGCCCTGAAGCCCGTTCATCCCCGGCATCTTGTAGTCGAGCAGGACCAGATCATACGCCACATCGTCCTTCATGCGCTGAAGCGCCTCGTCGAAGCTCGATGCGCTGCCGGTCTCGATTCCATCTTCGTCATCAAGAAAGGCGATCAGCGTGTCGCGCAGCAGGTCATGGTCGTCGGCGATGAGAACGCGCATATCGGGGCACCGTAAGATCTTGCTTTCGGATCTACACGCTACACGAGTGCCCGCACCCCGTTAAGGCAATTCTGCGAACGCTCACGGCAAAGCCGAATAGGCCTCCTACCCACAGGTATAGGCCGCTCTCGCAAACGCCCGCATAGAGCGTCTATCCCGCTGGATAGGAGGCGGGGATGAACGCGCCCGTGACGCTGCGTCCGGCGAGGATGCGCACCGTCCGCGCCACCGGACTCACCGGCTGGGAAATTGAGGTTAACGCTGTCTTCAGGCGATCCAGGAGGGGCCACTCAGCCAGGAGGAGACCCCCACCATGAAGATGATGCCCCCCGCCGCATTCGCCCGTTCACTTGCCGCCACCCCCGCCTTGAACACCAAGCGCGTGCTTGGCCTGCCGGTGGTCGACGCCACCACCGATGGCTGCGTCGAAGCCCTGCTGGGCGGCGCGGCGCGCACGGTCTTCTTCCTCAACGCGCATTGCGCCAACATCCGCGCCCGTGATCCGCACTATGCCGCGGCGCTGGCCCGCGCCGGCGCCGTGCTGCCCGATGGCATCGGCATCGAGCTCGCCGCCCGCATGACCGGCACGGAGCTGACCGAGAACCTCAACGGCACCGACTTCACCCCGGCGCTGCTGCGCGCCGCGGCCCGGCGCGGCCTCTCGGTCTTCCTGTTCGGCGCCAAGCCCGGCACCGCCGAGGCCGCCGCCCGCAAGCTCGCCACCACGATCCCCGGCCTGCGCATCGCCGGCACCCGCGACGGCTTTGGCGGCGCCGCCAACAGCGCCGAGGCGATCCGCGAGATCAACGCCTCGGGAGCCGACATCTTGCTCGTTGCCATGGGCGTGCCACAGCAGGAGCTGTGGATCGACAACCACCTGCCAGACCTCGCACCCGGGCTGGTGCTTGGCGTCGGGGCACTGTTCGACTTCCTCGCCGGGACCGTGCAGCGCGCGCCCGCGCCGGTGCGCAAGGCGCGCCTGGAATGGGCCTGGCGGCTGGCGATGGAGCCGCGCCGCATGGCCGGGCGCTACCTCGTCGGCAACGCGACCTTCATGGCGCGGGCCGCGCGGCACGCGCTGCGCCTTGCCGGCCCCGAGGCCATCGGCAAGCGGCTGCTGGATTTCGCGGGCAGCCTCGTCCTCACCTTGATCATGGCGCCGCTGCTGCTTCTGGTGGCTGCACTGATCCGGGCCGACAGCCGCGGGCCGGTGCTGTTCCGCCAGACCCGCGTCGGTCGCAACGGCAAACCCTTCACCATCTTCAAGTTCCGCACCATGCACACCGACGCCGCCGAGCGTCTGGCCGAGCTGCGCGCCAGCTCGGACCGCGAGGGCATCTGCTTCAAGTCGCGCAGCGATCCCCGCGTGACCCGCGTCGGCCGCCTTCTGCGTCGCTACTCGATCGACGAGCTGCCGCAGGTCTTCAACGTGCTCTTCGGCCACATGTCTCTGGTCGGTCCACGCCCGGCCCTGCCCACCGAGGTCGCCGCCTACCCCGCCCACGCGCTCGAGCGGCTCGATGCACGCCCCGGCATCACCGGCCTCTGGCAGGTCTCGGGCCGCGCCGATATCGGCTTCGACAAGATGGTGGACATGGACATCGCCTATGTGCGCTCGCGTAGCCTCCTGCTCGACCTGATTCTGCTGGGTTTGACCGCACAGGCCGTATTCTCGGGACGCGGCGCGTATTGAGCGAAGTTCCGCTAATATCTGGGAAAAAGGCGTCAGACCTATCCTTTCGGATAGGGTCACTGTCCTGATCCCCGCATGAAAAAAGCCCTGTCCGATGGCAGGATTCACAGAACGTCTGAATCAAGGTTGGTGCCATGTACACTCTTACGGAACGTTTTACCCGGGTCGCAGCTCTTCTGCTGCTTCTCCTCGGTGCCACCTCTGTCGCCGCGGGTGAACTCGAAGAACCGACCGGCCCCGTTCTTCTGACGATCAGCGGCGACATCGAGAACACCAATGGCGACGGCACCGCGGCGTTCGACCTCGACATGCTGCGCGCCCTCGGCGCCACCGACGTCACCACCGAGACGATCTGGACCCCTGGCACCATTACCTTCACCGGTGTGGAACTGAAGACCCTGCTCGATCATGTCGGCGCCACCGGGTCCGAGATCGATGCCACAGCGATCAACGACTACACCGTCGTGATCCCGGTCAGCGATGCCGTCGAAGAAGGTCCGATCGTGGCCTATGAAATGGATGGCAAGCTGATGTCGCGCCGCGACAAGGGTCCGCTGTGGCTGATTTACCCGTACTCGTCGAATGCCGAGTACCGGACCGAAGTGATCTACTCACGGAGCATCTGGCAACTCGACCGTGTGGCGATAAGGTAGGGGGCCACTCAACCCATACCCTTGGAGGCTGAATGACGCTAGCAACCGGTTTCCGGCGCACCGGGCGAGCCGTATTATCGGTCCTCGCCCTTTTGTGCTTGCTGGCCATCGCCGTGCTCGTGAGAGAGGTCGTCAAGGAGCTGAAGTTCCTCAGCTCGGCCAGCTCCGACAATGTTCACTGGACGCTGTCGCAGGCCGAAGTCGAATTCCTCGAGTTCCGCAACGCCGTGAACTGGGCCCGCACCGCACCCGAGACGCCCCTGAGCAGTGTCATCGTCGAGTTCGACGTGTTCTACAGCCGCACCTCGACCCTGGCCAACGGCTCGCTCTACTCCTCGCTGCGCGAAGACCCGGCCTTCGATGCCCCCCTGACCGAGGTGCGCGACCGGCTCAACGCGATGATCCCGCTGATCGACGGCCCGCGGGACGAGCTGCGCGCCAATCTCGATGACCTGGCCGCGCAGGCCGACGAGATGCGCGTCCTCGTGCGCAAGATCGCCACCACCGGCCTGCAACACTTCGCCCTCGAATCCGACGAGCTGCGCACCTCGGTCGCGGTGACGCTGCTGCGGCTTGCGGTGCTCACGGGCCTACTGCTGCTCGCCCTGGCGGCGCTGCTGATGCACGCGCGCCGCACCGCCCAGCAGACCGAGAAGCGCGGCAAGGAACTGGCCATCGCCTATGCCCGCCTGAACACCATCCTCAACACCTCGCTCGACGCAGTGGTGGTGACCGACACAACGGGCCGGATCCAGAACTTCAACCCGGCGGCGGAGCGGATCTTCGACTGCCGCCTGAAGGATGTGCGTGGCAAGCGGGTCGGCGATATCATCGTCCCCGAGCACCTGCGCGACGCGCATGAGGCCGGCATGGCCCGCTTTGCCGCCGATGGCGAGCATCGGGTGATCGGCCAGGGCCGGGTCAAGCTCGAGGCAATGCGCTCCAACGGCGAGACCTTCCCGGTCGAACTTGCGATCGAGACCGCCCATGCCGGTGACGAGCAGCTCATGGTGGCCTTCCTGCGCGACATCTCGCACCGCTTGGCGGCCGAGAACGAACTGGTGCAGGCCCGCGACAAGGCGCTGGCCGGAGAGCAGGCCAAGGCCGAGTTCCTCGCCATGATGACGCACGAGATCCGCACGCCGCTGAACGGCATCCTCGGCAACCTGTCGCTGATGGAAGACACCAAGCTCAGCAGTGACCAGTCGCGGTACATGCGCAACATGAAGATCTCGGGCGAGCTCCTGATGCGGCACGTGGATGCGGTGCTCGACGTGGCGCGCTTCGAATCCGGGGCCGACAAGGCGCAGGAGGATGTCACCCACCTGGGTCACCTGTTCCAGGACATCGTGGATTCGCAAACCAGCGCCGCCCATGCCCACGGCAACGCCCTGCAATGGGGCTGGGTCGGCACACCCGAGGAGTGGGTCGAGGTCGACAGCTCGCGCCTGCAGCAGATCCTGCTCAACCTCGTGGGCAACGCCATCAAGTTCACCCGCGAAGGCCGCATCAGCATCGAGGCCGAGGTGATCGAGGAGGGCGAGCCTGCCAAGATCGAGATCCGGGTCAGCGACACCGGCAGCGGCATCGCCGAAGGCGATCTGGCGCGGATTTTCGAGGATTTCCAGACCGTCTCGCACCAGGTCAGCGACAGCGTCGGCGGCACCGGGCTTGGCCTCGGCATCGTGCGCCGCTTCGTGCAGGCCATGGATGGCGTGATCGGCGTCGAGAGCACCCTTGGCGAGGGCAGCACCTTCTGGCTGCGCATCCCGGTCCTGCCGGTCGAGCGCCCCGTCGAAGACAGCGGCGCCGGCCCCGAGAGCGAGGCGCCCAGCGATCTCGAGATCCTGCTGGTCGAGGACAACGACATCAACATGCAGCTGGCCTACGAGGTGCTGGTCGGCATGGGCCACCACGTCACCGAAGCCCGCAACGGCCAGGAGGCGGTGGACATCACGGCCAAGCGCCCGTTCGACCTGATCCTCATGGACATCCGGATGCCGGTAATGGACGGCCTCACCGCGACCAAGATGATCCGCGAGGGCGACGGGCCGAACTGGAACGCCCCGATCGTGGCCTTCTCGGCCAACGTCCTGCCCGAGGCCAAGGACCGCTTTGCCGCCGCGGGCATGTCGGATTTCCTTGGCAAGCCGCTGCAACGCACCGAACTCGCCCAGATCATCGTTCGCTTCTGCGCCGGTCGGGACCGCCGGGTGAAGCTGGACGGCGCAACGCCCCTCTTGGTGGAACAGAAGGAGAGCCCGATGGAAAAGCTGCGCAACCGCTACATGTCCGAGACCAGCTCGCTCTTCGAATGGCTGGCTGGCCTGCCCGAGGACACCCATGCCATCGCCGACCGCGCCCACCAGATCGCCGGCAGCGCCGCCGCCTTCGGGCAACCCGGCGTGCGCGAGGCGCTGCTGCTGGTCGAACAGGCCGCCGAGGCCGGGGACCGCGAGGATCTCGTGGTCGCGATCAGCGAGGCGCAGGCGGCGTGGAAGGCGGCCCCGGAGCCCAGCCTCGTCGGCTAGGCCCTTACGGCGTCAGGGCAGCACCGCCTTGGCGACACCCACCGCCAGCAGTGCCTGCGTCAGGTTGGTGACGCTGCTGTCGTAACAGGCGATGCCGTCGCCGGGCAGCAAGTAGGGGTCGTAATCGTCGCGGTCCGGGCGACGCAGCTGGTTCTCGATGCTGCGCTCGATCACCGTCGAGACCTGCGTGGTCGGGTCGCGGGTGACAAGGATCGCCGAGCGATGCGCGCTGGTGGTGCGGGTGCCGCCGACGCAGTTTGTGTCGATCACCGCCTGCATCATGCGCGTCCCGTAGGGCACCTGACGCACCTCGCGGCCGATGGCAGAGGGCGCGTTGCCGGTGGCGGGCACCGTAAGGTTCGACAGGAACATCGACACACCCGGCGGCGAGATCGGGCTCGGGCGCATCAGGTCTTCCTGGAAGCACTGGCGCGACGGCACGATCACTTCGTCGCCGGTGATCAGCATCACGTCCACCGCGTTGCGCCCTTCGAACACACCGCGCATGTCCAGAACGTAGCGCTGTCCGCCACGATAAAGCTCGACGGCCGAGATATCCGCATCCGGACGGATGCCGCCCGCGGCGCGGATCGCGGCCGAGAGGTTGCGTCCTTCGGTCGAGGCGCCCAGCGCGGTCTGTCGCGCGATGTCGAGATCATCGCCCGAGACCCGGCCGATCTCGGCCGCGTGGGGCTCGAACACCGCCCCCGAGACCGCCACCGACACACCGGCGAAATCCGCCACACGGACCGAGACGCGCGGCGCCTCGTCATAGAACTCGTCATTGAGCAGCGCGTTGATCAGGTCGGCCTCGATCTGGGCGGTGGTGCGCCCCTCAGCGCGGACCGGCGGCAGGAAGGGCAGCTTCAACGTGCCATCGCGCGACACCACGTAATTGCCGACGAACGTCTCGTCATCGGCGACCCGGATGTCGACCAGATCGTTGCGCGACAGCCGCTCGCCGCGCAGCGCGTGATGCGCCAGCCCGCCGGTCTTGCCATCGCCGCTCGCGACACCACCCGCCAGCGGCTTGCAGCGCGCGGCGTTCAGCCGCTCGGACTGCAGTATCGGGGTCTCGGCGAAACTCAGCGGCGGGTCGCGATACTGCGCCTGGTAGCCGCCGCCATCGTCGATTGGCCCGAGGTTCTTCGGCGACGGCGCAGGGCCGCAGCCGGCGACGAGGCCGACGCCCAGAAAAAGGCCTAAGGTTTTGCGGCTTGCGCTCGACATGCAACCCTCACGTGATCTGCTTTTTCTTCTTATCTGTCGCCAGCATGACAGAAAATTCGCTCATGTGCAGTGCCTACCTATCCTCAAGGGTAGGATTACTCTCTCATGAGTTGCTTGGCTCTCCCGCCGAGCGCAGGACAGCACCGGGCCTGCAATTTATGGTTACTCCAACATCAAGGAGAACCTGACCGTGTCCCGCACCGCAACCCCACTGATGAGCCACCTGCTCGCTTATGGCGCCTCCGAAGTCGCCACCAAGCTGTCGCGGCTGGGGGTCGTCATTGCGGTTGCCCGCACCCTCGACGCCACCGAGATCGGCGTCGCGGCAGCGGCGCTGGCCACCGGGGACCTGCTGAAATCACTCACGGAGAACGGTGTCGGGCAACGCATCATCGCCGCGTCCGACACCGAGCTTGCCGCGACCTGCAACCGCGCCCACGGCCTGAACTGGGCATGGTGCCTCGGCCTCTTCTCCGTGCAGAGCGCCATCGCCGCCGGCGTCTGGGCGCTCACCGGCAACGTGCCGCTGGCGCTGATGATTCTCGTGCTTGCCGGCGAATATCCCTTCATGCCCGGCGGGCTGGTGCAGACCGGCCTCGCGCTGCGCGCCGGCAAACTCAAGCAGACCGCCGCAATTGCCGGCGGCCAGGCGGTGATGGCGAACCTGCTCTCGGTGCTGCTGGCGCTGGTCTGGCCGAGCGCGCTGGCGCTGGTGCTGCCGCGGCTGCTGACCGCGCCGTTCTGGCTCGTCTCGATGCGCGCCCTGCACCCGTGGAAAGCCGACAAAGCCGCCGGCAAGGCGCCGATCCGGCCCTTCCTGTCCTTCGGCTGGGCGGTGCTCGGGGTCGAGATCGTAAAGGCGGCGCGGATGCAGGCCGACAAGCTGATCGTCGGCGCCCTGCTCGGCCCGGCCGCGCTCGGCATGTATTTCATGGCCTTCAACGCCGGCCTCAGCCTCGCCACCTCGTTCTCGACCGCCTTCGCCGCAGTGCTTTTCCCGCACCTGTGCGGCAGCAGCGACCGCTCTGCCGCGCTGCGCCAAGGGCTTGGCGTGTCGCTCGGCCTCGTAGGCCCGGCGGTGGTGCTGCAGGCGCTGCTCGCACCGTGGTACGTGCCGCTGCTCCTTGGCTCCGACTGGGCTGATCTCAGCGGGGTGGTTTCGGTTCTCTGCCTCGCCGCGATCCCGACCATGCTCTGGACCGCCGCCGCCGGCTGGATGCGCGCCGAAGGCCGGCCCCAGCAGGAACTGCTCGCCACCGTCCTCCTCACCGCCGCGCTGATGGCCAACATCGCCCTCACCGCCCCCCACGGCCTCGAGACCATCGCGTGGGGCTACCTCGTCACCGCCAGCCTGACGATGATGATCGTCTCCCTGCCGGCGCTTCGGTTCGCCTTCGGACCGGTCCTCGTGAAGTCTTTCGTGAAAGTGTAAGCCCATGTCCCTGATCACTATCGTCATCCCGGCCTACAACGCAGCCAAGACCCTGCCCGCCACGGTTCAGAGCCTGACCCGTCAGACCTGGGTCGACTGGCAGGCGATCATCGTCGAGGACGGCTCGCAGGACGACACCTTTGCCGTGGCACAGGCGCTGGCCGAAGACGAGCCCCGCCTCACCGTGGTCCGCAACCCGGGCAAGGGCCCGAGCGATGCGCGCAATCACGGCGCCATCGACCTCGCTCGTGGCGCGTTCATCGCCTTCTGCGATGCCGACGACATCTGGCTGCCGGGCAAGCTGTCCTCGGTCGTGACCTCGCTGCTGATGGGCGAAGCCGACGCCGTGTTCGGCCGCATCGGTTTTTTCGAGAGCGACCCGGCGCAGGTCGGAGCCCGCTCGACCGTGCCCGAGGGCCGCGTCACCGTGCCGATGCTGATGGGCGAGAACCCGGTCTGCACCATGTCGAACCTCACCGTCCGCACCGACGTCTTCCGCAAGCTCGGCGGCTTCCGCGCCGACATGGTGCACAACGAGGATCTCGAGTGGCTGATCCGTCTCGTCGGCAGCAGCCACGAGCTCTGCGGCCTGCACGAGGATCACATCCGCTACCGCACCAGCAGCGGAGGCCTGTCCTCGGACCTTGCCGCCATGCTCCGGGGCCGCGAGCAGGCGATGGAGACCGCGCGCCGCTTCGGTTTCAGCCCGGATGACCGCGCCGAGGCCATCCACCTGCGCTACCTCGCCCGCCGCGCGCTGCGGGTCGGCTGCGAGCCGCGCCTCGCCCTGCGCCTCGCGCTCTCGGGCCTGCGCCGCGACGCGCGTGCCTTCCTGTTCCCGCTGCATCGCGGGGCCGCCACCGCGCTTGCCGCGATGCTCGCCCCGGCGCTTCCCGCGCCGCTGCGCCACACCCTGTTCTCGAAATAAGGAGCCGCCCGATGTCTTATGCTTCCATCGTCGTCCCCGCGTTCAATGCCGCAGCCACCCTGCCCGAGACGCTGAACGCGCTCTCGGCCCAGAGCTTCGGCGATTTCGAGATCATCGTCGTCGATGACGGCTCCACCGATGGCACCGCCGCGGTCGCAGAGGCCCATGCCAAGGGCGACCGCCGGGTGCGCATCGTGCAGCAGAACAACCGTGGCCTGGCCGGCGCGCGCAACACCGGCATCGCCCATGCCCGCGGCGCGCTGATCGGGTTCTGCGACTCCGACGACCGCTGGATGCCCGACAAGCTCGACGCCCACGTGCTGCACCTTGCCACCTCGCCGCATGTCGGCCTGAGCTATGCCGGCTCGGCCTTCATCGACGAAAACGGCCGCCGCACCGGCCACGCCATGCGCCCGCGGCTGAGCAATGTGAGCACCGCGCATGTGTTCAAGCGCAACCCGGTGGGCAACGGCTCGGTGCCGGTGTTCCGCCGCGAGGCGCTCGAGGCGATCTCGTGGCGCCCCGCCAGCGAGACCAAGCGCGACTGGGTCTTCGACGAGACCTTCCGCCAGTCCGAGGATATCGAGTGCTGGCTGCGCTTCGCGCTGACCACCGACTGGAGCATGGAGGGGGTGCCCGGCCTGCTCACCGAGTACCGCATCAACGCCACCGGCCTCTCGGCCCGCACCGATGCGCAGCTCGCCGCGTGGGAGCGCATGGTGACGAAGCTGCGCCCCTCCGACCCGGCCTTCTTCGCGCGCCACGAGGCGGCGGCCCGCGCCTACCAGCTGCGCTACCTCGCCCGCCGCGCGGTCAGCAGCAACGACGGCGAGGCCGCCTGCGACCTGGTCACTCGCGCCTTCGCCGAATCCCGCGCGCCGCTCTACGAAGAGCCGCTGCGCAGCCTGACCACCCTCGCCGCCGCCCGGCTCTGCGCCCGCTACGGCGACGCCCCGATGCGGTTCGCCCGCAATGTCCTGACCGCCGGCCGGTCGTGATCCTTCGTTTGCCAAAGGAGAGTTTCGTGATGTCCAAGCTTCCCCACATCGTTCACCTGGTCGACGACACCACCCCCGGCGGCGTCATGCGGGTGCTGGATCACATCTATGGCTCGCCGCTGATGGCGCAGGCCGCGCATCATGAGATCCGGGCCGTGCCGCGCAACAAGGGCATCCCCGCGGTGCAGGCCGACATGATCGTCTCGCATCTTTCGATCAGCTGGCGGCGGCTGCCGGCGCTGGTGTCGCTGCGCGCCCGCCATGCCCACCTGCCGCTGGTGCATGTCGAGCACAGCTACACCGAGGCTTTCACCGCGCTCAACGTGCCCTCGAAGCTGCGCTTCTTCACCCTTCTGCGCAACGCCTACGCACTGTTCGACACCGTGGTGGCGGTCAGCCACGCACAGGGCGACTGGCTCACCGCGCGCCGGCTGGTGCAGCCCCAGGCGCTGCGGGTCATCCCCTCTGCGGTCGATCTGCGCAGCTTCCGCGCCCTGCCCGCGCCGCGCCCCGGCGGGCGCACCATCGGTGCCATCGGGCGGCTTGACCGGCAGAAGGGCTTCGACGTGCTGATCCGCGCCGTGACCGAGATCCGCGACGCATCGCTGCGGCTCGAGATCTTTGGCACCGGTGCCGAGGAAGAGAGCTTGCGTGCCCTCGCCAAAGGGGACGAGCGCATCACGTTCCACGGTCACGCGATCTCGCCCGAGGCGGCGATGCGCGCCGTCGATCTTGTGGCCATGCCCTCGCGCTGGGAGGCTTACGGGCTGGTGGCGCTCGAGGCCCGGGCCGCAGGCCGCAGGCTGGTGGTCGCCGATGTCGACGGGCTGCGCGACAGCGCCGGACCAGAGGCCCGCTTCGTGCGCGGCCACGGCATCGCGAGCTGGAGCAACGCGCTCTCGCTCGCCCTGCGCTCTGGCGCGAATGCCGCCGACCAGAGCCGCGCCTCAGGTGCCGCGGCGGAATTCGCTGCGGCTTGGAACAACCTTGTCTCCGAGCGGTTGGGTCCGTCCGTCACAGGTCTGCGCGAAGCGGGCTGAGCTCGTCGCAAGGAAATGCGCGGCGCCCCAAGATGTTCGGGGCCCGCATAAGAGGTTTGGTAAGTGTTTTTCGGGATGTGCGGTAACCAGTGACCTTTTCCGTGCGGTCACGAGTGTATCGGGGAGTGCGGTGAAGAGTGGCCCGGTCAGGAAGGGGCGCCCCGTGTGTTTGGGGCAAAGTCCGATCTGGGTGAGGTGTTTGTGTCTGTTCGCGTAGCGAGTGGGTAAGTGGTCACGGCCCTGTTGGCCGTCGAGTACCAGTGTTGACGGTATGAGTTTTGTCGCTGTCACGAGTGTCGGTCTGTACGACCGGTCCGTCTTTCTGCTTGAGCCGGGCTTGGCGGGGGTCTTCTGCGGCCCCCGCCGCTGGCTTGCAGGAGGGCATCGCGCGTAGGATCCCCGTGGCCCGAAGGCCATGCAAAAATCTCAATGCTGCCTTGCAGAAAGAGATATTGTTCTGCAATGCAGCGTCGCTTATTTGTATACCAACAACGCCGACAAGGTGTTCAAAAGTTTCCTGGGGTTCTCTCCTCCTCCCTGAACCCCGGAAATCAGCGGCGGCCCTCTCTCCTCCTCCCTGAGGGTCGCCGCGCTCCTCCCCCACGAATTCTTCGATACATGCCCAAAGGCACCTGACCGCTCTTCAGCGCGTCGAGATCCTGATGTTGCGGGAGTGGTGTCTGGCCTCGGGCTCAGACAGGACCGAGGGCGAGCCATCGCCGCCCAGGGTCGTTTTTCCGGTTGAGCAGATCAGAGCGCGTCGGCGCGCTCCCGGCGCTCGCGCTGGGCCGAGACCGCCTCGAGCAGCAGTTCCGGGTCTTCGTTGTCGGCACAGACGCTGCGCGCGATATCGAAATCAGACATGCCGCGCTTGAGCAGGGTTTCTACGGCGTTGGCCTGTTCGCGATTGAAAAATGTCATGTGATCCTCTCCCTAAGGACTGCTGAACATGCAGGAAGACGTGGGCAGACGGGCTGTCCAGTGAATGGGCCTTCCTGTGTGGCAACCCGTCCGAGCAGTGACGGGCCTTCGTATTAGCATGAAACGGTAGCGCAACCAAGGCTTCGATACCCCGAGACGTGTTTCCAAGAGGTTTACACGCCTGTCGGATGATTTCCCGCGCTGCTCGTGCGAGGCTCGTTTGCCGTGAACACCGATGAAAAGATGTGCAGCGGATATGCCAATTGGTCGCATGTCGCGGGTTAACGACGACGTCACGGTTGCGATCCACGGCAGGGTGCTTACTTCGGTAGAAGACGCCCGGTCGCCCCAAATCCTCCCCAGGGGCGACCGGTACACGACTGGATGGCCCTTCTCCCTTTCAGCGCCATCCGTCTGTCGGTCGGTCCGCCTCCTCCTCCCGGCGGGCCGACCTCCGATATCTCCGTGGGACGCACGACACATCACGAAGGGCGCAAAGTCCAGAAGATTCTCCGCTACACCGCGGCATCCGGTCGCAATCCCCGAGAATCAATGACTTCGGAGATTCCAGCACACCCCAAGGTTGCAAAATTCCGCGATCTCTCGAATCACCCGAGACGCAAAACGTCGCGCTTCGCCGGGTGTGGCGAATCGCTCTGCGCCAATCGGCTGCGCTTGATCGCCTGCGGAACAGGTGGGGTCTGAAGGGGACCTGGTGCCGGTGATAGGACTCGAACCTACGACCCCATCATTACGAATGACGTGCTCTACCAGCTGAGCTACACCGGCACTGGTGGGCGGCCTCTTAGCACCGGGGCCGCCCGGGGGGAAGGGCTATTTTGCGCCTTCCTTTTCAGGCTCGTCAGAGACTTCCTCGGCATCCTCGACCGTCTCCTCGGCGGCGGTCTTGCCCTCCTCGGTCGGAGGATTGGGCGTGAGGATCTCGGGGGCGTCTTCGGCCTCAGCCTCGGCGCTCTCGTCCTTGGACGTGTCCTCGAGCGCACCGACGATCATCGGCAGCATCTCGGCGCCCGCCGGGGCCGCGTCGGATTGCGGCGGCGTGGTCCAGCTCAGCGTGTCGAAGCCACCGCAGTTCTCGCAGACAGGCACCCACTCGCCGTGGATATGGTGGCAGCTGTCGCAGACCCATTGCGGGCCGCGCGGCGCCACCAGAGCCTTGGCGAGCCAGCCACGCACCTCAGTCTCGGGGGCGCCCTCGCCGCGCGCGATGGCCGCCATCACGGTCAGCGTGCGGGCATCGGGCTCCTTGTCGACGAGATCGCCCATGGCGCGGCGCGCTTCAGGGAAATCCTCGGCCGCAAGCGCCAGTTCGGCACGCAGCAGGCGCGTCTCGCGGTGATCCGGGCGGATCGAGGTGATCGTGCGGAAGCGCTTCATGCGCTCCGCCGGGGTCTCGTCGGGCGCGATCTCCGCGAAGGCGGCGGCGAGGTCCGGATGCGGCTGCACGCTCCACGTCTTCTTGAGGATGCGCACGGCCTTCTTCTGCTCCCCGCGCGCGATGTAGGCGCGGGCCGCCATGCAGGCCCCGGGGATCAGGTCCGGCGAGCCCTTGGCCGAGGCGATGGCCGCCTCGCGGGCCTCGATCGGCTTGTCCTCGGCGAAGATGTCCTTGGCCTCGGACAGCGCCAGAACCGCGTCGCGGCGACGGTAGACGTCACGCGGCAGCGAGCCGTGCTTGAGCTTGGCCGACAGCGTCTGGCGCGCCCCGCGCCAGTCGTGCTTCTGGGCCTGAAGCTGCAGAAGGGTGTCCTGGATCTCGGGGTGCTTGGGCTTCAACGCAAAGGCACGCTCGGCCAGCTTGAGCGCCGTCTCCGTGTCGCCCTTGGCAAGCTTCAGCTTCATCATCCCGCGGATGCCGACAAAGCGGGTCTCGTCGTTGGTGATGAGCTTCTTGTAGACCTCTTCCGCCTTGCGCGTGTCGCCGGTCATCTCGGCGGCCTGCGCGGTCAGCAGGTTGGTGAGGCCGGGACGGTGCAGGTAGCGGTCGGCCTTCTGGGCCTTGGCCATCGCCAGCTTGCCCTCGCCGGAGCTCAGCGCCAGCATGCCTTCCGACAGCGCCTGGTAGCCCTTGCGCTCGCGGTTGCGGTCGAAATAGCGCGACAGCGCCGTGTCGTCGCCGTTGATGAACTTGAGCACCGCGATGAGCAGCGAGACCAGCTTGAACACCACGTAAAGCGCGATGACCAGCACGATGACGGCAATCACCGACTGCAGCGGCCCGAGGTTGAACTCGTAGCCGCCGGCGGTGATCTGGATGCCGCCCTGGCTTTCCATCACGTAGCCGGCGCCAAGGGTCAGGGCCGCCACGACGGCGACGAAGAGAATGATCTTCAGAAGTGACCAGAGCATTGTGCGACCCTTATTCCTTGTTCAGTTCCTGAGCCAGACCGTCGGCGGCAGACACCGCCGCGACCCGGGTCTGTGCCCGAGCCATCCAGTCCGACAGCGGTGCCTTGGCCTCGTCCGGCAGGGCCTCGAGCTCGGTCAGAGCCTGTTGCAGATCGCCGTCCCGCAGTGCGGCCTCGGCCCGCGACAGGATCGCATCCGGCGCATCGCCCGAGCGCGGCGTCACCGACCGTGCGCCGATCTGATCGGCGAGGAAGGTGGCAAAGCGCTGGGTGCCGGTCTCGGCGTCGCTCTCGAGGCGTCGCGCCTCGGACAGCGCCTCACGCGCCGCCGGCGGGTAATCCTCGGTGAGCGCGGCCAGCGTCGGAACGCCGTCGCCCGCCGGTCCGGACAGCTCGGAGGACACCGAAACGCCGTTGGCCTCGATGGTGTTGACCTGTTCGGCATAGGGCTCGCCGGCGCTCAGCGCGGCATAGACCTCGGAGAGCGCGGCGCGGGCCTTGGACAGCGCCGCCTGCTCCTCGGCGTTCGATTCCGCCTCGAGCGCCTGCTGGGTCATTTCCTCGACCTCGAGCCGCTGCTGGGCGATGGCGTCGCGCAGCAGGTTCAGCTCGTTCTCGTAGGCGGCCATGGCCTCGGGCGAGACCGACTCTTCCACCGGGCGCCGTTCGATCGCGTCGATGCGGCCGGCAAGCGCGTCGTAGGAGCCGGACGCGGCGTCGAGATCGGCGCGAAGCGCCTCGACCGCGCTTTCGAGCCCCGAAAGGTCGATGCCGTTGGCGGCGTCCGTCGCGGTTTGCACTTCGGCGGCCAGCGCGTCGATGCGTGCGGCCTGCTCGCCCAGTGCGGTGGTGGTGTCTTCGCGGAAGCTGTCGGGTTCGGCAGCGGTCTCGAAGGGCCAGGTGCCGGACTGGTAGGACGAGGCGCCGTAGCCCAGCGCCGCGGCGATCACCCCACCCAGCAGCATCGGCATGAACCCGCCCTTGCGCTCGACCACGGTCTCGTGGGTCGCAAGCTCTGGGGCCGGTGCCGCGGAGGCCCTTGACGCCGCGCGGGAACTGGCAAGCCGTTCATGTACCGAGGCCGGGTCCGACTCGCGGGCATCGCTATCCGAGCTCTGCTCCTCCGCCGCGAGCATCTCGGCCTCGCCGGCCGAATGGATCTGGTCATCGCCTTCGAGCGTATCGTCCCCGACGCTGTCCTCGCCGGAAGCCAGCGTGTCGTCATCCGCGAGGCTGTCGTCCCCCGCTGCGCTCAGGCTGTCGTCATCCACGAGGCTGTCATCGCCCGCTTCGCTCAGGCTGTCGTCATCCGTGAGGCTGTCATCGCCGGAAGCCGCGACGGTTTCGCCGGCCTCGCGATCCTCGATCTCGCCGGTCGGCGTATCGTCGCCGGCCTCACTCGAGGTGATCTCGGCGTCGTCCTCTTCGGTCACGACCGCGTCCGAGGTTGTCTCCGGGGTCAGTTCCGTCTCGGGCGTCTTCGCCTCGTCTGCCTGTTCCTCGGCGCCATCCACTGGCTTTTTTTCGTCGGCCACGCTCCACCCTTTCAAAAATCTTGCTTCGGCACGGTACTCGCGCCTGTCTAACCTTTCACAGACCCGCGAGGTTTCACAAGCGCCCCGAAGTCCGTCAACAAACCAATCACCGCCCGCCGCATGCCTATGGCGTCGGGCTGTGCCAGAATCTCCAGTCGAGTCACATATAGCGCCTCCAGCGCCGCGGCCACATCTCTGCTCATCGCTGCGACGATAAGCGGCGCGCCGCCGCGGGCGCCACCGGCAAATTGGGCCGCGCTTCGCGGAGAGAAAAGCGGAACGATCACAGGGGCATCGCCCTGAAGCGCCGCTTTTGCCCCGGCGTTCAATTCCTGTGCAGGCTGGTCGTAGATCACCGCCTCGCGGGCGCTGAGCCCCGCCCCACGCAGACGCTCGGCCACGGCCCCCCGGGCATGTGTTCCGCGGAAATGCACCAGCGGCACCCCCGGTGCCTCCTTGATGATCAATCCGACCAAAGCGGCGGCATCACCACCGGCGCTCTTCGGTGCGAATCCCGCCTTGCGTGCGGCTTCGGCGGTGGCATCGCCCACCGTGAAGCAGAGCGGCAGCACCGGGCCGCCAAGTTTTTCATAGGCCCGAACCCCGTTGGCCGAGGTGAAGATCGCCCCGCCAACGCCCTCGAGATCCGGCAGCGGCCCGGTCACCTCAATGCCGATCAGCGGGCTGACGATGGTCCGGAACCCGCTCAGCCCCGCGTCTTCGAGCGCCGTCAGGAACTGCCGCGAGGCCGCCTTCGGGCGGGTCAGCAGCAGGATGGGCTCGGGCGGGGGCATAGGCGCTCCGGCATTGTGGGGCGGATGAGCAGGTGGTAGCTGCAAGGGGACGACAATGCAACGGACCCGCCGATGCCCGAGCCGATCATCCTAGGACTGGAAAGCAGTTGCGATGACACCGCCGCCGCCGTGCTGCGCGGGCGCGAGATCATGTCCTCCGTGGTGATGGGCCAGACCGAGCTGCACGCGGCCTTCGGCGGCGTGGTGCCCGAGATCGCCGCCCGCGCCCATGCCGAGAAGCTCGACCTTGCCGTCGAGCAGGCGCTGGCCGAGGCAGACCTGCCGCTCTCCGAAATCGACGCCATCGCGGTGACCGCCGGGCCGGGTCTGATCGGCGGCGTTCTTTCTGGCGTGATGCTGGCCAAGGGGCTGGCGACCGGGCTCGGCAAGCCGCTGGTGGGGGTCAATCACCTTGCCGGCCACGCGCTGACGCCGCGGCTCACCGACGGGCTGGCCTATCCCTACCTGATGCTTCTGGTCTCGGGCGGGCATTGCCAGTTCCTGATCGTGCGCGGACCCGAGGACTTCACCCGCCTCGGCGGCACCATCGACGACGCGCCGGGCGAGGCCTTCGACAAGACCGCCCGCCTGCTCGGGCTGCCGCAGCCTGGCGGCCCCTCGGTCGAGACCGCCGCGCGCGACGCGGACGAGACCCGCTTCAAATTCCCGCGCCCGCTGCTCGACCGCGAGGGCTGCGACCTGAGCTTCTCCGGCCTCAAGACCGCGCTGCTGCGGATGCGTGACAAGCTGGTCGAGGCGCAGGGCGGGCTGCACGAGGCCGACCGCGACGATCTCTGCGCCGGGTTCCAGGCCGCGGTGCGCGACGTGCTGGCGGAAAAGACCCGCCGGGCGCTGGCGCTCTACCTGGCAGAGGCCCCCGCGGTCCCGGCCTTCGCCATCGCCGGCGGCGTCGCCGCCAACGGGGCCATTCGTGGCGCGCTCGAGTCGCTTTGCGCCGAGCGCGGCGTTGCATTCACCGCCCCGCCGCTGCGGCTCTGCACCGACAATGCGGCGATGATCGCCTATGCCGGGGGCGAGCTTCTGGCCGAGGGTGAGACCTCCGACATGGCGCTCTCGGCCCGCCCGCGCTGGCCGCTCGACCGGGCCGCCGCGCCGCTGCTGGGCTCCGGCAAGAAGGGGGCCAAGGCATGAGCATCGCGGTCCTCGGCGCCGGCGCCTTCGGCACCGCCCTCGCCCTCAGCCTCGCCCGCGAGGGCCACGAGATCTGCATCTGGGCCCGCGACGCCGCCACCGTCGAGGCGATCAACAGCGACCGCCGCGCGCCCCGGCTGCCCGGTATCCCACTGCCCGAGGCGATCTCTGCCAGCACCGATATCGCGACCGTTGCCCGGGCCGGGACCCTGCTGCTCGCCGTGCCGATGCAGTCGCTCCATGCCGTGCTGACCCGGATCGAGAGCCCGCTGGCCGCGCAGCGGCTGGTGGCCTGCTGCAAGGGCGTCGACCTGCAAGAGCTCACCGGCCCCACCGGCGTCATCGCCCATGCCAAGCCGCAGGCGATTCCGGCGATCCTCACCGGGCCGAGCTTCGCCGACGACATCGCCCGCAACCTGCCCACCGCGCTGACGCTGGCCTGCCGCGACGAAGCCGCCGGGACCGCGCTGCAACAGCAGCTCTCCACCGGCGCATTGCGGCTCTATCGCACCACCGACACCAGCGGCGCCGAGCTTGGCGGGGCGCTGAAGAACGTCATCGCCATCGCCTGCGGCGCCTGCATCGGCGAAGGGCTGGGCGACAGCGCCCGCGCCGCTCTGATGACCCGGGGCTTCGCCGAGATGACCCGCCTTGCCGCCAGGCTGGGCGCAAAGCCCGAGACCCTTTCCGGCCTGTCCGGACTTGGCGATCTGGCGCTGACCTGCACCTCCGAGCTGTCGCGCAACTACCGCTTCGGCCTGTCGCTCGGGAAGCACGAGCGCTTCGATCCCAGCCTCACCGTCGAGGGCGTGAAGACCGCCGAGGCGGTGACCCGGCTCGCCGCCAAGCTCGGGATCGAGCTGCCGATCTGCGCCATGGTGCACGAGGTCGGCGGCGGCGGCACCAGCGTCTCCGAGGCCATCACCTACCTGCTCAACCGACCACTGAAGGAAGAATGACATGCTGATCGCCCTCATCGCCAAGGACAAGACCGGCGCGCTCCAGACCCGCAAGGACAACCGCGACGCCCATCTCGCCTATATCGACTCGACCGGCGTGGTGGCGCAGGCCGGGCCGCTGCTCGATGAGGCCGGAGAAATGGCGGGCAGTCTGGTGATCCTCGACGTGACCGACATGAGCGCGGCGCAGGACTGGGCCGCCAACGACCCCTACGCCAAGGCCGGCCTGTTCGAGAGCGTCGAGCTCGTGGCGTGGAAGAAGGTGATCGGATGAGCTACTGGCTGTTCAAGTCCGAGCCCTCGACCTGGTCCTGGCAGGACCAGGTCACCAAGGGCGATGCGGGCGAGGAATGGGACGGCGTGCGCAACTATCAGGCCCGCAACTTCATGCGCCAGATGGCGGTGGGCGACCGGGGCTTCTTTTACCATTCCCAGAAGGAGAAGGCCGTGGTCGGCACCGTCGAGGTGATCGCTGCCGCCCATCCAGACAGCAGCACCGATGATCCCCGCTGGGAGTGCGTCGACATCAAGGCGGTGCAGGCCGCCAAGACCCCGGTGACGCTGGAGCAGATCAAGCAGGAGCCGGCGCTCTCGGAGATGGCGCTGGTGAAAAGCGCGCGCCTGTCGGTGCAGCCGGTGACCGAGGCCGAATGGCGGCTGGTCTGCGAGATGGCCGGTCTCGATCCCTAGGCAGATCGCCCGTGCGCTGGCGCTGCCACGACAGCAGGGCAATCGCGCCGGAGACACGCGCTTCGGCGCGATTGCCCGACGCTGATCGACAGCGGTTGCACGGCATTCGGCGGTTCGGTGATCGGGCTGGTGCTGGCGCTGTTCCGAGGTGACCGCGCGGGCAGTTCGACGCAGGCCATTCCGATAAGGGTCATGCGACGCGGGGCCCGGGCTGGCCGGGCCCCGCTCTCACCCCTTGGCTGCTCCCACGCAGCGCACGGTTCGATGTGGATCCGGCCATTCTGGCCACTCCCTGTATACCTGACCACCGCGCCCGCGACAAAACGGATCTGCTTAAAATGCCGAGCATCACGCCCGCTGCCCGGCACCGGCGATAGTGCCCCATAGCGTGGTGTAGGAATCCGCGGGCGTCGCCACATGCGACGCTGGCGGTCACCGTCGATCTTCGGAGAAGGTTCGGGTTGCGACACCTGAAACCTGAGACGGAGATGACGATGACCGACGACAGAATGGCTCTGATGGAGCT
>NZ_JAEKJV010000010.1:0-174888 GCF_017309175.1 Salipiger bermudensis | reverse complement strand
AGATCATGCGCCGCATCCTGCGCAAGATCGCCGAGAACGACTACGGCGCCCTCGGCGACACCTCCACACTCGCCGACCCCTCCGTCGTCGACGACCTCATCGAAAACCGCGCAAACAAGTAATCCGCTGGTTTTCGCAACGAACGAGGCGGTCGCACAGGCGGCCGCCTCTCTCGTTCACCCGCGGCCGACCACAAGGAGCCATTAACCAACACACTGGAAAATCGGGATAAGTTTACAGGAACAGCTTCGAAATCGTCGTGACTGTGCTATCTTCGGTCGGTGGGGGCGTTTAGCCTGATGGAGACGATCCATGCAGATGACAGGTGTTTCCTCTGCGGTGGCACCTCTGGCCACCGGTCATCCTCTGGGCCTTCCGGCCTCGCCACCCAGCTCCGCCATCGAGACGAAGGTGCAACCGATTGCGCAACAAGCGCAGACCGGCACCGATCCTGATCCCGGCGGCGAGCCACCGAGCAGTTTCTGGCGCGGCCTCACCGGGTTGCCCGACCCGGCGAAGCACGTAGCGCCGCCCTCGATCATGCAGATCAGGATCGCCGCATTGCTTCAGGAACAGGCCGAACAACTGGTCAGCCTTGCCCCGGACGCGCCGGAGCCCGAGAGCGCACCCGCCTCCACACCCGCCTCCGATGACGGCGCGGCGCAGGCCTATACCGGCCCGGGACGTTCCCGGCAGGAGCCTGTGTTCCCGTCCGCCGCCTGAGGCGGATCACGGTGAGTCGGCCCGCGCAGCGGACCGGTTCCTCCGGCCCCCACCACCCCGCGGCCCGAGAGGGCAAGGCGCGCTCGCAGGCGTGTCCGAAGGGTCTTCAAAATGCGCAAACCCGCGGCTTTTCACCGACGGGGTCGCTTTTCATGGCAAGAAGCTTGTCCTATAAGCGCCAGATCAAGGGGCCATGACGGAAAACAGGCCCGCGAAATCACCGGCGAGGATTGCATGAGCAAAGACACCCACGAAGCCGACGTGGCCTTCATCAAGGCGTTGGCGGAACTGCTCCGCGAGAACGATCTGACCGAGCTCCAGGTCAAGCGCGAATATGGCGACGACGACAGCCTGAACGTCCGCGTGAGCCGCGCCCTGCCGCAGGCCGCTCCGATCGCCGTCAGCGCCCCCGCAGCCGCCCCGGCTCCGGCCGCAGCCGCAGCCCCCGCGGCCCCCGCCGCCGAGGCCGCCCCGGAAGATCCGGCTGCGCATCCCGGCGCCGTGGCCTCGCCGATGGTCGGCACGGTCTACATGCAGCCCGAGCCCGGCGCGCCCTCCTTCATCTCGGTCGGCCAGCAGGTCAGTGAAGGCGACACGCTGGTCATCGTCGAGGCGATGAAGACCATGAACCACATCCCGGCCCCGCGTGCGGGCACCGTCAAGCGCATCCTCGTCGAGGATGGCGCCCCCGTGGAATTCGGCGCTCCTCTGGTCATCCTCGAGTAAGGAGGCCCCATGTTCGACAAGATCCTGATCGCCAACCGTGGCGAAATCGCGCTGCGCGTCATCCGCGCCTGCCGCGAGATGGGCATCGCAAGCGTCGCCGTGCACTCCACCGCCGACGCCGACGCGATGCATGTGCGCATGGCCGACGAGAGCATCTGCATCGGCCCTGCCTCCTCCACCGACAGCTACCTCAACCCGGCCGCGATCATCTCGGCCTGCGAGATCACCGGCGCCCAGGCCATCCACCCGGGCTACGGTTTCATGTCCGAGAACGCGCGCTTCGTGCAGATGGTCGAGGATCACGGCCTGACCTTCATCGGCCCCTCGGCGCAACACATCCGCGTGATGGGTGACAAGATCACCGCCAAGGACACCATGAAGGAGCTCGGCGTGCCCTGTGTTCCCGGCTCCGAGGGTGGCGTTCCCGATGTCGAGGCCGCCAAGCAGATCGGCCGCGACTTTGGCTACCCGGTGATCATCAAGGCCACCGCCGGCGGCGGCGGGCGCGGCATGAAGGTCGCCAATTCCGAGGCCGAGATGGAGCGCGCCTTCCAGACCGCGCGGGCCGAGGGCAAGGCCGCCTTCGGTAATGACGAAGTCTATATCGAGAAGTACCTGCAGCGCCCGCGCCACATCGAGATCCAGGTCTTCGGCGACGGCAAGGGCAACGCTGTGCATCTGGGTGAGCGCGACTGCTCGCTGCAGCGCCGCCATCAGAAGGTCTTCGAGGAGGCCCCCGGCCCCTGCATCACCGAGGAAGAGCGCGCCCGCATCGGCGCTGTCTGCGCCAAGGCGGTGGGCGATCTGAAATACTCGGGCGCCGGCACCATCGAATTCCTCTACGAGGATGGCGAGTTCTACTTCATCGAGATGAACACCCGCCTGCAGGTGGAGCACCCGGTGACCGAGGCGATCTTCGGCGTCGATCTGGTGCGCGAGCAGATCCGCGTGGCAGAGGGCTACACGCTCTCCTTCGGGCAGGATGACCTGGTCATCAACGGCCACGCCATCGAGGTCCGGATCAACGCCGAGAAGGTGCCGAACTTTTCGCCCTGCCCCGGCAAGATCACCCAGTACCACGCACCGGGCGGGCTTGGCGTGCGGATGGATTCGGCGCTTTATCAGGGCTATTCGATCCCGCCCTATTACGACAGCCTGATCGGCAAGCTGATCGTGCACGGGCGCGACCGCAACGAGGCGCTGTCGCGGCTCAACCGGGCACTTGGCGAGCTGATCGTCGACGGCGTCGACACCACCATCCCGCTCTTCCACGCCCTGCTGCAGGAAGACGACGTCCTGACCGGCGACTACAACATCCACTGGCTGGAGAAGTGGCTCGCCAAGGATCCGTTCTCGGCGGCATGAGGATGGCGCGCGGCGGATACCGCCCGCTGCGTGCGACGGGGCCCCGGGGATGAGCGAGATCACCCCGGAGCTCCTGGTTCAGGCCTATCGCTCGGGCATCTTCCCGATGGCCGAGCACCGCGACGACCCGGAGCTGTTCTGGGTCGATCCGCGCCGGCGAGGCATCCTGCCGATGGACGGGCTGCACATCTCGCGCAGCCTTGCCCGGCGCCTCCGGCGCGATGATTACACGGTCACTCTGGATGCGGATTTCGAGGGCGTCATCGACGCTTGCGCCGACCGCCGCGAGACCTGGATCAACCACGAAATCCGCGCCCTCTTCGTCACGCTGCACCAGCGCGGGCTGGCGCATTCGCTCGAGGTCTGGATGGAGGGAGAGCTGGCCGGCGGGGTCTACGGGCTCGAGATCGGCGGGGCGTTCTGCGGCGAGTCGATGTTCTCGCGGCGCCGCGACGGATCGAAAATCGCTCTATGCTGGCTGATCGACCTGCTGCGGCGGGCCGGGTTCACGCTGTTCGACACCCAGTTTCTGACCGAGCACCTGGCCACCCTGGGCGGGCTCGAGATCACCCGCGCCAATTACCGCGCCCAACTGCGCGAGGCGCTCCCTGTGACCCCGGATCTTGCCGGCACACCGCTCGCGCATAGCGGTCAGGATGTGGTGCAGCGCAATACCCAGACGTCGTAGCGCTGGTGATCCATCGCATTGAGGGCCGGAGACGAGGCGATCATCCAGCCACGGAACACCGGCTCGGCATTGCCGGCCTCGCGTACGGTGAGGAAGGCAAAGGCATCGCCCGCCGGGTCGCCCTCGGGGTAGCGGCATTCCTGTAGCGAGATCTCGGTGCGGGCGAACTGGGCCGTCTCTCCGGCGCGCATCTCGATGTCGTATGCCCGACCGGTGAGCTTGTCCAAGCCGCGCAGCACCGCGCCGGTGCCGGTATTGGTGGCCTCCTGCGCCTGCAGCGGTGCGGCAAGCAGGGCGAGACCGAGACACAGTTTGCGGATCATTCCTCGCCTCCCCCGGCGACATATTTGAGCAAGAGCGAGATCAGGCTGACCGAGCCCTGCGTATCGAGGATCTCGTCCCCGTCTTCGTAGTAGAAGGGCGAGCCGCCCGGGCTGATCTCGACGAAATTGCCGCCGAGCAGCCCCTCGGACGAGATCAGGATCGCGCTGTCATCGGGGATCAGGATGTCATCCTGCAGAGTCATCCCCATGTCGGCACGGAAGGTCTCGGGATTGAGCGAGATCTCCGTAACCGTCCCCACCTTGACCCCTGCGAGGCGCACGTCGCTGCCGACGGTCACGCCTTCCAGCGAGCGGAAACTGGCGCTGAGCGGGTAGCCGGTCTCGTGCAGCTCAAAGCCCGTGGTATTGACGGCATAGGCGCCAAAGGCGATCGCGGCGGCGAGGACAGCCCCGCCGACCAGCACCTCTGTGGTGGAGGTGGTCATGGGCTTATTCCGGGCTCCACGCCTCGTAATCGCGGCGGTTGGCCGGCTCGGGCTGGCGGATCGAGCCCTGTGGCGCATAGGCCATAGCCGTGCCGGTCAGGTTCTCGATATGCGGCTTTTCCCAGCTCTTGTGGGAGAGCGGGCGATCGGTCGGCGGCTCGGCAAAGGTGTGGTGCAGCCAGCCATGCCAGTCGGGGCTCACTCGGCTGGCCTCGACCTCGCCGTTGTAGATCACCCAGCGACGCTTGCCATCCTTGGTCTGGTAGAAGGTGTTGCCCTGTTCATCCTCACCGACGCGGGTGCCGTGGCGGCTGCTCCACCAGAGGGTGTTCAGTGTCGCACCGTTCCACCAGGTGACCAGCTTCAGGAGCTTGTTCAGAATGCCCATGGACGACTCCTCGGTATCTTCCTGTTCCGTATATGCGATGCTTGGGGGCGAGGTCCAGCGCACAGGCGCCGGACCCCGCCGGCCCGATCAGGGCGCGAGCGTGGTGAGCTCGATCTCGATGCGGTATTTCGGGTCGATCAGGTTGCATTCGATCATCGTGGCGACCGGCGGGTTGTCTCCGAAGGTCTCGGACAGGATCGGCCAGCAGGGCTCGAACTCCGCCGCGTCGGGGAGATAGTAGGTCACCCGGACCGCATCGGCAAAGCTCGACCCGGCCTCGGCCAGAGCCTTGCCGATCACCTCGAGCGCCGAGCGGCACTGTTCGGTGACCGTGTCGCCCTGCCCCACCGTGCCGGCGACATGCACGAAGCCGCCCGCCACCACGGCGCGGCAATAGCCGATCTTTTCCTCGAACGGGCTGCCCGTATGGATCCGCTTGATCGTCATCTCTCACTCCAAAGAAAAGGGCGGGGAAAAACCCCGCCCAGACGTGCCTAACGTTATCGACCTCAGCTCGCCGAGGTGCCTTCTTTTTTCTGGTCCGCGTAGATCATCAGCGGCTTGGCGTCGGAATTGACCGCCTCGTCGTTGACCACCACCTCGGTGACCTCGTCCATGCCCGGCAGTTCGAACATGGTGTCGAGCAGGATGCCCTCGAGGATCGAGCGCAGGCCCCGCGCGCCGGTCTTGCGTTCGATCGCTTTCTTGGCAATCGCCGAGAGCGCGTCGTCGGTGAAGGTCAGCTGGGTGTCCTCCATCTCGAACAGGCGCTGGTACTGTTTGACCAGGGCGTTCTTCGGCGCGGTCAGGATTGTGACCAGCGCGTCCTCGTCGAGATCCTCGAGCGTCGCGATCACCGGCAGACGGCCGACGAATTCCGGGATCAGGCCGAACTTCAGCAGATCCTCGGGCTCGAGATCCTTGAACACCTCGCCGGTGCCGCGCTCTTCCGGGTCGCGCACATCGGCGCCAAAGCCCATGGCCGAGCCCTTGCCGCGCTGCGCGATGATCCGGTCGAGACCGGCGAAGGCGCCGCCGCAGATGAACAGGATGTTGGTGGTGTCCACCTGCAGGAATTCCTGCTGCGGATGCTTGCGGCCGCCCTGCGGCGGCACCGAGGCCACGGTGCCTTCCATCAGCTTGAGCAGCGCCTGCTGCACGCCCTCGCCCGACACGTCACGGGTGATCGACGGATTCTCGGACTTGCGGGTGATCTTGTCGACCTCGTCGATATAGACGATGCCACGCTGCGCGCGCTCGACATTGTACTCGCTCGACTGCAGCAGCTTGAGAATGATATTCTCGACATCTTCACCCACGTATCCGGCCTCGGTCAGCGTGGTGGCGTCCGCCATGGTGAACGGCACGTCGAGGATGCGCGCCAGCGTCTGTGCCAGCAACGTCTTGCCGCAGCCGGTCGGGCCGATCAGCAGGATGTTCGACTTCGCCAGCTCGATATCCGAGCTCTTCTGGCTGTGGTTGAGGCGCTTGTAGTGGTTGTGCACCGCGACCGAGAGCACACGCTTGGCCATCGCCTGACCGATCACGTAATCATCCAGAACGTCGCAGATCTCGCGCGGGGACGGCACCCCCTCGGAGGACTTCAGGCCGGCGCCCTTGGTCTCTTCGCGGATGATGTCCATGCAGAGCTCGACGCATTCGTCGCAGATGAAGACGGTCGGACCCGCGATCAGCTTGCGCACTTCGTGCTGACTCTTGCCGCAGAAACTGCAGTAGAGGGTGTTCTTGCTGTCGCCGCCGGAATTCGTCGCCATATCGCACCTTTCAGGGCCATTTCATCGTTTCGGCTGCGCCATGTGCCAGCCGAAGGCCCATCTTTTTCGCCAATTCTGCAAAGTCTAGGCCAGTGCCCAGCGCTCTACAATCTGAAAAATGCCCCGCCGCACCGTGGCGGCGGGGCAAGCGATTAGGATTTGGCCTCTTCCGCCGCGCCGCGGCTTTCGACGATCTCGTCGATGAGGCCCCATTCCTTGGCATCCTCGGGCGCCATGAAGTTGTCACGCTCGAGAGCGGCCTCGACATTCTCCAGCGTCTGGCCGGTATGCCTCACGTAGATTTCATTGAGGCGGCGCTTCAGCTTCAGCGTCTCCTCGGCGTGAATCATGATGTCGGTGGCCTGGCCCTGGTAGCCGCCCGAGGGCTGGTGGACCATGATGCGGCTGTTGGGCAGCGAGAAACGCATGCCCGCCTCGCCCGCGGTCAGCAGCAGCGAGCCCATCGAGGCCGCCTGGCCGATCACCAGGGTCGAGACCTTGGGACGAATGTACTGCATGGTGTCGTAGATCGACAGACCACTCGTCACAACGCCGCCGGGGCTGTTGATGTACATCGAGATCTCTTTCGAGGGGTTTTCCGCCTCGAGGTGCAGCAGCTGCGCGACGATCAGGCTCGACATGCCGTCATGCACCGGGCCGGAGACGAAGATGATCCGCTCCTTCAGCAGGCGCGAGAAGATGTCGTAGGCGCGTTCGCCGCGGCTGGTCTGCTCGACCACCATCGGGACGAGCGTGTTCATGTATGTCTCAAAAGGGTCTTTCATATCCGCCTGCCTGCTTTCTTCCGTGTGCCTATCTCGTGTGTCTTACCAGATTCTTAGTATCGGGCTTGGGGGGCCGCAAGGGCCTGCGGTTCAAATGGCCCGGAGGTCGCGGGGGCAGCGCTCATGCCCCGCCCCAATCCTGCGGCGTCGCGCAGGCATGGCGGGCGCATTCGAGCTCGAGCACGACATGGGTGATGCCGAAGCGGTCCTTCATGCGCTGCTTGACCGAGGCCTTGATGGTGTCGGCCTGCCCCCAGGCGCCCTCGCGGACCACCAGATGCGCCTGCAGCGCCGCCCGATGTTCGTCGATCTGCCACAGGTGCGCCTTGTGCAACCCATCCACCCCCTCGACCCGGCGCGCCTCGTCGAGCACCTCTCCGGGGGCCAGCTCGGGCGGGCTGCCGAGCATCAGGATGCGGATCACGCCGCCGATCTCTCCGAAGGCCATCCACAGGATGTAGCCGGCGATCAGCAGGGTCACGGCCGGATCGATCCAGGTCCAGCCAAAGAGGATGATCAGCGTGCCGGCAAAGATCACCGCGAGCGAACCCAGCGCATCGGCCACGTTGTGCAGGAAGGCGGCGCGGATGTTCACGCTGTCCTTCGACATGGTGTAGGTCAGCAGCGCGGTCACCAGGTCGACCACCAGCGCCACCCCGGCGATGATCACCACCAGCCAGCCCTGCACCGGCTCGGGCGACAGGAAGCGCAGCACCGCCTCCATCACGAGGTAGAGCCCGATGATGATCAGGCTGGTGTAGTTGACCAGCGCCGCCACCACCTCGGCACGGGCGAAGCCGAAGGGCATCTGCTCGGTCGCGGGGCGGCGGGCGATGCGGCGGGCCACGGCGGCGATGACCAGCGAGATCGCATCCGAGAAGTTGTGCAGCGCGTCGGCGATCATCGCGAGGCTGCCCGAAAAGATCCCCCCCAGCACCTGCGCCACGGTCAGCGCCATGTTGACCGCGATGGCCCCGATCAGCCTGCCGTCACCGGCGTTCGGGTCGATATGGTGGTGATGATGGTGGTGATCGTGGGGCATGGGCTCGCCTTGGCTGTGCTGCGGTCGTCCGGCCGCGATGCGCGCCGGAGGCTCAGCGCCACAACGCGCCGTTGTGGCCGCAAAGGTCAAGCCGTCGGCCATCATGATCTCTTGATCACGGCGGCCGCGCCGTCTGGATCAACGCATCGAGCGGGTTTTGAGCATACCAAGGCCGGCGTCCGAAGCGCTTTTCCCAGAGAACCGCGTCGCGTGGCTGCCAATCGAAGGCCCGGTCATCACCCACATCCCGCCAGTAGAGCCGGCCTTCGTACCGGCATGGATCGAGCAAGAGCCCGCCCGCCAGCGGCCGGCCCCGGGCCGTGACGATCACCGCCGAATGCTCGATCGGATGAAGTGTGCGTGTCGGCGACATAACCGCGTGCAGCTCAAGGCTGTCGAACGGTTCTGCCCGCAGGGCGCGGAAGAACCGGTCGGCCCAGGCGTGGCAGAAGCTGCTGGTCTTGAACCCGAAATGCAGGTCTCGGGTCAGCTTCACCGGAGGGTCGACCCCCTCGACCTCACGCGCCGTGCGGGTCGACAGGCCGAACGCCAGATCAGACAGGCGCCCCGCCTCAGCGGTCTCGACGGAGGGCGAGAGCTGCATGATGGATAGCGCCAGCGCGCTGCGCTCGGACGTCTCTGCGATCGGCAGCCGGTGCGGCGGTGTCGCGCAGCCCTGAAGCAGCAGCGCCGCAAGGCAGGCCAGACGCGCAGAGCGGACGGCGCTGGCTAGCCGCCCGTCAGGGTCGCATTGGGATCTCTTCTTCGCCATGGGGAGGCCGTTACCACGGCTGGAGGAAAAGCCCGGTTAACGGGTGCGCGGACGTCGCCGGTCAGAGCCGCAAGGCCACGGCGCGCGGCAAGGGATCGGGCGCGGATTTCGATTTTCCGAGGGGCGCGAATGCAGCGGCGAGGGCAATCAGCCCGGCAAGCAACAAGATGCTGGAACGAAAGCTCACGGTGGAATGCTCCGATTTGCCGCGCCGACAGACGCGGGACCAATGACGTTCGGATCCGCCCCATAAAACCGGTCGGACCGGGGCGCTCGCCCCGGATACATCCTGATCCAAAGCCCCGCCCGGGCCAACGGCGGAATACCGGACCTTTTCCGACAATGCGTGGCATCTGGCATCATGCCGGCAGGCTCACGCCAACAATGAAAGGCCCGGCGCGAGGGATCGCGCCGGGCCAAGCGTCTGGCATCCAAGGGAGGATGCGGGAGGGACGGCGCCGGGACCCGGCGCCGCGGGATCACTCGAAGGTCTTGAGATACTCGACGACGGCGTCGATATCCTCGTCCTTCTTCAGCCCGGCAAAGGCCATCTTGGTGCCCTTGGCATAGCCGCGCGGGTCGGCCAGGAAGCCGTGCAGAGCCTCGGCATCCCAGACCCCGCCCATCTCGGCCAGCGTGCCGGAATACTTGAAGCCGTCGAGCCCGCCGATCTCGCGGCCGACCACGGCATTGAGCTGCGGCCCGGTGCGGTTCTTCGCCCCCTCGCCGACCTGGTGGCAGGCCTTGCACTTGCGGAACACCTTCTCTCCATCCGCGGCGAGGGCCTCGTCGATCACGGCGGTCTCGACCGGTGCCTCTTGGGCAGGCGCTTCCTCGGCTGCGGGCGCAGCCTCCTCGGCAACGGCGGCGACCTCTTCGACCTCGGCCTCCTGCTCGCCTGTCGATGCCTCGGCCGCGTCGGCCGCCTCGGCGCCCTCCGCTTCCGGCGTCACGTCGAGGACGGTGGCGCGCATTGTGATCTCGACGCTCTCCTTGCAGTTTTCCATGCAGGGCTCGGTGCGCCAGAGGCTGTATTCCGTCTCGGCCCGGTCATCGACGATGAAGCCCTCGGCATTGGGCATCTCGAACTCGGCGAAATTGGCGTCGCTGAGCTCGAAATCGTCATCCACGAGATCGTTGGAATAGAGGATGTAGGCGGTGATCGCGTAGACCTCGTCCGGCGTCAGCGACTGCGCGTTGCCGAAGGGCATCGAGCGGTGCACGTAATCCCACACGGTCGAGAGATAGGGCCAGTAGCTGCCCACCGTCTTCAGCGGATCCTCATCCGCCAGCGTGCCGTCGCCACCGGCGAGCTTGGGCCAGTTGTCGACGCCTTCGGCGAAGGAGCCGTGGCAGACCGCGCAGTTCTCCTCGAACACCGTCTCGCCGGTCCAGACATCGCCCGATCCTGCCGGCAGGCCGGTTCCATCGGGGCTCACGTCGAGATCCCAGGCCGCGACCTCCTCAGGCAGCGCCTCGCGGCCAAGGCCGAAGGTGCCGCCGCCATCGGTTGTGGCCGCAGTGGCCGCGCCGACGAGCACGCCGGAGGGCGCCTCGGCCACCGGCTCGGGTGCCGGCAGCGCCGCCATGGTGCGCGGGTTCTCGGGGAAATCGGCAACGAAACGGTCGGCGAAGTTCACCGCCAGTGTCAACGTCCCGAGGATGCCGATCGCGGTGCCGGCGTAGAGCTTAAGAGACTTCGACATTTTCCGCCTCTCCGTTGGATTTCACCCACCAGGTCTGGATGCAGTTGTTGTGATAGATCGAGTTCAGGCCGCGCACATCGCGCAGCTGGGCCTTGGTCGGCTGGACGTAGCCGGTCTCGTCCATGGCGCGGCTTTGCAGGAACCACTCCTCGCCGTTCCACTCGGTGTCGAGGTAGAAGCGGGTCAGTGCCTTGTTGGCGGGATCCGCCGCGAGACGCGCGGTCTCCCAGGTCTTGCCGCCATCCTTGGAGACATCGACGCGGGTGATCTTGCCGTGACCCGACCAGGCCATGCCGGTGATCACCACCGGGCCGTGGCCGTGGGTGATCGGCATTTGCGGGCTCGGCGAGGTGACAACGGACTTGGCGTCCATCACCCAGGTCCACTTGCGCGAGGTGCCGTCGGCCAGCGTGTCGGTGTACTTGGAGGTTTCCTCGCGGCTCTCGACGGGGCCGTCCATGATCTCCATGCGGCGCACCCACTTGACCCACATGTTGCCTTCCCAGCCCGGCACCACGAGGCGCGCGGGATAGCCGTGCTCCTTGCGCAGCGCCTCGCCATTGGCCTTGATCGCGATCAGGCAATCATCCAGCGCCTTCTCGAGCGGGATCGAGCGCCCGTTCGAGGAGGCATCGGCGCCCTCGACATAGAGCCACTTGCCCTCGACCTCGCCCGACCAGCCGGCCTCGGCCAGCAGGGTGCGGACGGGGATGCCCGAGTATTCCATGTTGTGGATCATGCCATGGGTGAACTGCGCGCCGTTGAGTTGCGCCCCGGCCCACTCCATGCCGGTATTGGCGGCACATTCGAGGAAGTACACGTGGTTCTCGCGCGGGAAGCGCTCGAGATCGGCATAGCTGAACACCATCGGCGTTTCGACATCGCCGTTGATCATCAGCCGGTAGTCGCTCTTGCTGAGCTCGATGGCGCCGGAATGGTGCCGCTCGAAGGCGCAGCCCGCCGGCGTGATGGTGCCGTCGAGCGCATGAATCGGGGTGAAGTTGATCGACGAGATCGTGTCCGCGGTCAGCCATTCCACGTTGCGGCGGACCACGTCATCCTCGAACTTGATCGGCAGGCCGTACGGGGTGGCATCGACGCCGTCGCCGAAGCCGCTGGCCCAGTCCTGCACCTCGGTGATCAGCGGATCGGGCTCGGCGGCGCGCGCCACGCCGGCCGCGACTGTGCCCGCGCCCACGGCCGCGGCACCGGTCAGGAACTGACGGCGCGAGGCGGAGGCGGCTTTCTTCTCTGTCGCCATGTTGGCTCTCCTGTTGCTGCGCGGCGGGCTCAGGCGCCCACCACCTCGACACTGTTGTTGGGCTCCAGGGTGACGGTGCCCAGCTTGCGGATGTGGCTTTCCACCACGTCCCAGATCTGCGGTCCCTCGGTGCCTTCGTTGACGCTCGCCCAGCCGGCGACCATGTAGGTCTTCGACGGATCGATGGCCTCGCCCGTCTTGAGCAGCGTCATGTCGGAGATGCGCTCGCCCTGCGGCTTGGTGATGTCGATGCGGTAGCCCATGCCACCGATGCGGACCATGTCCCCGCCCTGCTGGTAATAGGGATCGGGGTTGAAGATGTTGTCGGCCACGTCCTCGAGGATCACCTTGATGAACTCGCCGGTCATCTCCGAGCGATAGGCCTCGCCGTAGCTCATCGAGGTGACGTTCCAGATGTCCTCGCGGGTGATCGGATCGCCGGGGATCAGGCTCGGACCCCAGCGCACACCGGGCGACATGGCGATGTCGGCCTGGCGCTCGGACATCAGCGCATCGCAGATCAGGTCGTCCCACGAGCCGTTGAAATTGCCGCGGCGATAGAGCAGCTCATCGGTCTGGCCGATGACCTCTTCGAGCTCGGCCTTGTAGGGCGCGCGCTGCTCGTCGATGAGCTTCGCGACCTCGGCATCTGGGGTAATCACGTCCGAGAAGATCGGAATCAGCTTGTGACGGAAACCCATCATGCGGCCGTCGCGCACGTCGAGATCGACGCGGGAGACGAACTTGCCGTTGGAGCCGGAGGCCACGATGATCGTCTCGCCCACCAGAACCGGCTCGGGCAGCGCGTCATGGGTGTGGCCCGACAGGATCACGTCGATGCCGTTGACGATCCCGGCCATCTTCTTGTCGACGTCGAAGCCGTTGTGGCTCAGGCAGACGACCAGCTCGGCTCCCATGCCGCGCACCTCGTCGACCATCTCCTGCATGTGCTCGTCACGGATGCCGAAGCTGTATTCCGGGAACATCCAACGCGGGTTGGCGATCGGCATGTAGGGGAAGGCCTGACCGATCACCGCGACCTTCACGCCGCCGCGCTCGAAGAACTGGTAGGGCTTGAAGAGCTCGGCGGGCTCGTCCCACTCGGCGTCGAAGATGTTCTGGCCCAGCGCGGCAAACGGCAGGCCCTCGACGATCTCCTGCACCCGCTCGGAGCCCAGCGTGAACTCCCAGTGGAAGGTCATGGCGTCGGGCTTGAGCGCGTTCATCACGTTGACCATGTCCTGGCCGGCGGTCTTGTGGCAGGTCATCGAGCCGTGCCAGGTGTCGCCGCCGTCAAGCAGGATGGCGTCGGGGCGGTCGGCGCGGATGGCGTTGATCACGGTCGCCACGCGGTCCATGCCACCGACCTTGCCATAGCCCTTCGCGAGCGAGGAAAAGTCGTTGTAGGTCAGCGCGTAATGCGACGGCGAGCCGTCATCGATGCCGTAGAGCTTGCGGAAGTCGGCGCCGGTCACGTGCGGCACCTCGCCCTTGTTCGGGCCGACGCCGATATTCACTTCCGGCTCGCGGAAATAGATCGGCTTGAGCTGGGCGTGGATGTCGGTGACGTGGATCAGCGAGACGTTCCCGAACGTGTCGAACTGGAGAAGCTGGTCCTGCGTCAGGCTCTGCTGCGCAGCGAGCCGCGCCCAGTTGCCGACGCCGCTGGCACCATAGAGCGCCGAGGCCGCCATCGAGACCTGAAGGAAATCGCGTCTTGAGATCATGGGAGGGATCTTTCGTCTGGCTCTCAGCACACATTCGCATGTGTGAATTGATTGAAAACGGGAAACCCCGCGCGTTCTCACGCACGGGGCAAAGGATCAGTTGCGGACCGAGGGGCCCTCGACGTCGAGGCCATTGCCGCGCGAGGCGACATAGAGCTCGAGCGCCACGAACTCCGGCGAGCCCGGCGAGAAGGTCTCGGCGCGGGTGTCGCGGATGCAGCCCTTGAAACGGCCATGCGCGCCGTTGAGCTTGGCGTTCTTCAGGCGGTAGGTCGGGAAGCCGTTGATCTGGCCCTGCGACAGGTGATCGGCCCGGATGTAGTTGCCGTAATTCTGCTCGTGGCAGGAGGCGCAGGACAGCTCGAGCAGACCGTACCGCGTGTAATACATCTCCTTGCCCATCTCCCAGGCCTCGGCGGCGGGGCCGTCGATGGCAACGTTGACCGGCATGCCGCGCGACACCGAGGCCAGAAGCGCCTCCATGTTGATCGCGGCGCCCGCGTCGTATTTCCACGGCTCGGCGCCCATGCGATTTTCGCGGCAGTCGTTCATCTGCATCTGCAGCGTGCGCACCTCACCGGCCTCTTCGTTCCATTTCGGATAGACCGCCTTGACGCCCGCCATCTCCTCGGGATCGCCGTGGCACGACGCGCAGGACTTCTCCTCAGAGCCCTCGACGGCGTTCCACTGGTCGATCCCCTGGTCGACGAAGATCATGCCCGGGTTGTCGAAATCGTCCATCTCCATGGCCTGGGTGTCGTCGTCGCGGAAATGCCAGCCCGAGATCACCTCGTCGAGGTGACCGTCGAGATGCGGCGCCGCGGCGGCCTTGGTGGTGATCTCGAGGTCTTCGTTGATGATGAGCGTATCATCATCGGCACCGCCCGCTGCAAGCATCGGGGCGGTCAGGGCCAGCATGGCGGCGGCCGCCGTCATCGTCCTGAAAATCATTTAGGTTCCCTCCCTGAAAAGCCCCGCCCCGCACCTCTGCGGGACAGGGTCTTGTTCTTGATCAGCCGATCGCGATCGCCTTGGTCTCCTCGTAGACGGAGCCGTCGTCGTCGTACCAGGTGAACTTGAACTCGCCGGCTTCGGGCACGGTGGCCTCGAATTCGAAATACGGGTTCGTCGAGATCGCCGGCTCCATGGTCACGTCGATCACGCTCTCGCCGTTGAACTCGCAGGTGAAGCGGTTGATGATCGAGCGCGGGATCACGTTGCCATCGCCGTCCTTGCGCTGGCCGGATTCCATCGGGTGGCTGATGAGGGTCTTGAGCGTGATCGCCTCACCGGCGGACGCGGATTTCGGGACCTTGACGCGGGGTTTGACGCCGTCTGCCATGTGTTCTGTCTCCTATGTTAAGCCGATCAGCCGCCGCAGCCGCCGATGGTCACTTTGACGGTCTTCGACGCCTTGGCGAACGAGCCGTCGGCCAGCTTGGCGATCGCCACCACGTCCTGCGTGCCGGCGAGCCGGATGCGGGTCGAGGCGTATTGCGAGGCGGCAAGGGGGCCGAACTTGAAGGTGGCCACGCCCGGGGTCGGGTTGCCGGTCGCCAGCACGAGGATCTCGGAGGCGCCCTCGGCGCTGACCTCGATCGGCACGGTGTTGCCGTTCTCGGCGATCTCCGGCGCGGTCAGGTCGATGCCCGCATCGGCCATATCGGCGCCGCCGGTGAATTCCGCGATCCACTCCTCGGTGGTGGCGGCATAGGCTCCCTTCGGCAGCATGGCGACCAGCGCGGCGGCCCCGCCCACGGCAAGGGTTTCACGACGTGTGAATTCCATGGTTCCGTTTCTCCTGAACAAATTTCCGGTCGCGTGCGTCAGTCTTGCAAGGTCATGAGGAACGCGACCACGTCCTCGACATCCTGGGCCGACAGGATCGGGTCGATCGGCCCTTCGGCCGCCTTTCCGGTGTATCCGTTGCCCGGGCGGATGAACCCGCTGGTCTTGTAGAAGGCCGGCATCACCGTGCCCTCGAAGGTCATCTTGGCGTTGGCCACGATGCCACGCAGCTCTTCGGCGGAGCGGTAACCGCCGACACCGTCGAGCATCGGGCCGACCTCGCCCTGGAAGGGCACGTCGGGCAGCGCCGAGACGGCGTGGCACGAGACGCAGTTGCCCATCGACTTGGTCGAGAAGATCTCGCGCCCCTTGTCGGCATTGCCCTCGGCGCCGCTGAGCGAGGCCTCGACCGCGCCGTATTCGCCATAGGTGACCTCGTCGGGGGCCACGCCGTTCGCGAGTGCCGCACCCGCGACAAACACGCCCGCGAGCGTCAGTGCAGTAAGTTTCATGTTCCCTCCCTTGGCTCCAGCAGCCCGTCCCGCGGGCTGTCTCCTCCGTAGCTGTGAATACCGTAGTCTACCGCGCGGGCCTTACGCAACAACAAATTCACAGACATGAATTTTACGATGATTACGCAAACGCAGCATTCCCGCTCTAGTCGAACTTGCCGTTGTCGCGCTCCTGGATGCGGCGCGCGTGATAGCGTTGAAAGTCCTCACCGTTATCAAGCTCGTAGCGCTTTTCGGCGACCCAGGTGAACATATCCAGCGTCGTGCCCTTGGCGAAGGCGCCGGGCATCACCGCCACCGCCGCCTCGATCGCTGTGCTGTCCTCGGCCACCTCTTCCGGCAGGAAGACGATGTTCGGCGTGAACAGAACCCGCCACTTCCGCGCCGCGTCCTTCTCGGAGAGCGATTCCCCGTCGAAATCGGTGATCTCGGTGTCGCCGTGCAGGTTGATCTGCACCACGAAGAAATTCTCCTCGATGAAGGCGGCCACGTCCGGAAGCGAAAACACCTCCTCGTGCATCTTGTGGCAGTAGATGCAGCCGCGCTGCTCGACGAAGAGCACCAGCCGCCTGCCCTCGTCATTGGCCTCGGCCAGATCCTCTCGCAGATCCTTGAAGGTGTCGCGCATCCACGGCTCCTTGTAGAGCCCGTCATCGCCCATCGGCGCGACCTCGGCCCAGACGGGCAGTGCCAGTGCCGCCGCGAATGCGGCGCCTATCCATGCTTTCATCGTCTCCTCCTCCTCAAAACGGGCGCCTCGCGGGCCCGGCGTGACCTCAACTCAGCGATGTCCAGCCCGGGAACGTGTCGATCATCCATTGCGCGATGACGTTCACGCTGTCGGTGGCGATCAGGATCGCGAACAGGATCAGCATCACGCCCATCGCCTTCTCGACATATTGCAGCTTGCCCCGGTGCCGTGCGCTCCAGCGCAGGAACGGCCCCGAGAACAGCGCCGCGATCACGAAGGGCGCGGTCATGCCGATGCCGTAGACCAGAAGCAGCAGCCCGCCGCGGACGATGTCGCCCATGCCGCTGGCGATCATCAGGATCGAGGCCAGCGCCGGGCCGACGCAGGGCGTCCAGCCAAAGCCGAAGGCGAGCCCCATGACATAGGCCCCAAGCACGCTTGTGGGCTCGGCCTTGCTTTCCATCCGCGCCTCGCGATGCAGGAGCGGCACCCGGATCACGCCGAGGAAGTGCAGCCCGAAGACCAGCAGCACGGCGGCGGCGGCATAAGAGAGCGGCTGCTTCCAGTCGGCAAAGGCCTGCCCCACCGCGGTCGCCCCCATGCCCAGCAGCACGAAGATCGTGGTGACGCCGGCGGCGAAGACCACTGCCGAGAGCACCAGACGGCGCTGCGCCCCGGCCTCGATGCCCGAGTCATCGCGCAGCTCGGCCATGGAAATGCCCGCCATGTAGCAGAGGTAGAACGGCACCATCGGCAGGATGCACGGTGTGAAGAAACTGAGCAGGCCCGCCAGTGCGGCGCCTGCGAACGAGATATCAAGCAAGACGCCTCCCCTCGCTGGCTTGAACAATTCACATATTCATATTATGTTGAACGTTACGACATTCGTCAATCCGGTGCGCCATGACCTTTGTGAAAACTCTCGCCTCGGCGGCCTTGGCCGTGCTGTGTATTGCGCTCCCCGCGGCGGCGGAAATCAGGCTGGTCATGGTCGAACAGCCCGGCTGCGCCTATTGCCGGGCGTGGGACGAGCAGATTGCCCCGGCCTATGGCAAGACCGCCGAGGGCCGCTTTGCGCCGCTTTTGCGGGCAGACCTGCGCGCGGGCCCGCCAGAGGGCGTTTCGTATCAGCGTAAAGTCTTGTTCACACCGACATTCATTCTGATAGAAGACGGTGACGAACTCGCCCGGCTAGAAGGTTATCCGGGCGAAGATTTTTTCTGGCCCGTGCTCTCGCAACTGCTTGAGCAACACACGGCATTCGATCCGGACGCGGCAGTGGAGACGCCCGCGCAGGTTCTGGAGGGTGGGTGATGAATATGGCACTTCCGGTGATCAAGGACGACCTGAGCGACGATGAGCTCGACCAGATCGCCGACAAGGCGGCCGCCGCCTCGGCCTTTCTCAAGGCGATCAGCCACGAGGGTCGGCTGATGATCCTGTGCCATCTCGTCACCGGCGAGAAATCCGTGACCGAGCTCGAAGAGCTGCTCGCCGCCCGGCAGGCGGCTGTGTCGCAGCAGCTCTCGCGCCTTCGCCTCGAGGGGTTGGTCGTGCCGCGCCGCGAGGGCAAGGCGATCTACTACCGCCTCGCCGACGACCGCCCCAAGCGCATGCTCGAGACGGTGTACGAGCTGTTCTGCGGCGACGAGAGCTGAGCCAGCGCGGCTGAGCCGCCCCCCTGCCTGACGAACACATTCAAGCTTTCGCTTGAGTCTATCTCTTCGCGACCGCATACTCTCCAGTCACGGCATCGGAGCCGCCGGGAGGGAGGAATCGGCATGTTCGAGGTGTTGAGCGAACACCATCTGGTCGCGCTGATCGGGCTGGGCAGCGGCGTGCTGCTGGGACTCGCGGCACGGCTCGGGCGGTTCTGCACCCTCGGCGCGATCGAGGACCTGCTCTATGGCGGGTCGGACCTGCGGATGCGGATGTGGGGCATCGCCATCGGCATCGCCATCCTCGGCAGCTTCGGTCTTATGAGCGCCGGGTTCTTCGCCCCCTCTGACAGCTACTACCTCTCGATCCGGTGGATGCCGATGGCCTCGATCTTCGGCGGGCTCGCCTTCGGCTACGGCATGGCGCTGGCCGGCAATTGCGGCTACGGCGCGGTGGCCCGCCTTGGCGGCGGCGACCTGCGCAGCTTCGTCATCGTGCTGGTGATGGGCGTGTCGACCTACGTGGTGCTCGCCGGGCCGCTGGCGCCGCTGCGCGCCGCGCTGTTTCCGCAACAGGAGGTGATGAGCGCCACGCCACCGGGCATCGCACACCAGCTCGGCCGGTTCACCAACGTGCCTGCCGAGCCGATCGGCATGGTGCTGGGGATCGTGCTGCTGGCAGGTTCGCTGGCCTCGCGCGGGCTTTGGGCCAAGCCGAAGCAGATCTTCTGGGCGGCGATGGTCGGCCTTGGCGTGGTGCTGGCCTGGGCCGGCACCGCCTGGGTGGCACGCACCGGCTTCGAGGGGCTGCCCGTCGTCTCGCACAGCTTCGCGGCACCGCTCGGCGACAGCATCCTGTGGTGGATGACCGGCTCGGTGCGGCCGCTCTCCTTCGCGGTGGGTTCGGTCGCCGGCGTCTGGGCCGGCGCCTTCCTCGGCTCGCTGATCAAGGGCCATTTCCGCTGGGAAGCCTGCGAAGACCCGCGCGAGCTGCGCCGCCAGATCCTTGGCGCGGCGCTGATGGGCGGCGGCGCGGTGATCGCCATGGGCTGCACCATCGGCCAGGGGCTCTCGGCCTTCTCGGTGCTGGCCTTCTCGGCACCGGTGACCATGGCCGCGATCTTTGCCGGCGCGGCCCTGGGCTTGCGGCAACTGATCGTCGGGTTCCAGCCCGCGGAGTGAGCGGTGAGGGTCTATCCGAGGGCGCTGCCCCGGGTCCGCAAAGCGGGACAGTCGAGGAAAGAAGGGGGCGCTGCCCCCGTCCGCCAAAGGCGGACTCCCCCGAGGTATTTTTGAACCAGAGAAGACGGGGCGCAGTGGCACGGCGGCACGCCTGCGCCCAGCTTCGCGGGGGCGGTCAGCTCATCTCGGCAAGGCGCGCGACGTAGCGGGCCAGGGTGTCGATCTCGAGATTGATCCGGTCGCCGACCTCAACCCCACCCCAGGTGGTGACTTCCTTGGTGTGCGGGATGAAGTTGATGCCGAATTCGCAGCCATCGACCTCGTTCACCGTCAGCGAGGTGCCGTTCAGCGCCACCGAGCCCTTGGGGGCGATGAACCTCGCAAGGGCCTCGGGGGCGCGCAGGGTGACGCGGGTGCTGTCGCCCTCGTCGCGCATCGCCACCACCTCGGCCAGCCCGTCCACATGGCCCGACACGATGTGGCCGCCAAGCTCATCGCCAACCTTGAGCGCGCGCTCGAGATTGATGCGGCGGCCCTCGGTCCAGGCGTCGAGATTGGTCTTCGACACGGTCTCGGCGCTGATCTGCACGTCGAACCAGTCTGGCCCGAGGTCGATCACCGTCAGGCAGACCCCGTCGCAGGCGATCGAGGCGCCGATCTCGATGCCCGAAGTGTCGTAGCCGGTGCCGATCCGCGCCGTCAGGTCGCCCGCCTGCTCGAGGCTGCGCACCTCGCCCATATCCGTCACGATGCCGGTGAACATCCGCCCTCTCCCGGCCCGCCCAACGCGGGCCTTATTTTCGCCGGGAAACCCCGGTATGGATTGCAATATCAGGCAAACCATTAGCGGGGCGACATGAGCAAGGCAACCGTTCCCGCCCGGGTGTTCCTCTTCCTGCAGGGGCCGCACGGGCCCTTCTTCCACCGGCTGGGCGCCATGCTGCGCCGCGCCGGGGCCGAGGTCTGGCGGGTGGGGTTCAATGCCGGCGACCGCGCCTTCTGGTTCCACCCGCAAAGCTACCTCCCCTTCGACGGCAGCCCCGAGGACTGGCCGGCCCGGCTCGAAGCGCTGCTCTCGGAAAAGCGCGTCACCGACCTCGTGCTCTACGGCGACACCCGCCGCATCCACGCCGAGGCCATTGCTCATGCCCGCGCCCGCGGCCTGACCGTGCATGTCTTCGAGGAAGGCTACATGCGGCCCTACTGGGTGAGCTACGAGCGCGGCGGCTCGAACGGCCATTCACGGCTGATGGACATGGGCATCGAGGAGATGCGCACCGCGCTGGCGCAATCGGACATGGAAGCGCCGCTGCCGCCCGGCCACTGGGGCGACATGCGCCAGCACATCTTCTATGGCGCGCTCTACCACTGGTTCGTGATGTTCCGGAACCGTGACTACCGCAACTTCCGCCCGCATCGCGACCTCAACGTGGCGCAGGAATTCCGGCTCTACCTCAAGCGACTCCTGCTGATGCCGCTGCACCGGGCCGAGCGCCTGCTCGAGACGCTGCGCATCCGCCGTGGCGGCTTTCCCTACCACCTCGTCCTGATGCAGCTCGAGCACGACGCGAGCTTCCGCCAGCACTCGCCCTTCACCTCGATGACCGAGTTTCTCGAACTGGTGCTCGAGGGCTTCGCCGAGGGCGCGGCGGGACATCACCACCTCGTTTTCAAGGCGCACCCGCTTGAGGATGGCCGCGCGCCGGTGCGGCGCACCATCCGCGCCGCCGCGACGCGGCTGGGCATCGCCGACCGGGTGCATTTCGTGCGCGGCGGCAAGCTCGCGCAGCTTCTGAACGACGCCCGGACCGCCGTCACGGTGAACTCCACCGCCGGCCAGCAGGTCCTCTGGCGGGGGATTCCGCTCAAGGTCTTCGGTCAGGCGGTCTATGCCAAGCCCGCGTTCGTTTCCGACCAGCCGCTGGCGGAATTCTTCGCCCAGCCGGCCCGGCCGGACAATCGCGCCTATCGCGATTACCGGCGCTATCTGCTTGAAACCAGTCAAGTTCCCGGCGGGTTCTACTCTGCACGCGGACGCCGCCAGCTGCTGCGGCTGGTGGTCGACATGATGCTCTCTCCCGACGATCCCTACGATGCCCTGCGTCACGGCACCGCGGCCCCTCGGCAACAGTTGCGCGTGGTGCGCTGACGCCGCGATACCGTCAGACTGGCTTTTGAGGCCGGATTCCGATAGGTTAGCGAAAAAACCTGAGGCAGATAAGAACAGGTCGAGGAGACCGAGCAGTGACTTTTACCACCACACGATGGGTCAAGACCGTCGCGGTGCTTGCCGCGATGTCCATCCTGGCCTCCTGCACGTTGCCGCGGTCTGGCCCCACCAAAAGCGAAATCTACTCCGGCTCGGTGATGCGCGAGGGCGATGCCTTCATCGTCACCGTGAACGACCGCGTGAGCCGCGCCACCGCCGTGGTGCCCGCCCTGGGCTTCACCGAAGGCTTCCAGAACGCCTCGGTGGTGGGCTCCGACACCATCCAGCCCGGCGACACGCTGGGGCTGACGGTCTGGGAAAACGTCGATGACGGCCTGCTGGTCGCCGAGACCGCCAACGCCACCACATTGGAAGAGGTGCAGGTCGACGGCTCGGGCTTCATCTTCGTGCCCTACGCGGGCCGCATCCGCGCCGCCGGCAATTCGCCCGAGGCGGTGCGTCGGATCATCACAGAGCGCCTCGCCGAACAGACCCCGGACCCGCAGGTCGAGGTCCGCCGCCTTGCCGGCGACGGCTCGACCGTGAGCCTCGTGGGCGCGGTCGGCGGTCAGGGCGTCTACGCCATCGAGCGCCCGACCCGCACGCTCTCGGCCATGCTCGCCCGCGCCGGCGGCATCACCCTCGAGCCCGAGATCACCCAGATCTCGGTGATCCGCGGCCAGCAGACCGAGCGGATCTGGTTCCAGGACCTCTACAAGAACCCGCGTTTCGACATCGCGCTACGCGGCGGCGACAAGATCCTCGTCGAGGCCGACACCCGCTCCTTCACCGCGCTCGGCGCCACCGGCACGCAGGCGCGCGTGCCGTTCGAGAGCCAGACGCTTTCGGCGCTCGAGGCGATCGCGCAGGTCGGCGGGCTGCTGTCGACCACTGCAGACCCGACCGGTGTTTTCGTGATGCGCAACGAGCCGCCCGAGGTCGCCAACCAGGTGCTCGGCCGCTCCGACCTGATCGGCGCGCAGCGCATGGTCTACGTGCTCGACCTGACGCAACCCAACGGCATGTTCATGGCGCGCGACTTCGTGGTCCGCGACCAGGACACGCTCTACGTGACCGAAGCGCCCTTCGCCCAGTGGAGCAAGACGATCTCGTCGCTGCTCGGCTCCTTCGGCGCGGTCAACACGCTCGCGACCACCGCGACGCTGGTGCAGGGATCGGGGGGCTGATCCTGAACCAGACCGACGATGGTCAACAAGGCGCCGGGGATGCAGATCCCCGGCGTCTTTATGTCTACAATGCCGGTTTTCTGCGCCAGCCCCGGCTGCGCCGCATCCTCTCGCTCGCCGGCTACCGGGTCTCGCTGGGCCGGCCCGGCGCGCGCGACATGGTCGGCGTGTGGGGCCAGTCGCCCTATGCCCATCGCGGCGAGAGCATGGCAACGAAGCATGGCGTGCCGCTCCTGCGCGTTGAGGACGCCTTCCTGCGTTCGCTGCACCCGGGCCGCAGCGGCGAGCCGCCGCTGGGCCTGCTTCTCGATCGCTCGGGCGTCCATTTCGACCCTTCGACCGTTTCGGATCTCGAGACGCTGCTCGCCACCCATCCGCTCGACGACCATGCCCTGCTGGAACGGGCGCGGGGCGCGATGGCGCGGATGCAGGACGCGCATCTCACCAAGTACAGCGCCGTCGATCCCGCCGATCCGGTGCCCGAGCCGGGCTACGTGCTGGTCATCGACCAGACCGAGGGCGACGCGTCGGTGCGGGCCTCGGGTGCCGACCGCAACCGCTTTCTCGAGATGCTCTACTGGGCGCAGGACGAGCATCCGGGCCAGCGCATCGTGATCCGGACCCATCCGGAGACCCGCGAAGGGTTTCGCGCCGGGCATTACCGCGCCGGGGATGCCACCGGTCGCGTCACGCTGTTCACCGCGCCCGCCTCGCCGCAGGCGCTGCTGGAGGGTGCCATCGCGGTCTACACCGTGTCCTCGCAGATGGGCTTCGAGGCGATCCTCGCGGGCCACCGGCCGCGGGTCTTCGGGCAGCCCTTCTACGCCGGCTGGGGCCTGACCGAAGAAGAAACGCCCCTGCCCCGCCGCCAGCGCCGGCTGACCCGCGCGCAGCTCTTCGCCGCCGCGATGATCCTCTACCCCACCTGGTACGATCCCTATCGCGACCGGCTCTGCGAGATCGAGGACGTGCTCGCCACGCTCGAGAGCCGCGCGAGGGCATGGCGCGAGGACCGTCGCGGCTGGGTCGCCGAGAACATGCGCCTGTGGAAACGCAAACCGCTGCAGGGGGTCTTCGGCAGCGAGCGGCCCGTGGTCTTCGCACCCTCCCCCGAGCAGGCCCGGCAGCGGGCCGAGGAGGGCCGCGCCCGGATGATCTGGGGCGCCGCCGAGGCCGATCCGGGCACGGTGCGCATCGAGGACGGCTTCCTGCGCTCGCGCGGGCTTGGCGCCGAACTGGTCCCGCCGCTGTCGCTGGTGGCGGACGATCTCGGCCTCTACTACGATCCCACGCGCCCCTCGCGGCTCGAGCGCCTGATCGCCGACACCGCCCAGCCCCGCCCCGACCAGACCGAGCGCGCCCGCCGCCTCATCACCCGCATCACCGCCGGCGGTCTTACCAAGTACAACCTCGCAGGACCCCTGCCGCCGCTGCCCGAGGGCCATCGCATCCTCGTCCCCGGACAGGTCGAGGACGACGCCTCGATCCGCCTCGGCAGCCCCGGGATTCAGCGCAACGCCGATCTGCTCGCCCGCGTCCGTGCCGAGAACCCGGACGCGGTGATCCTCTGGAAGGCGCATCCCGACGTGGAAGCCGGCCTGCGCCCCGGCCATGTCGAGGCGCCCGAACGGTGGGCCGATCTGACGCTGAGCAACACCGACATGGGCGCGCTGCTACCAGAGGTCCACGAGGTCTGGACCCTGACCTCGCTCAGCGGCTTCGAGGCGCTGCTGCGCGGCCTGCGCGTCACCACGCTTGGCGCGCCGTTCTACGCCGGCTGGGGCCTGACCCGCGATCTCGGCCCGGTGCCTGCCCGCCGGGTCACCGGCCCCCGCCCGACGCTCGAGGCGCTGGTCCATGCCACGCTCATCGCCTACCCGCGCTACCGCGATCCGGTGACCGGCCTGCCCTGCCCGGTCGAGGTCGTGGCCGATCGGCTCGAGACCGGCCGCCTGCCCCGCCCCGGCCCCGCCAACCGAATGCTGTCGAAACTGCAGGGCCTGTTTGCCAGCCGCGCGCCCCTCTGGCGCCGCTAGCAGGCGCCTCTCTGGCCTGCCCCACTTGTCGAGCGCGGTTGCGACTGCGATATACTGGGGCAAATGCAAAGGCCGCGATCCCCGCGCCCGCGACGCAGGAGAGACACGATGCTGAAAGGTTTGGGCGGACTTGGCGACATGGCCAAGATGATGAAGACCGCGCAGGACATGCAGGGCAAGATGGCCCAGCTTCAGGAAGATCTGAAGGCGATGGAAGTCACCGGCGAGTCCGGCGCCGGGCTGGTCAAGGCCACCGCCTCCGCCAAGGGCGAGCTGCGCGGTCTCGACATCGATCCGTCGATCTTCAACTCCGACGACAAGGAAGTGGTCGAGGACCTGATCCTCGCCGCCATCAAGGAGGCCCAGACCAAGGCGCAGGAGAAGGCGCAGGAGGAGATGCAGAAGCTGACCTCCGAGATGGGCCTGCCGGCGGACATGAAGCTGCCGTTCTGACGCGCCGCTCGCGCCCCCAGAAATGACCCAAGCGGCGCCCCGAGGGGCGCCGCGCTTTTCTGCCTTCCGGAGGCTCCCGCTTGCCCGACCGCACAGAAATCGACGCGCTGATCGACCTGATGGCGAAGCTGCCCGGCCTCGGGCCGCGCTCGGCGCGACGGGCGGTGCTGCACCTGATCCGCAAGCGCGCGCTGCTCCTGCAGCCGCTGGCCGATGCCATGCAGCAGGTGGCGAGCTCGGCGCGGGAGTGCCTCAACTGCGGCAATATCGGCACCGCCGAGATCTGCCCGATCTGTGCCGACGCGCGCCGCGCCAACGGCCAGATCTGCGTGGTCGAGGACGTGTCCGATCTCTGGGCGATGGAGCGCTCGGGCGTGTTCAAGGGCCGCTACCACGTGCTGGGCGGCACGCTCTCGGCGCTCGACAACGTGGGCCCCGAAGAACTGCGCATCCCGCAGCTCGTCTCGCGCATCGACGGCGAGGCGATCAGCGAGGTGATCCTCGCGCTCAACGCCACCGTCGACGGCCAGACCACGGCGCATTACATCGCCGACCAGCTCGAGACCCGGGTGGAGCTGACCTCGCTGGCGCAGGGCGTGCCGATCGGCGGTGAGCTCGACTATCTCGACGACGGCACCATCACCGCAGCGCTCAACGCCCGCAAGCGGGTGTGAGGGCCGCCCCCACCGACGACCGCCCCCGCACATGAAAAAACGCGCCGCTTTCGCGACGCGTTTTCTTTCTGGCAGGCCGAAGGCGGATCAGCCGCGCGGATCGTCGCTGTCGTCCTCGTCGTCGTCATCGCCGCCGGAGGGCAGGTTGAAGAAGCTGTCCGCATCCGAGAAGTCGCTCGGGCCCCGGGTGTCCTCTTCCTCGTCATCCTCGCCGCGCGGGTCCGACAGCGAGAAGGTCTCGAGCCCCTCGATGGCCGAGGGCAGGCGCGGCTCGGGCTCCATGCCGAGGCTCTGCTCGGTCGAGACCAGCTTGCGGCGCTCGTCGTCGGTCATCACCTCGTCGAGCTTCTTGGCGGCCTTTGCCACTGCGGCGTCGAGCTCGGACTGGCGGCAGAGCCCCAGAGCCACCGGATCGATCGGCTGCATGTTCTGGATGTTCCAGTGGGTGCGCTCGCGGATCGACTGGATGGTCGGCTTGGTGGTGCCCACCAGCTTCGAGATCTGGCCGTCGGACAGCTCGGGGTGGAACTTCACCAGCCACAAGATCGAGTTCGGGCGGTCCTGACGCTTCGACAGCGGCGTGTAGCGTGGGCCACGACGCTTATCTTCGTCAACGGCAGCGGCATTGTACTTGAGCTTGAGCTTGTGCAGCGGGTTGTTCTCGGCCTTGTCGATTTCCGACTGCTCGAGCTGGTTGTTGGCGACCGGGTCGAAGCCCTTCACCCCGGCGGCGACATCGCCATCCGCGATCCCCTGCACCTCAAGCTCGTGATAGCCGGTGAAATCGGCGATCTGCTTGAAGCTCAGCGTGGTGTTGTCGACCAGCCAGACGGCGGTCGCCTTGGGATGCAGCAGTTTGGCCATGTCTCGTCTCCTTGCAAGTCTCCGTCCCCTCCCCCGGGCCCTCTTCGGGCCGGGAGGTCCCGAATCTGAACTCGGGACAGGTTACCGTTGTCGGGGAACTTGCGCGCTATATAGTGATCCGGACGCCAAGAGGGAAGAGAAAATGCGCTGGCTGGTTGTGTTGCTGCTGTCGGCCGGACTGGCCCATGCCGAAGGCGAGCGCGCCGGCGCCTTCGATTACTACGTGCTTTCGCTCAGCTGGTCACCCACCTGGTGCGCGCTCGAGGGCGATGCGCGCGGGTCGGAGCAGTGCGAGACCGACCATGGCTGGATCCTGCACGGGCTCTGGCCGCAATACCACCGCGGCTATCCCTCCTATTGCCCCACCTCCGCACGCCCGCCAAGCCGCGCACGCACCCGCGACATGGCCGACATCATGGGCTCGGGCGGGCTGGCATGGCACCAGTGGAAGAAACACGGCAGCTGCAGCGGGCTGTCCGCCGAGGACTATTTCGCCCTGTCCCGCGAGGCTTACGGGCGCGTCACCCGGCCCGAGCTCCTGCGTCGGCTGGAAGAGCCCGTCACCCTGCCCGCCACGCTGATCGAGGACGCCTTCCTCGAGGCCAACCCAGGGCTCGAGCCGGACATGATCACCATCACCTGCCGCGAGGGCCGCATCCAGGAGGCCCGCCTCTGCCTGTCGGCGACGCTCGAGCCCGTGCCCTGCGGCCGTGACGTGGTGCGCGACTGCACGCTTGGCAACGCGCTGCTCGATCCGGTGCGCTGACCGCCATGCCCGGCCACGAGGGGCGCTGCCCCTCGCGCTCCCCGGGATATTTCCAGCCAGAAGAAACACATTATTAAGGTTAACGGCCGATGCTGGTCTCACGGTACAGGCGGGGACGCCGATGACCGTGCCAGGAGAAGCCCCGGCTTCGCCGCCCGTCCCTTCGGGGGCGGGTTTCCTTTGGGCTTCGGGGATCTGGGCGCCCCTGTCTTCTTCTGGCCAGAAATATCCCCGCCGGAGGCATCCTGCCCGCCTCACCGATGCGGCGCCGGGCCAGAGTCCGCAACATCGTCAAACCGGTAGCCAAAGCGCGCGATGTCCTCGGCACAGAGCCTGGCCACGCGCTCTGCCGTCGCATCGTCATAGTACCCCCGATAGTCCCGCGCCCGCTCGGAAGCATTGACCCGCGCGATCGCGGGGCGGAACCCCAGATGCGCCACGAAGGGTGCCATGTCCTGCTCGAGATGCTCGAGCCGGATGAAGAGCGAGGCGCGCTCCTGCCCCGTCACGTCGCGCATGTAGCGCCCATAGGGCGCGGCGCGCAGGCTGGCGACGGTCTGAGGGTGGGCCAGGAAGGCGCCGAAGGACAGCTCCGCGGCCAACGACACCGCCGGGTGATCGAAGCTCTGCGCCCGCAGCCAGTGGTAATAGCTCACCATCCGGTCCCACGGGTTGCGCACCAGCGTGACCGTGAACATCGCCGCGATCTCCTCAGGACTCAGCACCCCGTCGATGTCGCTCAGCATCGCGTGCTTCCAGAGCCGCCCCCGCGCCGAGAGCTTCGCCACCCGTCCGCGCCGCTTCTGCGCCTTCGGCGTATCGCCGATCAGAATGTCGTCGCGATGCGCCCGCGCCTCGAGCGCGGTGGCCATCGCGGTGCCGCCGGTCTTGGGGATATGCACGAGGATATAGCGGCGGCCGGGCGAGATGATCATGCCCGACACCGTAACCGTGCAAGATCGCATCGGGAATCCCCATTCAGGGCTTTTCGAGCGCGCCGCGACTGCGCATAGTCGGGCGCAGGAGAGATCAGGGAGGATCCGCCATGGGCTGGCTTGCAGACGAAACCGGGCTCGGCAAATGCGCCGCCAACCACGTGCCGCTGACGCCGCTGTCGTTCCTGCGCCGGGCGCGGCAGATCTATCCCGACCATCCGGCGGTGATCTACGGCCCGCATCGCAAGACCTATGCCGAGTATCACGACCGGGTCAGCCAGCTCGCCTCGGCGCTGACGAAGATCGGCATCAAGCCCGGCGACGTGGTGGCGACGATCCTGCCCAACATCCCCGCCCAGGCCGAGGCCCATTTCGGTGTGCCGGCCTGCGGCGCGGTGCTCAACACCATCAACACCCGGCTCGACGTCGACACCATCGCCTACATCCTCGATCACGGCGAGGCGAAGCTGGTGCTCTGCGATCCGCAGTTCATCCCGCATCTCGCCGAGGCCATCGAGCTCATGGAGCAGGAGCCGCCCAAGGTCATCGAGGTCGCCGACCCACATGGCGGCGCCAAGGCCTTCGGCGACTACCTGGAGTATGAGGATTTCCTCGCCACCGGCGATCCCGAATTCGACTGGATCATGCCCGAGGACGAGTGGGAGAGCCTCGCGCTCAACTACACCTCCGGCACCACCGGGAGGCCCAAGGGCGTGGTCTATCACCATCGCGGCGCCTACCTGAACGCCATGGGGCAGGTGCTGAGCTGGCGCATGGTGCTGCACCCGGTCTACCTGACCATCGTGCCGCTGTTCCACTGCAACGGCTGGTGCCACACCTGGATGATGCCGGCGGTGGGCGGCACCGTGGTCTGCTGCCGCGACATCACCGCACGCAACATCTACGACGCCATCGCCGACGAGGGCGTGACCCATTTCGGCGGCGCGCCCATCGTGCTCAACATGCTGGTCAACGCCCCCGAGCAGGAGAAGCGCGGTTTCGACCACGCGGTCGAGGTGTTCACCGCCGGCGCGCCCCCGGCCCCCGCCACACTCGCCAAGATCGAGACCATGGGCTTCCACGTCACCCAGGTCTACGGCCTGACCGAGACCTACGGACCCGACGTGGAATGCGCCTGGCAGGCCGCATGGGAACCACTGCAAGGCGCCGAGCGCGCCGCGATGAAGGCCCGCCAGGGCGTCGCCATGCCGTTCATGGAGCACGTCACGGTGATGGACGAGCAGATGACCATCATCCCCGCCGACGGCGAGACCAAGGGCGAGATCATGCATCGCGGCAACGGCGTGATGAAGGGTTATCTCAAGGCGCCCAAGGCCACCCGTGAGGCCTTTGAGGGGGGCTATTTCCACTCCGGCGACATCGCCGTGCTGCACCCCGACAGCTACGTGCAGATTGCGGACCGCGCCAAGGACATCATCATCTCGGGCGGCGAGAACATCTCCTCGGTCGAGGTCGAGAACACCCTGATGGGGCACGAGGCGGTGCTGCTCTGCGCCGTGGTTGCGAAGCCCGACGAAACGTGGGGCGAGGTGCCCTGCGCCTTCGTCGAGCTCAAGCCCGGCCATGAGGCCGGCGAGGCCGAGCTCATCGCCTTTGCCCGCGAGCGGCTGGCAGGGTTCAAGACCCCCAAGAAGGTGGTGTTCGAAGAGCTGCCCAAGACCTCGACCGGCAAGATCCAGAAGTTCCAGCTCCGCACCCGCGCCAAGGAGGTCTGAGCGCCCCGGAGACAGCCCCCCAACGGTCCCGGTGCCCAGCGTCTCTGCCGGGCGCGAGGCACCGGGACATCCGGGGGCAGTACGGCGCTCAGTGCGCCATCATCTCCTGCGCGATCGCCTCGGCGCTCAGGTCGGCGGGATAGTAGGTCGGCCAGTTGGTGACCTCTTCGAGAAGCGCCGCGCGGTCGTCGCCCCAGTAGAGGTGGTAGTGGTCGGCGGGTTCCGGCGCGATCTTGTGGTCGCTGAACTGGATATACGCCGGCGCCGCAGCGTCTCCGCCCTGCTTCTCGAAGATGAAGCGCACGCCGCGATTGCCAGCTGCGTAGGTCAGAACCTCGTAGCCGTCGCCGGCGTAGGTGCCGGTGGCGGCGCCGTCGGCGGTGTGAAACGTCACCTCCTGCCCCTCGATCTCGATCCGGTCTACATCGGTCCGGTATCCGGTCTCGTAGGTGGCGCGATGCTCGGCGGCGGTCTTCTCGCCACTCTCGGCCTTGTGCGCCATGACCACATCAAGCGTGCCATCCTGAAGATAGGGATAGACCGACTGCCAGTCTCCCTGCCAGTCCGACAGCGGGCGGGCAGCGATCGCGCTGTCTTCGAAATAGCCGCGATAGACATCGTTCTCGGCGTGATCATGGCCTTGCGCGTGCTCATGGTCATGATCGTGATCGTGGTCGTGGCTATCGGCAGACTGAGCGAAAGCGGCGAGCGGCGTCGCGATCAGCAGGGCAAGGACCGGCAGGCTGAGACGCGTGGGCATGATGGACGGCATGGAGACCTCTCGTGTGTCTGATTCTGTAATGTTATCATGTAACACTTTCGACATAGCCGGGCGGCCGTTGCTCCGCAACGCCCATTCTCCCGCTCGCGACTGACACCGCGAAACGGCGACCGAACCCGCCCCGACCGGAACGCGTTGCCCCTGTCTCGCGGCCCATGCTACGGTGCCGCGAAACGAGGCAGAGCAGCCCTGAATGACGGCACTCAAAGAGTATCAACGACTGGAAGCATCGGGCCTCTGGCGGCCCGATCCCGACGCGCAGCGTCGTGAAGTGGTCGTGTCGCTGGGCGATGCCTCGCTGACGATTTCCGAGTTTTCCGGGCGCCCGCTGGCGCATTGGTCGCTGGCCGCCGTGCGCCGCGCCAACAAGGGGCAGACCCCCGCCATCTACCATCCCGACGGCGATCCGGGCGAGACGCTGGAGCTGCCCGCCGACGAGACCACGATGATCGAGGCGATCGAACGCCTGCTGCGTGCCATCGACCGGCGCCGCCCGCGCCCGGGCAAGCTGCGCGTGGTGCTGCTGAGTGCGGTCGCCGCCACGGTGCTTGCCGGGGCGATCTTCTGGCTCCCGGGCGCCCTGCTCGAGCACACGCGGCGGGTGGTGCCCGCGGTCAAGCGCGACGAGATCGGCGAGGCGCTTCTGGCCCGGATCACCCGTATCTCGGGGCAGCCCTGCATGACCGAAGAGGCGCGCCTGCCGCTGCGCCATCTGGCCCAGCGGGTTCTGGGAGACGCCCGGCGCAACGATCTCGTGGTGCTGCCGGACGGGGTGCGCGACACCGCCCACCTGCCGGGTGGGCTGATCCTGATGAACCGGGCGATGATCGAGGATTACGAAGATCCCGACACCGCCGCCGGCTACCTGCTGGCGGAATCGCTGCGCGCCCGCGCCAGCGACCCTCTGGGCGACCTGCTTTCCCATAGCGGCCTCTGGGCGACGCTGAAGCTTCTCACCACCGGTGCGCTGCCCGATGCCACGCTCGACGCCTATGCCGAGACCCTGCTCACCGAGGCGCGCGAGCCGGTCGCGACCGACACGCTGCTGCGCGCCTTCGCCGCGGCCGAGCTGCGCAGCACGCCCTACGCCTTTGCCCGCGACGTCACCGGCGAGAGCACGGTGGCGCTGATCGAGGCTGATCCCCGCGCCGTCGAGGGCAGCCGTCCGGTGCTCTCCGATCCCGACTGGCTGCGGCTTCAGGCGATCTGCGGCGGCTGACTGGCGGCTCCGCCAGACCGATCTCGGACAACGGCTTCACCAGAGCTTCGCTTGGCAAGCCGGCCCTCACAGCGCAAGCGATCTCCCGCACCAGACGGGTTCGCGGCGCCACGTTGTCTCGGCCCAACCTGCCAGAAAAAAGCCCCGCCGTTTCCGGCAGGGCCTTCTTCCGTCATCACCGACAGAGCGTCAGCGTAGGTAGGCCTGTACGTAGCCCGTGCCCTTGACCCGGCGCAGCGCCGATTGCAGCGCGTTGCCGTCGCTATAGGGGCCGACCACCACCCGGCGGGTCTCACCGCTGCGCAGGTAGCGCACCGGCAGCCCGGCCCCCCGCAGCCTTGCGGCGGCGGCATCGGCCTTGTCCTTGGTGGTGAAGAGACCGACCTCGACATACCGCGCCGCCGCAGAGGCCTTACGCGCCGGGGCCTCTGCCGCCGGCGTCGAGCGCGACGAGATCACGCCGGTCCGGCGCGCCTGCGCCTCGGTGCGGCCACTGGTGGCGATGATCTGGGCCGGCAGCGGTGCCGGCTCGCTGTCGCGATAGGCGATCTCCGGATCGCGCGCCGGGATGCGGCGCAGCGTCAGGTCGTTGATCCGCGGCACGGTGTTGGTCCAGCGCCGCTGGGTGGCGTAGTAGCCATCGACGGTCTGCCAGGCGCGATAACGGTTGAGCCGGTCATCCTCCCAGGCCGGGCGATAGCCTTGCGGCACCACTGGCGGCACCTCGGAGCGCGCCTCCCAGACATGCTTGGGCACGATCCGGCTCTGCGGCCGGGCCGCGATCTGGGCCAGCGCGACCGGGTCGTCCGCACCCGGTGCGGAGCGGCTGTCGTCCCAGCTGCCCTGCCCGTTGCCGTAGTTGTAATAGACGTTCTTGCCGGCGCTCGGAGCCTCGCCCCGGCGCACCTCGGTGACGAAGGGGCTCGACTGCACGCCGCAGCGGACGGTGCGCCCGTTGCTCTGAACGGTGCCGGTGGCGCCGGGCGGGCAAAGCTGCGACGGCGTCGCCACGCGCGGCAGCCGAGAGGCCGTCGCGACCGGGGCCGGCACGGTCTTCACCACCGTCCGCGGCGGCGGCGCCGAGGGCGGCTTGGAGGCCGGAGCCTTCAGCACGCGCTGCGGCGCAGGCGTGGCGGGCTTTGAGGCCACGGTCTCCATCGGCTGGCGGGCGCTCGTGGTGCGGGTGATGCTGGTGCGCGTCGGGGCCGGAGCGGCCGCCACGGCAGCGGGTTTCGGCGCGGGCGCCGTGGTCGGCTGCGGAGCTGGCGCCGGCACGGGCGCGGCAGCGGTTGCCGTCGGCGCGGACCTCGCGAAGGTCGGCGGGTAGCCGCAGACCTGATCGCGGTCGCGCGTCACGCGCGGCACCCAGACCACCGCCCCGTCATAGCCGGCGCGCACGAAGACGCAGCCCTCGCTGTCGGCATACTGGGTGCCGGTGAAGCTGGCCGGCGGCAACTCGGCCGGCGTGTCGATGGTGGTGACCCCCTGGGCCAGCGCGGGCGCTAGCCCGGCGCCTGCCGCTGCGGTGGTGATGGCGAGGAACGCCAGAGTTTTCAATCGCATGTCAGCCCCCACAGGATTGGCGGAATCATGCCCGATCCATATAGCCCTGTAAAGCGGACTGACCGCTTATTTTGTGCCGAACATGCGGTCGCCCGCATCCCCTAGTCCCGGAACGATATAGCCTTTTTCGTTCAGGTGATCGTCGAGCGCCGCCGTGATGATCGGCACATCCGGATGCGCCTGCTTCATCTTCTCGACCCCCTCGGGGGCGGCCAGCAGGCACAGGAACCGGATATCCTTGGCACCAGCTTCCTTCATCAGGTCGACCGCGGCGACCGAGGAGTTGCCCGTCGCGAGCATCGGATCGACGAGGATCACGCAGCGGTCCTCGAGGTTCTTCGGCACCTTGAAATAGTACTGCACCGGCTTCAGCGTCTCCTCGTCGCGGTAGAGGCCGACAAAGCCCACCCGCGCCGCCGGCACCAGCTCGAGGATGCCGTCGAGCAGCCCGTTGCCGGCGCGCAGGATCGACACCAGCACCAGCTTCTTGCCCTCGATCACCGGCGCGTCCATCTCGCACATCGGCGTCTCGATGCGCTTGGTGGTCACCGGCAGCTCGTGGGTGACCTCGTAGGCCAGCAGCAGGCTGATCTCGCGCAGGAGCTGGCGGAAGGAGGCGGTGGAGTTGTCCTTCTCGCGCATCAGGGTCAGCTTGTGCTGGACCAGCGGGTGATCGACGACGGTGAGATGCTGTTTCATGGCCCCGGGACTCCTTGCGCTTTGATCGCCTTCCTCCTTAGACCTCACGCAAGCGCGCCGCAACGCCCGGAGCCCGCGCCACGCAGGGTTCCGGCACGTCCACTGCTGTGAGGGCCGGCAAAGCCCGCGAAAGCGGCGTCAGGCGTCGAGCCGCTTCATCACCGCCTTGCGGGTCTCCTCGTCGCAGAACGCAGCCTCGGCGGAGGTTCGGGCGATCTCTGCGAACACCTCCTCGTCCCAGTCGAAGGTCCGGGCCAGCGCCTCGTACTCGTCGGCCATGGTGGTGTGGAAGAAGGGCGGGTCGTCGGTGCTCACCGTCACCTTCACACCGCGCTCGCGCAGCCTCTCGATCGGGTGCCGCGAGAGCGACGGGTAGACCCCGAGATTGACGTTGGACCCCGGACAGACCTCAAGCACGATGCCGTTCTCAACAAGCTTGTCCACAAGCGCCAGATCCTCGTAGGCGCGCACCCCGTGGCCGATGCGTTCGACCCGCAGATCGGTGATCGCATCCTCGACCTCGCGCGGGCCTCGCCACTCGCCGGCATGGGTGGTCAGCCTCAGCCCGGCCTCGCGCGCCATGTCGAAGGCGTAGGCGAAATCCCTCTGCTTGCCCTGGTTCTCGTCGCCCCCCATGCCGAAGCCGACGATCCAGTCCCCTGCGGTTTCGGCGGCGCAGAGCGCAGAGCGCTTGGCGGTCTCGGGGCCGAAATGGCGCACGCAGGTGACAATTCCCCTCAGAGTTATCCCCAGGCTTGTCTCCGCCCGGTCCGAGGCCTCGCGGATCGCATGAAGGTATTCCTGCCACGCGCCCACGTCGCCTCCGCCGCAGAAGTCGGGCGAGATGAAAGTCTCGGCGTAAACCACGCCGTTTTCGGCACATTCCTCGAGCACGGCCGTGGTAAGCCGGGCGTAATCCTCGGGGCTCTTCAGCACCGATGTGGCGGCCTCGTAGACCGAGAGAAAATGCACGAAATCGGTGAATGCGTAGCCGCCACGTTCGTCGAATACGCCATCGAGCCTGACGTTCTTTTCCTGCGCCAGACCGCGGATGAAGGCGGGCGGCGCCGCCCCTTCGATATGCAGGTGCAGCTCGACTTTGGGCAGGCCACGTATGGCTGCGATGCGCTCCTCGTCCATGCCGGACTCCCTTACAGAAATGATCTTCCCGGCCCGCGCGCGGGCACATCCAGATGCGCGGCAACGCTCGCGGCGACATCCGCGAAAGCCACCTGCCCGAGCGCCCCCGTTCCGGCACCGGCGATCAGCACCGGCACCCGCTCTCGGGTGTGATCGGTGCCGCTCCAGCTGGGATCGTTGCCGTGATCCGCGGTGACCACGAGAATGTCGCCTTCGCGCAACCGCGGCAGCAGGCGGCCCAGTTCGGCGTCGAACCACTCGAGCGCGCGCGCATAGCCCGAGACATCGCGACGGTGGCCATAAAGACTGTCGAACTCGACGAAATTGGCGAAGGTCAGAGAACCATCCTCGGAGTTATCCACAAGGCTGGAGAGATGGCCCATCAGCGTCGCGTCATCGCCTTTGTGCAAGTGGTCGATCCCCTCCATCGAGAAGATGTCGCCGATCTTGCCCACCGCGTGCACCGTTCGACCGGCCTCCTGCGCCCAGTTGGTGAGGATCGGCTCCGGTGGGCGGATGGCATAGTCGTGCCGGTTGGAGGTGCGCTTGAAGGCGCCCTCCTCGCCGAGGAAGGGCCGCGCGATGACCCGCCCGACCTTCATCTCGTGCAGCATCGGCGCCATGCGCTCGCAAAGATCGAGCAACCGTTCGAGGCCGAAATGCGCTTCATGCGCGGCGATCTGGAACACGCTGTCGGCCGAGGTGTAACAGATCGGCCAGCCGCTGCGGATGTGCTCGGCCCCAAAGCGGTCGAGCATCACCGTGCCCGAGCCGTGGCAATTGGCCAGCGTGCCCTCGGTGCCGGCAATCTCGCAGACCGCGTCGATCAGGGGCTGTGGAAAGGCTGGCTGTTGGTCGGGAAAATAATGCCAGTCCCACGGCACCGGCAGGCCGGCCAGCTCCCAGTGGCCCGAGGGCGTGTCCTTGCCCCTCGAGCTCTCGGTCGCGGCCCCCCAGCGTCCCCGCGGCACCGCCCCGAGCCCCGGCGGCAGGGTGCCGCTGGCAAGCTCCACCGCCCGGCCCAGCCCAAGCCCGTCAAGCACCGGCAGCGCGAGCGGGCCGCTGCGCCCGTCCTCGGCCTCGCCGTTCGCGCAGGCCTCGGCAATGTGCAGCAGCGTGTTGGCGCCGGTATCGGGCACGCCGTCGTTGAAATAGCTGTCGGCGTCCGGCGCGCCGCCGATGCCGACGCTGTCGATCACCACGAGAAACGCCCTCATCCGACGCGCTCCCGCACCAAGGGCCCGGGCTTTGCGGCCTCGCCCAGAGTGATCGCCGCCTGCACCACACGCGCCGCCGCGTCGGCCTGGTCCTCGCGCGCGGCGTGGACCCGCGCCAGCGGCGCGCCCTTCTCGACGCGCTCGCCGAGGCGCACCACGTCCGACAGGCCCACCGCAGGGTCAATCATGTCGGTCTCGACGGTGCGGCCGCCGCCCAGCCGGACCACTGCCAGCCCAAGCGCCTCGCCGTCGATGGCCGCCACGTGGCCGGCCGCGGGGGCCGGCACCTCGCGGATCACCGTGGCCTCGGGCAGGAAACGGCCCCAGGTCTCGACAAACTCCACCGGCCCGCCGAGGCCGTAGACCATCCGCCCCATGCGCTCCGCCGCTGCGCCGCTCTCCAGCGCCTCGCGCAGCCGTGCCTCGGGGCGATCGAAACCAGCGCCTTCGAGCAGCGCCGCGCCCAGCGCCAGCGTCAGATCAAAGAGCGGCCCCTTGTCGCGCCCGGTCAGCACACCCATCGCCGCATCGACCTCGAGCGCGTTGCCGAGAGCCGGGGCGATGGGTTGGTTCATGTCGGTGACGAAGGCGGTGGTCGGGCAGCCGGCCGCGTTGGCGGTCGAGACCAGCGCCTCGGCCAGCCTGCGCGCCTCTGCATCGGTCTTCATGAAGGCGCCCGATCCCACCTTGACGTCGAGCACCAGCCCCTCGAGCCCCGCCGCGAGCTTCTTGGCAAGGATCGAGGAGGTGATCAGGTCGAGGCTCTCGACCGTGGCGGTGACGTCGCGCACCGCGTAGAGGCGGCGGTCCGCCGGGGCGATCTCGGCGCTGGCAGAGACGATGGCGCAGCCGGCCTCGCGCACCACACGGTCGAAGCGCGACTCGTCGGGGGCGACGACATAGCCGGGGATGGCGTCGAGCTTGTCGAGCGTGCCACCGGTATGGCCGAGCCCGCGGCCCGAGATCATCGGGACGTAGCAGCCGCAGGCGGCGAGCGCCGGTGCGAGGACCAGCGAGACGCAGTCGCCGATGCCGCCGGTGGAGTGCTTGTCGACAACCGGCCCGTCGAGATCCCAGCGCATGACGTGGCCCGAGTCGCGCATCGCCAGCGTCAGCGCCACGCGGTTCTCCTCGGTCAGGCCGCGCAGGCAAATGCCCATGGCAAACGCGCCGGCCTGCGCATCGCTGACGCGGCCATCTGCGAGGCCGCGGGCGAACCAGCGCAGCCCCTCGGTGGCCGGCTCCTCGCCCCGTCTCAGGGCGGCAATCACCGTGCGCGCGTCCATCATGTGCGATCCATGTGGTCCGCACCGAAGGCGCCGGGCAGCAGCTCCGCCACGGTGGTCTCGAGCGTGCCGCCGTCGACCGTGGCCAGCGTCACCCGCGTGTCGCCTCTGGCGAACTCTGCCAGCTTCTGACGGCAGCCGCCGCAGGGCGGCACCGGGTGGGCGCTGTCTGCGATGACATAGGCTTCGACGATCTCGGTCTCACCGGCCGCGACCATGGCGGCGATGGCCCCGGCCTCGGCGCAACTGCCCTCGGGGTAGGCCACGTTCTCGACATTGCAGCCGGCATAGATTCTGCCGGAAGGCGCACGCAGCGCGGCCCCGACCTTGAATCGCGAATAGGGCACGTAGGCGTTTTCGCGCACGTCGCGCGCGGCTTTCTCGAGATCCACGTCCCAGACTCCTTCCAGCATTACGGACCCTCATGTTTGCGAGCCGCCCAGCCCGATTGCAACCCTGCTCTGGCCTCCCTGACGCAACGCCCGGCCGCGATGCCCGGCCGGCCTCCGGCGGGAGTATTTTTGACGAAAAGAAGCCAGGGGCGCGGCGCTTCTGGCTTCTTTGGTTCAAAAATACCTCGGGGGTGAATTGGCGCGCAGCGCCAAGAGGGGGCAGAGCCCCCTTTCTTCTTTCGGGGGCGCACCTCCCCTGCCCCGCGCCCGAGACGGCGCCGCGCCCCGGAGGGCGAGGCAGGATCAGCCGCGCGCGCCTTTCGGCATCGGCGTGGTGCCGCGATTATAGTGCGTCCAGTCTTCGATGTCGGGATACCAGGCACGACGCCAGGCCCGGACCTTGGGGTTCATGATGCGGCGCCAGAGCGGCGGCACCATCGCGGCCATGGTCATGATCGGATAGCCGTAGGGCAGCTGCGGCGCCTCGCTCTCCTGGTAGGTCTGCAGCAAGGGGAAGCGACGGTCGGGCTTGTAATGGTGATCCGAATGGCGCTGCAGGTTGATCAGCAGCCAGTTGGTCGCGGTATGGGCCGAGTTCCAGGAATGGTGCGGGCGCACGTGCTCGTAGCGGCCGCCGCCCAGGTGGCGGCGGGTCAGCGCGTAATGCTCGACATAGTTGGTGAGCTCCAGCTGCCAGATCGCCACGCCCGCCTGCACCACGAAGAACAGCAGCCCCGCCCAGCCACCGAGCAGCAGCGCCAGCGCCAGCATCGCGCCCTGCAGGGCGGCGTATGTCCAGAACGGGTTGCGCCTGTGCCACCACGGCAGCCCGCGCCGTGCCAGCAGGGCCGCCTCGGCGCGGAAGGCCGAGACCGGGCTTTCCCGCAGCACCCGCGGGTAGAAGCGGTGAAAGCCCTCGTTGTAGCGCGCCGTCACGGTGTCGCGCGGGGTGCCGACCCAGGTGTGATGCACCAGCAAATGCTCGGAGCGGAAATGCGAGTAGAGCACCATCGCCAGCAGCCCGTCGCCCAAGTTGCGCTCGAGCCTGTTGCGCTGGTGCAGCAGCTCATGGGCGTAGACGATGCCCACCGAGCCGGTCATCACCCCGGTGCCGAACATCACCCCGAAGCTCTCCCACCCGTTCAGGTGCACCGCCCCCGGCACATACCGGATCAACGAGACCAGCGTCAGGAACTGCACCGGCGCCCAGAGGATCACCCCGGCGCGGTACCAGATCAGATGCCGCTCCTCGGTCTGCGGGTCGGCATTCTCGGTGTTGAGGCCAAGCGCCGCGTCGAGCGCCGAGAACAGGTACCATGTCGCCAACGGAGGCAAGAGCACCCAGAGCCCGCCCTGCGCTGCGCCGAGCCAAACCAGCGGCGGCAGGATGTAGGTGAGCCAGAAGGGGGCGGCGGCCCCGATGCGGGCGATCTTGTCCGACGAGATCATGATGAGTCTCCGTTCCGCACGGGTCCTTTGCGCGTCTCGGGGCGAGACTAGCTCCCCGCCCGGGCAGCGTCACGGGGCAAGCGGGCGAAGACCCCGACAAAATCTCTGGGACCGGCCTTTCTGCCTCAGACGCTCCGGGCCAGATCGTAGGCCTTGCGCATCACCGTGGGCAGATCCTTGGGATCGAAATCCTCGGCCTCGACGAATTCTCCGCGCTCGGGCGGGCGGTCCATCGGCACCAGCGCAGTCTTGACCGTCAGCCGCAGGTGGAAATGGGTGAAGGTGTGACGCGCCTCGGTATTGAGCGCCTTCCACTCGGCGGCGATCGGCGGCGCCTCCTCCGGCGCCTCGCCCCATTCGCTGCCGGGCCAGCCGAGCATGCCGCCCAGCAGGCCCTTGTCAGGGCGCCGCTCGAGCAGCCAGGCGCCATCGACGCGCCGCACGAGATAGGCGATGCCAAGCCGCGTCGGCTTGCGCTTCTTGGGGGCCTTCTTCGGCAGCTCGGCCATGGTGCCCGCCTCCCAGGCGGCGCAGGCGCTGCGCCATGGGCACAGGCCGCAGGCCGGGTTGCGCGGGCTGCAGATCGTGGCGCCGAGATCCATCACCGCCTGCGCGTAGCAGCCCGGGCGCTCTTCGGGCGTCAGCGCCGCGGCCATCTCGGTGAGGATCGGCTTGGCCTGCGGCAGCGGCGTGTGCTCGTCATGCAGCCGCGCCATCACCCGCTCGACATTGCCGTCGACCACGGTGGCCGGGATGTCGAAAGCGATCGCCGCCACCGCCCCGGCGGTGTACGGGCCAACGCCGGGCAGGCTCAGCAGGCCCTCGAGGCTCTGCGGGAAGACGCCGCCATGCTCTGCGGCGACCACGCGGGCGCATTTCAGCAGGTTGCGGGCACGGGCGTAGTAGCCCAGCCCCGCCCAGGCGGCCATCACGTCGGCATCCTCGGCCGCCGCGAGGTCCGAGACCGTCGGCCAGCGCGTGGTGAAGGCCTCGAAATAGGGCTTCACCGCCGGCACCGTGGTCTGCTGCAGCATGATCTCCGAGAGCCAGACACGGTAGGGGTCGGGGCGGATCCCTGCGGCGCGGGCACGCGGCCCGACACGCCACGGCAGGTCGCGGGCGTGGCGGTCGTACCAGTCGAGAAGATCCGCGGCGCGGGCGGGGTCACGCAAAACTGACATTCCCTTGATTGGATGATTCCGGGCTGGCGCCCGGTGGCGCGGTCACTAGAATAGTGCCGCAGAGAGGGATTCAAGATGCAACGGCGCAAGAGCACCACCAAGGGCTTCGCCCTGACCGCGGGCCTGCTGAAGCAGAACATCCGCAAGGCCAGCGAAAGCCGCGGCTTCGCGCAATCGCGTGTTCTCACCCATTGGGAAGAGATCGCCGGCGCCGACATGGCCGCGATTTCGCGCCCTGTCGAGATCGGCTACAGCCGCGGCGGGCTCGGCGCCACGCTCACCCTGCTCACCACCGGCGCCAACGCGCCGCTTCTGGAGATGCGCAAGGAAGAGCTGCGCGAGCGGGTCAACGCGATCTACGGCTACAACGCCATCGCCCGCATCCGCGTCACCCAGACCGCCGCAACCGGTTTTTCCGAGGGCCGCGTCGCCTTCGAGCACCGTGCCAGGGAACAGGCCAAGCCAGCCCCCTCGCCCGAGACCCGCGCCGAGGTGCATCGCGCCACCGAGGGTGTCGGAGATGAAGGCCTGCGCGCCGCCCTTGATCGTTTGGGTGCAAACGTCATAACCAAGTCACATCGCTGAGGCCCGCAGAGGGCTGTCGCAGAAAGAAGGAAGTCTCATGAAGCGTATCCTGACCACCGTCGCGCTGGCCGCTACCATCGCCGCAGGCGGCAGCTGGGTTCTGAACCCCACCGCCCAGCCCCCGATCGGCGCCGCCGGCGCGCAGGAGGCCACGGTGACCGACATGACCCTCGGACAGGCCGACGCGCCGGTCGAGATCATCGAATACGGCTCCTTCACCTGCCCGCACTGCGCCACCTTCGAGCAGGAGGTCTTCCCGCAGCTCAAGGAAGACTACATCGACACCGGCAAGGTCAAGTTCACCTTCCGCGAGGCCTATTTCAACAAGTACGACATGTGGGCCTCGCTGATGGCGCGCTGCGGCGGCGAAATGAAGTATTTCGGCATCGTCGACATGATCTACGAGACCCAGAACGAATGGGCCCGTCAGAGCACCGAGGCTGGCGTCGCCGACGCGATCCGCAAGATGGGGCTGCAGGCCGGCATCGGCCAGGAGCAGCTCGACGCCTGCATGCAGGACGGCGAGACGCTGAAGGCGCTCGTCGGCTGGTACCAGCAGAACGTCGAGGAAGACGGCTTCAACTCGACCCCGTCCTTCATGATCGACGGCGAGCTGCACACCAACATGCCCTACGACGAGTTCGTGGAAATCCTCGACGAGCGTGTCGAAGCCGCGCAATGACCTCTGCACCACGTGGCCCCCTCGAGGGGGTGAAGGTCATTGAACTGGCCCGAATTCTGGCCGGCCCCTGGGCCGGTCAGATTCTGAGCGACCTCGGCGCCGAGGTCATCAAGATCGAAGCGTCGCGCGGCGACGACACCCGCAAGTGGGGCCCGCCGTTCATCGACCGCGAGGACGAGCGCTCGGCGGCCTATTTCCACTGCTGCAACCGGGGCAAGCACTCGGTGGTGGTGGACATCTCCACGCCCGAGGGGCAGGCCCAGGTGCGCGAGCTTGTGGCCGAGGCGGATATCCTGATCGAGAATTTCAAGGTCGGCGGGCTTGCCAAGTACGGGCTCGACTTCGCCTCCCTGGCGCAGGTGAATCCCGGGCTGATCTACTGCTCGATCACCGGCTTTGGGCAGGATGGTCCCTACGCGCATCGCGCGGGTTATGACTACATCATCCAGGGCATGTCGGGCTTCATGTCGATCACCGGCAATCCGGAGGGTCAGCCGCAGCGCACGGGCGTTGCGATCACCGACCTGTTCACCGGGCTCTACTCGGTGTCGGGCATCCTCGCGGCGCTGCACCAGAAGCAGCGCACCGGCAAGGGCCAGCATATCGACATGGCGCTGCTCGATTGCGCCGTGGCGGCAACCGCGAACCAGGCGATGAACTATCTCGCCACCGGCGAGGCGCCGGGGCGGACCGGGAACTATCATCCCAACCTCACGCCCTATCAGGTGTTCGACTGTTCCGACGGCTACATCATCATCGCCACCGGGAACGATCCGCAATACCAGCGGCTGTGCCGGCTGCTCGGGCTTGACGATCTGGCCGAGCACCCCGATTACCTGACCAATGCCGACCGCATCGCCAACCGCGCCTCGCTCGAGGCGCATCTGATGGCCGAGACCGGCAAGTGGACCAAGGCCGAGCTGCTCGCGGGCTGCGAGCGTGAGGGCATCCCGGCGGGGCCGATCAACGACCTGTCGGAGGTCATGGCCGATCCGCAGGTGCAGGCGCGCGGCATGCAGATCTCGCCCGAGGGCGTGCCCGGCGTGCGCTCGCCGTTCAAGTTCTCGGACGCGGACCTGTGTCTGGACAGGGCCTCGCCGAAACTGGGCGAAGGCTGACCCTTCCGCACCGGCCGCGCCTCGGGGGCGGCCGGTGGCACCCGGCTCAGAGCTCGATGGTGCCGAGCACGCTGTTTTGCGGCAGGCGGGCCACCTCGACACCGCCCTCGACGCGGCGAAGATTGTAGCCGTAGCCTCGCATCCGGAACCGCCATTCGGCCTCGGTCAGGCTCTTGGCCCGCTCGTTGATCAGGAAATCCCGAACGTCATTCATGTCTTCGGTCAGCTTGTTCTCGGCAAACATGTCACTCTCCAATACGCCAGTCTCCGGGCTCAGGCTGCGGGCAGATTGGGGCGCGAATGCGGAAGCGCTGCGAAGTTTTCTGGAATTGGAAACGCTGCGTTTCCAGCCGCCTGCTCAGCTCTGCGCTTCCGGACCTGCCGGCGCGACCCGGCGCTTCAGCACAGCCTCGCGCCAGGTGATGAACAGCACCGCGCCCATGATGATCGCACCGCCCATGACGACCCATGGATCGACCGGCTCCGCGAAGAACAGCGCTCCCACCAGCACCGACCAGACAAGCTGAAGGAAGGTCACCGGCTGGGTGACCGTCACCGGCGCGGCTGCGAAGGCCAACGTCATCGCGTAGTGGCCGCCGGTGGCGAAGCAGGCGACGAGGAACAGGATGCCGAGATCGCCCCAGGACGGCGTCACCCAGACATTCAACGCGAAGGGGAACAGCCCGATGGTGACGGTGATCGACAGCAGCGCCACCACCACGGCAGCGCTCATCTCGCCCGAGATGATCTTGGCGATCAGGTAGGACACCGAGAACAGCAGCGCCGTCCCCAGCATGGCGAAATGGCCCGGATCAAGCTCGCGGAAGCCCGGGCGCAGGATCAGCAGCGCGCCCCCCAGCGCCACGACGATAGCCATGATGCGGCGCATCGCGAGCCGCTCACCCAGCACGAAGACCGCGAGGATGGTGACGTAGACCGGCGTGAGGTAGTTCATCGCCGTGACTTCGGCGATCGGAATACGGGTCATGGCAAAGAACCAGCAGATCACGCCCGCAGTCTGCGCCGCCCCGCGCAGCGTCACCAGCCCGAGTTGGCGCTTGGACAGCCGCAGCGCGGCCAGGCTGCGCCAGGCCGGCAGCAGGAAGACAAGCCCGAAGACATAGCGCAGAAAGGCCGATTCCGCCGCTGGGACGCGCCCGGCCAGCAGCTTGACCAGCGCCGTGACGCCGACGAAGCAAAGGCCGGTGACGACCATCCAGAGAATACCCCGGACCGGGGCGGAAACAGCGCTCATGCGATGGTGTTAGACCACGAACAATCTCTCGAAAAGCGGAAAGCTCGCGACGAGGCTGTCCATGCCGCCAAGGATCAGCTTGGTGGCGAGCGTCCACATCACCACCGCCATGCCAAGATCGAGCAGCTGCCACGCCCGCGGGCGGGCAAAGACCGGCGCCAGCGCCCGCGCCCCGTATCCGAGCAGGAAGAAGAACACGAAGGAGGAGGTCACCGCGCCCAGCCCGAAGAGCGCCGGCTGCGCGTATTGCGACGAGATCGCCCCCAGCAGCATCACCGTGTCGAGATAGACATGCGGGTTGAGCCAGGTGAAGGCGAGACAGGTGAGCACCGCGCCGCGCAGGCTCAGCGCCGCCTTGCCCGCACCCATCGCGGCCCCGCCGCGCCAGGCCGAGCGCAGGCTGCGCGCGCCGTACCACGCAAGGAAAGCTGCACCGAAGAGCCGCATGGCGGGTTCCAGCCCCGGCAAAGCCTCGGTCAGAACCCCGAAGCCGGCGACCCCGGCCGCGATCAGCACCGCGTCGGAGAGCGCGCAGATCAGGCAGACCGGCAGCACATGCGCCCGCATCAGCCCCTGCCGCAGCACGAAGGCATTCTGCGCCCCGATCGCAAGTATCATCGAAAACCCGAGCGCGAAGCCCGCCACTGCCGCCTGCATGTCCTGTCCCTCCTTCGATCCGTCCCGCCTGCTAGCACGGGCTCGAAGGGACAGCCTAGTTAAAGAAATTCAGTTCTGATAAGTTCTGCTAATGTCGTTCGACCCGTCGCAACTGGCCGCGCTCGACGCGGTGCTCCGGCTTGGCAGCTTCGACGCCGCCGCTGCCGAGCTGTACGTCACGCCCTCGGCGATCTCGCAGCGCATCAAGGCGCTCGAGGACCGGGTCGGCGGCGCGCTTGTGGTGCGCGCCGCGCCCTGCATCGCCACCCCGGCCGGGGCGCGTCTGGCCCGTCACGCCGGCGAGGTGCGGCTGCTCGAGGCGGCGCTGGCCCGCGATCTCGAGCTGCCCGGCACCCCGGCGCGGCTGCGCCTCGCGATCAACGCCGACAGCCTCTCGACATGGTTCCTGCCGGCGCTGATCGGGCACGACCTGCTCTTCGATATCGCGGTGGACGACGAATCCCACTCCGCCGATTGGCTGCGCCGGGGCGAGGTCTCGGCGGCAATCACCGCCCATGCCCGCCCGGTGCAGGGCTGCGACGCCTACGCACTCGGCAAGATGCGCTACGTGGCGACCTGCGCGCCCGGCTTCTACGAGAGGTTCTTTGCGGAGGGCGTCACGACCGAGGCTTTCGCCCACGCTCCAATGCTTCAGTTCAATGCCAAGGATGCGCTGCAGCACGACTGGCTGCGCCGGATCACCGGGCAGGCCCCGACCCCGCCGCTGCACCGGTTGCCCTCGTCGCAAGGCTTCGTCGATGCCGCGAGGCTCGGGCTGGGCTGGGGGCTCAACCCCGAGCCCATGGTGCGCGAGGATCTGGCGCAGGGGAGGCTGGTCGCGCTGAGGCCCGATCAGCCGCAGGAGGTGGCGCTGCACTGGCAGGTCAACCGTCTGGTGGCGGGTGCGGTCACCGGGCTCACCGCCGCCGTGCGCCGCGCCGCCAGCACCGCGCTTGTGCCGGTCTAGTCGGCAGCCTTCTCGACCTCGTCCAGCCCCATCGCGATGACCCCGCCAAGGGCACTCAGTGCCGCAAAGCCCGCCAGCGCCGCGATCGGACCGATCCACGCCAGCGCGCCGCCGAAGGCCCCCGATAGCAGCAGCAGCCCGCCGATCAGGGTGTTGGCCAGAGCCGCGTAACGCGCGCGGGCCTCCTCGGGGGCCATGTCGACAAGGTAAGTCGAGCGCCCCTGACGCACGCCGTGATAGGCGATCATCAGGGCAAAGAGCAGCAGAGGCGTCACCCAGATTGCCGCGCCCGCCACACCGGTCAGCCCCGCCAGCACAGCCAGCGCCATCGCCACTGCACCGGCAAAGCCGGAATACATCAGCACCCGGCGCGACGAGCGGTCCGAGAGCCGGCCCCAGACATAGGAACTGACGAAGGAGGCCGCCGCCGAGGCGAGCACCAGTGCGCCCAGCTTTTGCAGTGCCCCCTCGCCGGTGTCGAGCAGCACGATATAGGGCGGTGCGAGCGCCGTCGCGGTGAGCGCCCCGCGTGCATAAACGAAGCGGCGGAACTGACCGTCCTTTCGGAACGGAGACAGATCGATCGCCGGGGCGTCGCCCTCCGCCTCCGAGGGCGCTTCTTCGAGCGTGGAGAACAGGGCCGCGGCGGCGAACCACAGCAGCGCCGCGAGCCCCACCGCGAGTGCCAGCGGCGTCACGTCCTGCAACAGTCCGGTCATCAGCAGCAGCGCGAAAAGGATCACCCCCGCCGAAGCGACCGAGGCGGCGGTTCCGGTCACCGCGCCGCGCCGGGTCTTCTCGACGGTCTTTCCGAGAATGTCCTTGAAGCTCACCGAACAGGCCGCGCGCGACAGCGCGAGGACGGCCAGCAGACTGCAAAGCGCCAGCCCCGCGGCCCAGCCCTGCAGCGTGAAGGCCACCGCGACCATGCCGGCGGCGGCGATCCCCTGCCCCAGCGAGCCGATGACCCACGCCCATTTGCGGTGTCGCAGCGCCTCGACACGGTGCGCCAGCAGCATTTGCGGCAGCAGCGCCCCGGCCTCGCGGATCGGCACCAGCAGCCCCACGAGGACCGCCGGCGCGCCCAGCGCCTGCGCCAGCCATGTCAGCACGAGTTTGGGATTGATCAGACCATCGGCGAGCTTGGTCATCGACAGCGACACCACGTGCCGCAGACCGTTGCGCGCCTCTTCCGCCGGCACATCGCCATCGGCTTCGCTCAGCGCCGCGAAGGCGCGGCCCGCCAGTTTCCCGTCCATCTGTCCCTCACCTTGCATCCCGCTGGGTCGCGGAACAACGCGGAAGGCCCCGGATCGGTTCCGATCCGGGGCCCACGTGAGAACACCTCGGCCGAGCGTCAGAGCAGGCCTTGGCAAGGGGTTGGCGAAAGGCGTCAGTCGTTGGCGGCGGGGGCCGTTTCCATCTGCGTCGTGCCGGCCTCGGTCTCGGTGGCGGCGGCAGGCTCGGTCGTCGCGGCGGCGGGATCGCTCTCGTCTGCCGAGGCAAAGACCCATGCAAGCCAGACGATCAGGAGCAGCGCCACGAACCCGAGCCCGAACCAGATGCCCCCGAGCGGGCCCTTGTGCTGTTTCTTCTGCGTCTTGATGTTGGTGTCGGGTGCCGACATGACAAAGCTCCTCACTTGCAAATTTTCGTGCCACACGGTTGTGGCGCCTGACTTGCGGACCTAACACTTTTCCATCGGGCGCAGTTCCTGCGCCACCCCTGCCGACAGGATGAGACCGCATGAAAGACGCAAGCCCGCAGACGATTTACCTCAGCGATTACACGCCCTTCGGCTGGCAGGTCGCGGATGTTCACCTGACCGTGAAGCTCGCCCCGAAAGCCACGCGGGTGGTCTCGCGCATCCATTTCCAGCCCAATCCGAACGCCCCCGCGCAGGACTTCTTCCTGCACGGCGAAGAGCTCAAGCTGATCCACGCCGCCATCGACGGCACCGAGGTCACCCCTGAGCTGACGCCTCAGGGCCTGCGCTGCGACGTGCCTTCCGGCCCCTTCCTGTGGGAGACCGAGGTCGAGATCGCCCCGGCCGAGAATACCGCGCTCGAGGGGCTCTACATGTCGAACGGCATGTATTGCACCCAGTGCGAGGCCGAGGGCTTCCGCAAGATCACCTACTACCCCGACCGCCCCGACGTGATGGCGACCTTCACCGTCCGCATCGAGGGGGACACGCCGGTCAAGCTCTCGAACGGCAACCCCACCGACAGCGGCGAAGGCTGGGCCGAGTGGCATGACCCGTGGCCCAAGCCCGCCTATCTCTTCGCGCTGGTGGCCGGCGATCTGGTCAACCACCCCGGCGCGTTCACCACGATGTCCGGCAAGGAGGTCGAGCTCAACATCTGGGTGCGCCCCGGCGACGAGGGCAAATGCGCCTTCGGGATGGAGGCGCTCAAGGCCTCGATGACATGGGATGAAGAGGTCTATGGCCGGGAATACGATCTCGACATCTTCAACATCGTTGCGGTCGACGATTTCAACATGGGCGCGATGGAGAACAAGGGGCTGAACATCTTCAACTCCTCCTGCGTGCTGGCCTCGCCGGAAACCTCGACCGACGCCAATTTCGAGCGCATCGAGGCGATCATCGCGCATGAGTATTTCCACAACTGGACCGGCAACCGCATCACCTGCCGCGACTGGTTCCAGCTTTGCCTGAAGGAGGGGCTGACGGTCTATCGCGACAGCCAGTTCACCTCGGACATGCGCTCCGCCGAGGTCAAGCGGATCTCCGACGTGATCGACCTGCGCGCCCGCCAGTTCCCCGAGGATCAGGGTCCCCTGTCGCACCCGGTGCGCCCCGAGAGCTTCCAGGAGATCAACAACTTCTACACCGCCACGGTCTACGAGAAGGGTGCCGAGGTGATCGGGATGCTCAAGCGGCTGGTGGGGGACGAGGCCTATGCAAAGGCGCTGGATCTGTATTTTGAGCGTCACGACGGCGATGCCGCCACCATCGAGGACTGGCTCAGGGTATTCGAGGATGCCACCGGGCGCGACCTGACGCAGTTCCAGCGCTGGTACTCGCAATCGGGCACGCCGCATCTGAGCGTCTCCGAGGACTATGCCGACGGCACCTTCACCCTGACCTTCAAACAGGAGACGCCCCCCACCCCGGGTCAGCCCGACAAGGCGCCGCAGGTGCTGCCCATCGCCGTGGGTCTGCTCAACCCCAATGGCGACGAGGTGGTGCCGACCACCGTGCTCGAGATGACAGACGCCGAGCAGAGCTTCCGTTTCGAGGGGCTGAGCGCAAAGCCCGTGGCCTCGATCCTGCGCGGCTTCTCGGCGCCGGTGGTGCTCGACCGCGAGACCTCGGCGGAGGAGAAGCGCTTCCTGCTGGCGCATGACACCGACGCCTTCAACCGCTGGGAGGCGAGCCGCGATCTCGCCCGGGGCTGCCTCTTCGACATGGTGACCGAGGGCGCCGGGCCCGACACGGCATGGATCGACGCGCTTGAACAAGTGATCCGCGACGGCGACCTCGATCCGGCCTTCCGGGCGTTGATGCTGGCTCTGCCGACCCAGTCGGAGCTGGCGCAGATGCTGCACGCCAAAGGCATCACTCCCGACCCCGACGCGATCCATGCCGCCGCCGAGACCCTGCGCAACGCCATGGCCGAGCGCTGGTCGTCGCTGCTGCCCGAGCTGATGGCGGCGACCCGCGTCACGGACCGCTACAGCCCCGACGCCAAGCAGTCCGGCAAGCGGGCGCTCGGCAATGCGGTCCTGTCGCTGCAGACCCGTCTCGATGGCGGCAAGGCCGCACAGGCGCAGTTCGACGCCGCGGACAACATGACCATGCAGCTGAGCGCGCTGTCCTGCCTGATCTCCGCCGGCGCCGAGGACGCGGCGCTCGCAGCCTTCGAGCAGCAGTGGAAGGACGACCGGCTGGTGATGGACAAGTGGTTCGCGCTGCAGGTCGCCGCCACCAAGCCGGAGACCGCCGCGCCCCGCGCCGAGGCGCTGACCAAGCGGCCCGATTTCGACTGGAAGAACCCCAACCGCTTCCGCGCGGTGATGGGCTCGCTGGCGATGAACCATGCCGGCTTCCACGCCAAGGACGGCAGCGGCTACCGGCTGCTGGCCGAGTGGCTGATCAAGCTCGACGGCAAGAACCCGCAGACGGCGGCGCGCATGTGCTCGGTGTTCCAGACCTGGACACGCTACGACGCCGGGCGGCAGGCGCTGATGAAGGCCGAGCTCGAGCGCATCGCCGCCAAGCCTGACCTCTCGCGCGACGTGTCGGAGATGGTGGGCCGCCTGCTGTCCTGAACGAGGACCGGCACGCGACCAAAAAAGGGGGCCGCTTGGCCCCCTTTTTCTGCGCATCGCTGCGCGCTCGACAGGTTCGCGCCGCAGCGCTGGTTGTCTTGATTATTGCACCACAGCTTCCTGTGCCGGGGACATCCCCGAGGTTGCGATGATCGGATCCTGCGTCGGGCGCAGGATGGCGCCGTCTACGCTCAGGGCGATCACGCCGTCATTTGCGGGCAGCTTCGCCATGATCTCGTCCTCACCCCAGCTGTCCGGGCGCGCCACCGGCTTCAGCGAGCGCGGCAGGCCGGCGCAATAAGGCTGCGCACGGGTCCATGCGATCATGTCCTCGCGCTTCTTGCGCGAATGGAACGGGCCCCAGTCGGCGGCGACGCCGCGCATGTTCTGGCTCACCACGCCGTCGCGCTTCACCGTCTTGGCCATGATGCGCAGGCCGCAGGTGAGGTTGAGATGCGGGTCCTTGAGCTCGGCCCCGCTTCCAGCCTGGCAATCGTAGAGCCGCGCCGTCGAGGGCAGGATCTGCAGCAGGCCGTACCACAAGCCGCCGCCACCGACGGCGGTCGGACGATAGGTGCTCTCGTGCTTGGCCAGCGCCGAAACCAGCCCGATCCAGAACGCCTCGCGATCCTCGCGGCCGGCGCTCGGATAGGCCGGGCACCAGGTGGCGATGTCCTCGGGGACGATCCCGGGCAGGTTGCTCGCCGGTCCGCGCAGCGCCGACAGCGCCGCCAGCGACCAGGTGCCGCGCTCGCCGGAGGTGCCCCAGCGCGCTTCGGGGATCGTCATGGTCCGCTCTTGCGGGCGTACGGAGTGGACGACGGCCTGGAGAGAGTATCCGGGCGGCATCGGGGCGGGTTCTGACCAGACGGCGCTTGCGAAGAACAGGGCCGACAGAACTGTGAGAAGACGTGGCAGCATGACCGGAGAATTGCCACAGGGTGTGGGTTCGGTAAAGCGCGGCTCGCCCCAAGGCTGCAGGCGGTCGCACCCAAACCGTCGAAGGCCCCGTTAACCCTTTGGGAGTCAACGTGGTAGCGGACGAAGAAACGTCGGCGGAATGCCGCCGCCTCAACCCGCTCCTGCCCTCAATGTGCCCGATTCCCCAAACATGTTGCGCGCATGTCAGACATCGCCCGCCCCGCATCGCTCCTCCGGTTTGCCCGCGCCGTGCTGTCACGGAAGCGGCTCCGGCCGCGTCCTGTCGGCGCCACGGTGGCGCCTGCCGGTGAGACCGAGCGCCCTGCCACCGTCGAACCCGCGAAGATCCACATCCCCCTGCGCGAAAGCTCGCCCGACGCTTCGGATTGCGAGAGCCTGCGCCTGGCCGGGCGCTACCTCGCGCGGCAGGAAGACTGGGAGACATTGGCCGAACGGCTGCGCGAGGCCGATACTGGCCGCGCGGCGACGTGCGGCGGCATGCCCATTGCGCGGCTGCTCGCCGAGGGGGCCTGCTCGGACGTGGTCGAGACCGCGCTCGCCGCCGTCACCGGAAACGATGCCACGACGGCGCGGCAGACGCTGTACTGCCTGCATGACGCCGTCGACGGGCTGGCAGAGTCCGCGTGGCTCTCCTATGCCGTCGCACAAGCCCATCTGACCGTGGCCGAGGCGTGGGAGGCCGTCCCGGCGAGCGGCGACGCCCTGACACTGCGCCGCGACGCCCGCTCACAGCACCTCGAGACCGCGGCGCGACTGATCGCGCCGTTTCATCCGCTGGAGTTCGATTCGCCGGCCATCGCCGCGCTGCGCTGCGCCCTGCTCGAACTCGATCCGCGCCCGAGCCGCCGGGTGATCGACGAGTACGAGGACCTGATCGACCTCGATCCCGCCTGCCCCGCCCACATGCGCGCGCTCGGCCGGGACCTGATGCCGACCCGTTTCGGAAACTGGGACCGGCTCGAACTCGAGGCCCGACGCACCGCCGGGCGCACCGCCGATATCTGGGGGGCCGGCGGCTATGTCTGGGTCTGGTTCGACGCGCTCGCAAGCGGCCAGCTGCGCGGCTTCGCCCATGTCGATGCGGAACTCTTCACCGAGGGCCTTCACGACATCCTCACCCGCCGTCCCGACCAGCACACCGCCAATCTTCTCGCGGCCTTCTGCGGCATGAGCCTCTCGGGTGCGTCGGAGCCCAGCAGCGCCCGGGCCCGGATCAGCGGCTGCTTCGGCTGGATCGTCGAGGACCACCTGCGCGAGATCCATCCCGCGCTCTGGGCCAACGCCCGGGCCTTCGCCGGCAAGACCGACGCCAGCGATCGCCTGCGCCTCGGCGAGAGCCGCGCGCGCTCGGCGCTGGCTGAGCATTTCGCCCATCAATTGCGCCTCGGGCGCGAGGTCCGCTTCACCGAGGCCGGTGTCACGCTGTCTCCGTCGCCCTGCGCCGCCAGCGCTCTTGCTCCCTCTGCCGCTCTGGCGTATCCCCGTCGCGAATTGCGAGACGAGGATACGCCATGCTTGACCTGAGCTTCGAGCCCCCCAAACCCAAGGTCATCGCCGGGGCGAAATACGACTGGGAACTGGTGATCGGCATGGAGGTCCATGCGCAGGTCTCTTCCGAGGCCAAGCTGTTCTCGGGGGCCTCCACCAAGTTCGGCGCCGAGCCGAACTCGAACGTGGCCTTCGTGGACGCGGCGATGCCGGGCATGCTGCCGGTGATCAACGAATACTGCGTCGAGCAGGCGGTGCGCACCGGGCTCGGCCTGAAGGCCGAAATCAACCTGAAATCCGCCTTCGACCGCAAGAACTACTTCTACCCGGACCTGCCGCAGGGCTACCAGATCAGCCAGCTCTACCACCCGATCGTGGGCGAGGGCGAGGTGATCGTCGACATGGAGCCGGGCATCGCCCGCCTCGTGCGGATCGAGCGCATCCACATCGAACAGGACGCCGGCAAGTCGATCCACGACATGGATCCGAACATGTCCTTCGTCGACCTCAACCGCACCGGCGTGGCGCTGATGGAGATCGTCTCGCGCCCCGACATCCGCGGCCCCGAGGAAGCGGCGGCCTACGTGTCGAAGCTGCGCCAGATCCTGCGCTATCTCGGCACCTGCGACGGCAACATGCAGAACGGCAACCTGCGCGCCGACGTGAACGTCTCGGTCTGCCGTCCGGGCCAGTACGAGAAATACCAGGAAACGCAGGACTTCTCGCATCTCGGCACCCGCTGCGAGATCAAGAACATGAACTCCATGCGCTTCATCCAGCAGGCCATCGATTACGAGGCGAAGCGCCAGATCGCCATCCTCGAGGCCGGCGGTTCCATTGACCAGGAGACCCGTCTCTACGATCCGGACAAGGGCGAGACGCGCTCGATGCGCTCCAAGGAAGAAGCGCATGATTACCGCTACTTCCCCGATCCCGACCTGCTGCCGCTCGAGATCGAGCAGGCCTGGGTCGATGACATCGCCGCCTCCCTGCCCGAGCTGCCCGACGAGAAGAAGGCGCGCTTCGTCAAGGAGTTCGGCCTGTCCGAGTATGACGCCAGCGTGCTGACCGCCGAGGTCGCCAACGCCGCCTTCTTCGAGAAGGTCGCGGGCGACGCCGGCGACGGCAAGCTCGCCGCCAACTGGGTGATCAACGAGCTCTTTGGCCGGCTGAAGAAGGAAGGCCACGAGATCACCGAGAGCCCGGTCTCCCCGGCGCAGCTCGCCGGCATCGTGCGGCTGATCAAGTCGGATGCGATCTCGGGCAAGATCGCCAAGGACCTGTTCGAGATCGTCTACACCGAAGGCGGCGACCCGGAGCAGATCGTCGAAGAGCGCGGCATGAAGCAGGTGACCGACACCGGCGCCATCGAGACCGCGGTCGACGAGATCATCGCCGCCAACCCGGCACAGGTCGAGAAGGCCAAACAGAACCCCAAGCTCGCGGGCTGGTTCGTGGGCCAGGTGATGAAGGCCACCGGCGGCAAGGCCAACCCCAAGGCGGTGAACGAGATCGTCGCGAAGAAGCTGGCCCAGTAAGCCGCTTTCTTCCGCTCAGAACAGAAAACGCCCGGACGGAGATCCCCGTCCGGGCGTTTTGTCTTCACCGGAGCCAAGATTTTTAGCTAAAAATCTTGGCCCGTCCCTGTCCTTGGCGCTCAGGCTGCGCGACGGCGCGGACGACGCCGCCGCTGGCCCTGGCCACCGCCGGGCTTGCCGGCACCCTGCGGCTTGCCACCGCCGAAGCCGCCACGGCCCCGGCCGCCACCACCGCCGCCGCCACCGCGACGACGGCGCGGGCCGCCCTCGGTCAGCTCGGTCGGCGCGTCACCGGAAGCGACGGGGATGTCGATCTTCATCAGCTTCTGGATCTGGCGCAGCAGGTCCGCCTCGTCCGGCGCGCAGAAGGCGATGGCCTCCCCTTCGCGGCCAGCCCGCGCGGTGCGGCCGATGCGGTGCACGTAGTTGTCCGGCACTTCCGGCAGGTCGTAGTTGACCACGTAGGCCACGCCGGGAATGTCGATGCCGCGGGCCGCCACGTCGGTGGCGACGAGCACGTTGATGTCGCCGTCGCGGAACGCCTTGATGGCGCGGTCGCGCTGGCCTTGGCTCTTGTTGCCGTGGATCGAGGCGGCGTTGTAGCCATCGGCCACCAGCCCCTTCATCAGCCGCTCGGCGCCGTGCTTGGTGCGGGCGAAGACCAGCGTCAGCGACTCGTCATCGCGGCCCAGAACCTCGCGCAGCTTCGACGGCTTGCCGGCCTTGTCGACGAAATGCACCGACTGGGTGATCTTGTCGGCGGCCTTGCCCGGGGGCGAGACCTGCACCCGGCGCGGGTTGGTCAGGTAGGCGGAGGAGAGCTCTTCCATCTGCTTCGGCATGGTGGCCGAGAACAGCATGGTCTGGCGCGGGGTACCAAGCTGCGGCGCGATGCGGCGCAGGGCGTGGATGAAGCCCATGTCGAGCATCTGGTCGGCCTCGTCGAGCACCAGCTGGCGCACGGTGGACAGGTCCACCGCCTTGCGGTCCATCAGGTCGATGAGACGGCCCGGCGTGGCGACAAGGATGTCGGTGCCGCGGCTGAGGAAGTTGATCTGGCGGTTGATCGACTGGCCGCCGACCACGGTGCCGACCCGCAGCTTGGTGCCGTCGGTGAGCTGACGCAGGCTGTCGGCGATCTGGTTGACCAGCTCGCGGGTCGGCGCCAGCACCAGCGCCTTGACGGTCTTGGGCGCCGGCTTGCCGGGCTGGGCCAGCAGGCCATCGATCAGCGGCAGGCCGAAGGCCAGCGTCTTGCCGGTGCCGGTCTGGGCGAGGCCAAGCACATCGTGCCCCTCGAGCGCCAGCGGAATGGCCTGGTTCTGGATCGGGGTCGGCTCGGAAAAGCCGTTGCGCTTCAGGGCTTCGGAGAGGGTCGGCGCAAGGCCGAGCATGTCGAAATCGAACAAGAGATATCCTTTGTCGGGCCGCACGGCCCTTCCTCGGGCACGGATACGGCGTACGAACCTGCCGCCCGAGAGGCGACACGGTCAGGGTGCGGCGCGGCCTCGGGACAGGCGGGCGTATCCCGCGCCATCCGGCCGTCGCATCGAGAACCCTGCGTGATGGGGAAATCGGTATTGGCAACGCTGATGCGCCCGACAGGGAGGGATCCTCCCGCCCAATGGCGCGGCTAGCTCACGCGGCAGCGCAGCGTTACCGTCCCAAATGGGGCTTTGCGCCCCATCTGTCAAGCTTTGTCAGGACACGAGGCCGGGAAAGCCGAACCCGCGCTCGAGCACTTCGCCCGCGTCGCAGAGCACGTCCTCGCGCCACGGCGCGCCGATCAGGTGCACGCCAGAGGGCACGTGATCGAGCACACCCGAGGCCACGGCGATGCCCGGCAGGCCCAGCGCCGGGAAGGCGATCTGGGGCAGTTGCGCCTCCCAGAGCCGCGCCACCGCGTCGCCACCTTCAAGGTCGGCATCCTGCTTGAATGGCAGCTCCGCCGAAACCGGCATCAGCACCACCGGGTAGTCCTGCAGGAAGTGGCGCCAGTGCCGGGCCAGCGTGGCGCGGCGCTGGAACACCTCGCCGAAGCGCTTGGCGTCGATGGCCTCGGCGCGGGGCGCGTAGTGCTCGAGCAGCGCGATGGCACCGGGATCGCCCTCTTCATGCGCCATGCGCAGCTTGGTGGCGTGATCGTCCGAGAGCCACAGGTCGATCTGCAGCTCCACCGCCTCGCGGATTTCCGGCACCTCGGCAGGCTCGTCGACCTGCCAGCCGGCGGCGCGGAAAATCGCCGCGGCGCGGTCGAGATCCTCTAGGATGCGCGGATCGGTGTCGATGCCGCCCGGGCGCTTCACCAGCGCCACGCGGCGGCGGTAGGTCGGGCCGACCAGCGGCACCGGGGCGCTCCAGACATCCTCGGGCGCGTAGCCCGCCATGCCCTCTAGCCCCAGCCGCAGGTCGTCGACCCGGCGCGCCAGCGGGCCCGAAACCGCCATCAGCTGCGGCCCCACGCCGCGATCGCCGGAAGAGGCGTTGAACATCGGCACGCGGCCAAGCGTCGGGCGCAGCCCCTGCACGCCGCAGGCATAAGCCGGATAGCGGATCGAGCCCGCGATGTCGGTGCCGTGGCCGATATGGCCCATGCCGGTCGCCACCGCAGCCCCTGCCCCGCCCGACGAGCCGCCGGCGGTCAGCGTGTCATTGTGGGGGTTCTTGGTGTCGCCGTAGAAGTTGTTGGTGGAGAACCAGCGATAAGAGAAGGCCGGTGTGTTGGTCCGCCCGATGACGATGGCATCCTTCTCGCGCAGATGGCGCAGGAAGGGCGCGTCCTCGGTCGCCATCACGTCCTTGAAGATGCGGCAGCTGTTGGTCGAGGCATAGCCCGCCTGATCCGAGAGCACCTTGATGGTCACCGGCACGCCCGCCAGCGCCCCCACCGCCTCGCCCTTGGCGATGCGCGCGTCAAGCGCCTCGGCCTCGGCCATGGCGTCCGCGCCGCAGTCCTGGATGATCGCGTTCACCTGCGGGTTCATTTTGGCGACGCGGTCAAGCGTCTCGCGGATGACGGAGCTGGCAGAGAGCGCGCCCGAGCGGACGCGGGCCGCGAGTTCACGGGCGGAGAGGTCGTTGGGATCGGTGGTCATGGCGTCCTGCGGGGAGAAGAGGAGAGGATCAGGCGGGAACGAGCGCGCGCATCCGGTCGCGGATGCCGCGCACGACAAAGGTGGCCTCGGGGATCGACGCCACATGCGGGGTGATGAGCACCTTGGGATGGCCCCAGAGCGGGCTCTCTGCCGGCAGCGGCTCGGTGTCGAAGACATCCAGCGACGCGCCGCAGAGGTGACCCGCGTCGAGCACCTCGAGCAGTTGCGCCTCGTCGACCTGCCCGCCGCGCCCCATGTGGATCAGCGCCGCCCCCTCGGGGAGTTTGCGCAGGAAGGCGGCGTCGATCAGGCCCTTGGTCTGCTCGGTCAAAGGCAGCACGTTCACCAGCATGTCGCTCTCGGCGAGGAACGCGTCCATCTGGCCATCGATGAAATGGCGCACGCCCGGCTCGGGCGGACTGGGCTGCGAGCGCGCATAGGCCGAGACCGGGTAGCCCAGCGCCATGAGGCCCTTGGCAATGGCGCGGCCCATGTGGCCGAAGCCCAGCACGCCGACCCGCTTGTGGGTCGGCGACAGCCCCGTCAGCACACGCTCCCACACGGCGTCGCGTTGCTGGGCGACGTATTGCGCCATGTGGCGGTGATGCCAGTGCACGTGAAAGGCCGCATAGCCCGCCATCTGCAGCGCCTGGTCTGCATCCTCGACACGGTAGACCGGCACGCCCTCGGGCAGCGATGGACAGGCGTCAATGGCGTCGGTCCCGGCCCCGGCGGAGAACACCGCCTGCAGATTGGGATAGGGCGCGAAGGCATCGTCGGCCGGGCGGAAGGTGAACACGAAGGACACCTCCTCGGGGCGCTCGACATCCTCGGGGCGCAGGATGGTGATCTCCGGCGCCTCGGCGGCGAAGATCGGGCTGAAGCGGTCGAACATCTCGAACGCGGTGTTGGTGACGACCCCGATCATGCTCAGGCCGCTCCCTGCTGGTCCCAGTCGGCACCGGGCACGGCGGCGAGCAGCTTGCGGGTGTACTCCTGCTTCGGGTTCAGGAAGATGTCGTGCACCGTCCCGATCTCGACCAGCTTGCCCTTCTGCATCACCGCGATGCGGTCGCAGAGCTGCGCCGCGACCCGCAGGTCGTGGGTGATGAACAGGATCGACAGCTCGAGCTTCTCGCGCAGCTCCCGCAGCAGGTCGAGCACCTGCGCCTGGATCGACACGTCGAGCGCCGAGACCGCCTCGTCGGCGATGATCAGCTCGGGGTCCATCGCAAGCGCGCGGGCGATGCCGATGCGCTGACGCTGGCCGCCGGAGAACTCGTGCGGGAAGCGGCTGGCAGCATCCGCCCCCAGCCCCACGATCTCGAGCAGCTCGCGGGCGCGGGCCTCGGCCTCTTTGCGCGGAATGCCGCGGGTGATCGGCCCGTCGGTGATCGCGCCCATGATGCGCTGGCGCGGGTTGAGCGAGGCATAGGGATCCTGGAACACCATCTGGACCTTGTGGCGCTGCTTGCGCAGCTCCTCGTCGGACAGCGCCGCAAGATCGGTGCCGCCGACCATCACCTGCCCGCCATCGGGGGTGACGAGCCGCACCGCGGTGCGCCCGAGCGTCGACTTTCCCGAGCCCGATTCGCCGACGAGCCCAAGCACCTCGCCGCGCGCCACGGTGAGCGAGACATCGTCCACCGCGCGCACCTCGCGCACCGGTTTGAACATGCCGCCGCCAGTGCGGTAGATCTTGCGCAGCCCCTTGATCTCGAGCGCCGGCGTCTCCGAGAGCTGCCGTGCCTCCGGCAGCTTGCCGGTCGGGATCGCCTCGAGCAGACGCTTGGTATAGTCGTGCTGCGGGTTCTCCAGCACCTCGGTGGCAGAGCCGCGCTCGACCACCTTGCCCATGCGCATGACGATCACCTGGTCGGCGATCTCGGCCACCACGCCGAAGTCATGGGTGATGAACATCACCGCCATGCCGCGCTTCTCGCGCAGGTCGAGGATCAGCTTGAGGATCTGCGCCTGCGTCGTCACGTCGAGCGCCGTCGTGGGCTCGTCGGCGATCAGCAGCTTCGGCTCGAGCGCCAGTGCCATGGCGATCATCGCCCGCTGCCGCTGTCCGCCGGAAAGCTGGAACGGATAGGCGCGGATGATCTTTTCGGGATCTGGCAGCTGCACCTCGCGGATCAGTGCGAGCGCCTTCTCGCGGCGCTCGGACTGGGTGTAGCGGTCATGCGCGGCAAACACCTCGACGATCTGGTCACCGATGCGCATCAGCGGGTTCAGCGCCGTCATCGGTTCCTGGAAGATCATCGCCATGCTGGCGCCGCGCAGCGCCTGCTTCTCACCCTCGGGCAGACGCAGCACGTCGCGGGCCTCGAACATGGCGCGCCCCGCTTTCACGTTCACGCCCGGCGGCAACAGCCCCATCAGCGCGTTGGCGGTCATCGACTTGCCGGAGCCGGATTCACCGACCACGCAGAGGATCTCGCCCTTCTCGATGGCCATGCTCACGTCCTCGACCGCGAAGGGGCGATCCGCGCCCTCCGGCAGGCCGATGGTGAGGTGTTCGATGGAAAGTGTCGTGCTCATGCCTTGCCCTTCCGGGAGAGGTGCGGGTTCAGCGCGTCGTTGAGACCTTCGCCGATGAGGTTCAGCGCCAGCACCGTGATGACGATGGCGATGCCGGGGAAGAAGCTCAGCCACCAGGCCGAGCGGATCACCGTGCGCGCGGCACCGATCATGTAGCCCCAGCTCATGGCATTGGGATCGCCGAGGCCGAGGAAGGAGAGCGAGCTCTCCAGCAGGATCGCGGTGGCGACCATCAGCGAGGCCATGACGATGATCGGCGAGACCGTGTTGGGCAGCACCTGCCGCACCAGGATGCGCGGCTTCGACAGGCCCGCCAGCGTCGCGGCATCGACGAACTCGCGCTTTCGCACCGACATCACCTCGGCCCGCACCAGGCGCGCCACCGGCGGCCAGGAAACAATGGCGATGGCGAGCGTGATCGAGGCCAGCGTCGGCTCGAAGATCGCCACCAGCACGATGGCCAGCGCGAAGTTCGGGATGGTCTGGAAGAACTCGGTGAAGCGCATGGCGCCTTCATCGACATATCCGCCATAGAACCCGGCCAGCGCGCCAAGCGGCACCCCGATGAGCAGAGCCACCAGCGTCGAGACCAGCCCGACCAGCAGCGAGACCCGCGCGCCATAGGCCAGCTGGGCAGCCACGTCGCGGCCCAGCGTGTCGGTGCCGAGCGGCAGGCTCTCCATCGCAAACGGCGCAAGGAACGGGCGCTGCACCATCTGCCAGGGCGTGTTGGCGAAGATCAGCGGCGCGAAGATGGCGATGAAGATGACGGCGACAAGCAGGACGACCCCGACCATGGCACCGATATTGCTTCTGAAACGTTTCCACATGGCTCAGGCCCTCGCTCCGATCCGGGGATCGACGATCCGGTAGACGATGTCGGTCACGATGTTGAACAGGATGACCATGGCGGCGGACACGAGGAAGACCCCGAGGATGGTGTTGTAGTCGCGCGCGGCGAGGCTTTCGAACATCAGCCGGCCGATGCCGGGCCATGCGAAGACGGTCTCGGTCAGAACGGCGCCGCCGACGAGTTGCCCTGCCTGCAGGCCGGCCAGCGTGACCACCGGCAGGATGGCGTTGCGCAGGATGTGGCGGCGGCGGATCACCGGGCCTGACAGGCCCTTGGCCTTGGCGGTCTTGACGAAGTCCGCGGTCGAGACCTCGAGCATCGAGGCCCGCGTCATGCGCATGTAGACCGCCATGAAGAACAGCCCCAGCGTCAGCGCCGGCAGGATCAGGTGCTTGAGGATGTCGATGGCACGGGCAAAGCCCGAGAAATCGGAGCCCACGGTCTCGTAGCCGAAGCCGGGCAGCCAGCCGAGCCAGACCGAGAACACCAGCACCGCCATCAGCGCCAGCCAGTAGAGCGGCGTGGCGTAGAACAGCAGCGCCAGCGTGGTCAGGAGCGAATCCGACACCTTGCCGACGCGGGCGGCGGCGGCGACGCCCAGCGCGATGCCGCAGGTCAGCGAGATCACGAAGGCGGTCAGGGTCAGCAACAGCGTTGCCGGCAGCCGCTCGGCGATCAGGTCGATCACCGGGGCGCTCTGGCGGAAGGAATAGCCAAGATCCAGCTGCACGATGCCGGCGATATACTTGCCGAGCTGCACGTAAAGCGGCTGGTCAAGGCCGAAGCGTTCGCGCAGCTGCGCGATCATCTGCTCGTCGGCCGCGCCCGCCTCGCCTGCCAGCACCACCGCCGGGTCACCCGGCGCTGCGTGCAGCAGACAGAAGTTCAGGACAGCGATGGCAAGCAGCGTGAGTGCCGCCTTCGCGAGCCGCGAGAGGATTGCGATGAGAATGGTCATGCGTCCTCGGAGGGGAATCTGTTTCCCGAGGCGCCGTCCACGGGGAAGGGGCGGCGCCTCGAGGTCAGGCCGGACAAGGGACAGTCCGGCCCGAACCGGTTGGGTTACTGCTCGATCCAGGCGTTGCGCGGGCCGTCATTGACACCGATGCCGGTGGTCACGAGGTCCTTGATGTCGCAACGGTAGATGGTCGGGAACTCGAGCTCGAGAAGCCACGCCACGGGCACGTCGTCGACGATCTCCTGCTGGATCTCGTTATAGGCGGCCTGACGCTCTTCCGGCGAGATCATGGTCGCGGCGGCGAACCACTTCTCGTCGAGCTCGGGGTTGTCGTAGCCTTCGACGTTGTTCCACGGGCTGCCCTTCTGGATGCGGTCGGCGGTGTAGTTGCGCGACACGCCCAGCGCGGGATCGCCGTACTGGTAGAGATAGGTGAAGGCCATGTCGTAGTCCCACTGGGACGTCTTCTCGTTCCAGCCCGCGACGTCGGTGCTGTCGATCGACACGTTGATGCCGACCTCGCTCAGGTTCTGGCGGATGGCCTCGGCCCAGCGCTGCCAGGTTTCGCCATAGGGCAGCGGCAGCAGGCGGACCTCTTCACCGTCATAGCCCATCTCGGCCAGCAGCTCCTCGGCCTTCTCGGGGTTGTGATCGTAGATCGTCACGTCGTCCGAGTAGAAGTTGGTCTTCGACGAGACCGGGCCGGTGGCGACGTTGCCGAAGCCGTTCCACACCACGTCGCGCTGGAAGTCGCGGTCCATCGCGTACATCACCGCCTGGCGGAAGCGCACGTCGCTGGTCGGACCTTCGCGGTTGTTGAGCCACATCCATGCGTGCGGCGCGAAGAACTCCCAGCCCGAGCCGGTCGAGCAGACATTGTCCATCTCGGTCAGACGCGGCACGTCCCAGTTCTCGACCGAGCCGCCGGGCAGCACGTCCACTTCGCCGGTCTCGAAGGCCACGGCGCGGGCGGCGGCATCCGGGATCACGCGGTAATAGACCTCGTCGAGATAGGGCAGACCGTCGACATAGTAGTCCTCGTTCTTCACGAGGTGGATGTAGCTGCCCTTTTCCCAGGCCTCGAACTTGAACGGGCCGGTGCCGATCGGCGTGGCGTTCATCTCGTTGTTGGCGAAATCGGTGCCTTCATAGATGTGCTTGGGCACGATGGGCATGGTGCCGGTCTCGAAGACGCTGATGAACGGGCCGAAGGGCTCCTTCAGCTGGAACACCACGGTGGTGTCGTCCGGCGCGGTGATGCTCTCGACATAGGCCAGCGAGGCGCGCAGGCGGGCGTGAGTCTCGCGCAGGAAGACATCGGCAGAGAACACCACGTCCTCGGCGGTGAAATCCTCGCCGTCGTGCCACTTCACACCTTCGTTGAGCGTGAAGGTGTAGGTCAGGCCGTCGTCCGAGATCTCCCAGCTTTTCGCCAGCAGCGGTTGCGGCTGCAGATCGGTGCCGTAGCGCAGCAGGCCCTCGTAGATGTCGCCGGCAACAAGCTGCGTCGGGCCGTTCTGCACCAGGCCCAGCATCAGCGAGGGCGGTTCGGGCTGAACCACGATGTCGAGCCGGCCACCGGCCTCCTGGGCGGCAAGCGGCGCCGCGAGGGCGGCGGCGATCAGGAAGGTCGTCGCTTTGAGATGTTTCATGTTTTCCCTGTCAGTTTGGTTTCGGGGGTGTCGGGCCCGGTTCTGCGCCGGGCCGCATTGGTTATCTCTCGGGTCGCCACTCAGCCCTTGTAGCCGGGAGCGGCGGTTTCCAGCATCCGCAGGAAGGCATCCCATTCGGGATCCTTGCCGCCGGCGCCTTCCATCTTGTCATACATTTTCTGATATTGGCCGGCCGTGTGCTCGGCGACATCGTCGGGCAGCACGATCGGCGTCTGCCCCATGCCCAGAGCCGCCACCTGCGCCTTGCAGGACCGCTCGAGGTTCAGCGCCAGTTTCACCGCCTCTGCGACCGAGCGGCCCAGCAGCAGCGTGCCATGGTTGCGCAGCAGCATCACCTGCTTCTCACCGAGATCGGCCACGATGCGCTCGCGCTCCTCGAGGTTCAGCGCGATGCCTTCGTAGTCGTGGAAGGCGATTCGGTTGAAGAACTGCGCCGACCACTGGTTCAGCGGCAGCAGCCCCTCCTTGATCGAGGACACCGCGACACCGGCGACGGTGTGGGTGTGCAGCACGCAGACCGCGTCGTGCCGCGCCATGTGCACGGCCGAGTGAATGGTGAAGCCGGCCGCGTTGACGCCAGCGCCATAGGGATCGTCGACCACCGCGCCGGTCTCGTCCACGGTGACGAGATTCGCCGCCGTCACCTCGTCGAAGCGCAGGCCGTAAGGGTTCAGAAGGAAGCGCTTCTCGCCACCCGGACCATCCGGCAGACGCGCGGAGATATGGGTGTAGATGCCGTCATCCATTCCGAAATGCGCGATCAGCCGGTAGGCGGCAGCCAGATCGCGGCGCAGCTGGGTGACGGTGTCGGCGGGTGCTCCATCGGGCATCAAAGTCGTCCTTTTCATCGCTTGCCGTAAAGAAAGGCCGAGAACGCATCTTTGGTCAAGGAAATTGTCGACAATCGGCAAACCTACAATTAGCGTGATCGCAACTTGTGCATTTCGGTTTCGATTTCATGGACCCAAAACAGGACAGCGACGGCTTTCAGCCTCTCGACCGCGAGGGACTCGTTCAGCGCGTCGCGCGCCTGCTCAGCAAGGCGATCGTGACCGGTCAGCTGTCACAGGGCGAACGGCTCTCCGAATCGGTGGTGGCCCGCCAGCTCGGTGTGAGCCGCGCCCCGGTGCGCGAGGCAGCGCGGCTGCTCGAGAACTCTGGCTTAGTGACCTACCTGCCCAATCGCGGCTTCTTCGTGCGCTCGATCACGGCGCGCGAACTGGCCGATCTCTACGAATTCCGGCTGGTGATCGAGACCGCGGCGGTACGCCGTCTGATCCGCGACGGGATGGGCAAGAGCGGCCCCCGCCTTGTTCAACAGATCGAAGAGATGCGCCGCGTCGCCGGCCCCGGCTTCGACATGCTGACGCAGGTCGAGGCGGACATGGAATTCCACCGGCTGATCTGCGCGGGCTCGGGCAACCCGAAGTTCCTCGCCACATTCGACCAGATCGCGATGGAGTCGGAACTGACGATCATGATGATCGGCCGGCTCTACGATGACGCCCAGAAGCTGGCCGACACCCACCAACCCATCCTCGACGCGATGCTGCGCCACGACGAGCCCGAGGCCGTCGAGGCGCTGCGCTACCATATCGAGGTCGCCCGCGACCTCGTTGTCGAGCAATTCCGCAACATGGAAGAGAAGCCAGACTGATGAAGTGTTTCTATGCCCCCGAGACCGACCTCCACGATCCGGTCTTTCGCCTGACCCACGGCAAGATCCTGCGCAACGCCGAGCAGGCCGAGCGCGCAAAGCTGCTGAAGGCGGGGCTCGATCAGCTTGGCCTCGAGGCCATCGAACCGGCGGAAGCCTCGCGCGATGCGCTCGCGGAGGTCCACACGGAAGACTTCCTCACCTTCCTCGAGACCGCTTGGGAGGAATGGCAGGCGCTGCCGAATGCCGGCCCCGAGGTGGTGCCGAACGTCTTTGCGCAGCGCGGCTTCGCGACCTACCCGGCCAGCATCGTCGGGCGCGCCGGCTGGCACATGGGCGACACGTCGGCCCCGATCGGCGAGCACACCTGGACCGCATCGCGCCGGGCCGCCGACTGCGCCGTCGCTGCCGCAGACGCGGTGCTGGCCGGAGATCGCGCCGCCTATGCGCTCTGCCGCCCCGCCGGGCATCACAGCTCGGCCGACATGGCCGCCGGGCACTGCATGATGAACAACTCCGCCGTCGCCGCCGCGCGGCTGCGCAGCCAGCACGACAAGGTCGCGACGCTGGATATCGACGTGCATCATGGCAACGGCACGCAAGCGATCTTCTACGAGCGCGACGACGTGATGACGATCTCGATCCACGCCGATCCCGAGACCTACTACCCGTTCTTCGTCGGCTACGCCCACGAGACCGGCGCCGGCGCAGGCACGGGCTTCAACACCAACTACCCCCTGCCCCGCACCACCACCGACGAGGCCTGGCTGAAGACCATCGCGGACGCGCTGGAGAAGATCGCCGCCTACCAGCCGGGCGCGCTGATGCTGAGCCTTGGGCTCGATGCGCACGAGAACGACCCGCTGCTCGGCATGCAGATCAGCTGGGACGGCTTCCGACGCGCCGGCGAGATGATCGCCGCCGCCGGCTACCCCACGGTGATCGTGCAGGAAGGCGGCTACCTCTCCGAGGACCTCACCACTTCGCTGGTCTCCTTCATGGAAGGCTTCATGGGGCGCGGGACATGACCCTCTCTGCCGAGCTGACCGAAAAGATCCTCGCCGCCGTCGAAGAGGGCTTCGAGGACCAGATCGCCTTCACCGAGGCGCTTGGCCGGTTCCCGTCCCTGCGGGGACAGGAGGCGACCGCACAGGATTTCCTGCATGACGCGCTGAAGGCCCGCGGCTACGCGATGGACCGCTGGACCATCGAGGTGGACGACATCAGGCACCACCCCGGATTCTCGCCGGTCGAGGTCGATTACTCCAACGCGATCAACGTGGTGGGCACCATGCGTCCGCGCGAGGAGACGGGGAAGTCGCTGGTGCTCAACGGCCATGTCGACGTTGTCCCCACGGGGCCGCTTGATATGTGGAGCCACCCGCCCTTCGAGCCGAAGCGCGACGGCGACTGGCTCTATGGTCGCGGCATCGCAGACATGAAGGCCGGGATCGCCGCCAATATCTTTGCCGTGGATGCGCTCAAGCGCCTCGGCTACCGACCCGCCGCCACGCTCTACCAGCAATCGGTGGTCGAAGAGGAATGCACCGGCAACGGCGCGCTCGCGGCGCTTCTGCGCGGCTACAATGCCGATGCCGCGATCATCCCCGAGCCCGAGGACGACATGCTGGTGCGCGCCAATACCGGCGTGCTGTGGTTCCGCGTCCGGGTGCAGGGCGCACCGGTGCACGTGCGCGAGGCCGGCTCCGGCGCCAACGCCATCGAGGCGGCCTACGACCTGATCAAGGGGCTGCGCGAGCTCGAGGAGGCGTGGAACGCCCAAAAGGGCGAGCACCGGTATTTCGAAGAGCTCGAGCACCCGATCAACTTCAACGTCGGCAAGATCGCCGGCGGCGACTGGGCCTCCTCGGTGCCGGCCTGGTGCGAATTCGACTGCCGCATCGCGCTCTATCCCGGCATCAAGGCCGCGGACGCCGCGCGCGAGATCGAGGACCACCTGCGCCGGGTCTCGGACCGCATCCCGTTCCTCGCCAACAACCCGCCCGAGGTGATCTTCAACGGCTTCTTCGCGGAGGGCTACGTGCTCGAGGAAGGCACCGAGGCCGAGGAAACCCTCGCCCGCGCCCACATGTCGAGCTACGCCAAGCCGCTCGAGAGCTTCGTGACGCCGGGCTATCTCGACGGGCGGGTCTTCGTGATCTACGGCGAGACCCCCTGCCTCGTCTACGGGCCCTATTCCGAAGCCATCCACGGCTTCGACGAGCGCGTCAAACTGTCGTCGGTGAAGCGCGTGACCGGCACGATCGCGCTGTTCATCGCGGAATGGTGCGGACTGGAAAAGATTTGATCAAATTCTCCCCGTGACCTTTGACCCAAAGTCATCTTAACTGTGCGCCAACGGGGACCTGAGTCTCCCGCGGCCTTCTCCCCAACCGAAACCTCAGGCCCTGCGGGGGCCACTGCCAATACGGAGACCAACATGAACCAGCGTCCGAACTCGCTTCACGCCGCCGACATCGCCTACACGATGCACCCCTACACCAACATGCGCCTGCACGAGGAAAAGGGTCCGATGATCATGAGCCATGGCGACGGTGCCAAGGTCTATGACACCGAGGGCAAGGAATATTACGAGGCGCTGGCAGGCCTGTGGTCGGTCGCCGTGGGCTTCTCCGAAAACCGCCTCGCCGACGTGGCCTACGAGCAGCTCAAGAAGCTGCCCTACTACCACACCTTCGCGCACAAGTCGCACGAGCCGTCGATCCGCCTCGCCGAGAAGCTGGTCGAGATGACCCCGGAAGGGCTCAATAAGGTGTTCTTCACCAACTCCGGCTCCGAGGCCAACGACACCGTCGTCAAGATGGTCTGGTTCCTCAACAACGGCCTTGGCCGCCCGGAGAAGAAGAAGTTCCTGTCGCGCAACAAGGCCTATCACGGCATCACCATCGCCTCGGGCTCGCTTACCGGGCTGCCGGCGAACCAGAAGGATTTCGACCTTCCGGCGATTCCGGTCACCCACCTGACCACGCCGCATTACTGGAAGTTCGCCGAAGAGGGCGAGACCGAGGAGCAGTTCACCGCGCGCCTGCTCAAGGAGCTCGAGGACACGATCCTTGCCGAGGGCCCCGAGACCATCGGCGCCTTCATCGGCGAGCCGGTGATGGGTGCCGGCGGCGTCATGGTGCCGCCCGAGGGCTACTGGCCCGGCGTTGCCGAGATCTGCAAGAAATACGACATCCTGCTGGTGGCCGACGAGGTCATCAACGGCTTCGGCCGCACCGGCAAACCCTTCGGCTGCGAGCGCTTCGGCTTCACCCCGGACATCCTCGTGACCTCGAAGCAGCTGACCTCGTCCTACATGCCGCTCGCCGCGATCGTGGTGAACGACAAGGTCTATGACGCCATTGCCGACAACACCGCCAAGCTCGGCACCTTCGGCCACGGCTTCACCGGTTCGGGCCACCCGGTCGCCTGCGCCGTGGGCCTCGAGAACCTGAAGATCATCGAAGAGAAGGATCTGATGGGCAATGCCGAGCGCCTCGAGCCGATGTTCCAGGACGGTCTGCGCAAGTTCGCCGATCACCCGCTGGTCGGCGAAGTGCGCGGCGTGGGCCTGATCGCGGGCGTCGAGCTGGCCAAGAACCGCGACACCCGCGAGGCCTTCGAGCCGGCGGGCTCGATGGCGGCCAAGGTCGTGGCGCTCTGCGCCGAGGAAGGCCTGATCGTGCGCAACGTCTACGAGACCGTGGCGTTCTGTCCGCCGCTGATCGTCACCGAAGACGACCTGACCGAGATCCTCGCCCGCTTTGGCCGGGCGCTCGACCGGGCGCTCGACTGGGCAAAATCGGAAGGCATGGTCTGAGTTGCCTGAGATGGCTGCAGGCTGAGAACACCGGAGCGGGGGCGCTGCCCCCGGACCCCCGGGATATTTTCGGCCAGAAGAAGACAGGGGCGTTGAGCGCGCGGTGCGCTCGGCGCCCTTTCTCTTTGGGGTGATCAGAGCGGGGCGATGAGGGCGAGCCCCTGAGCGCGGTGCCGGAGGCGGATGGCGCGGGCCGGGGCGCCGGCGGCGAGGGTTCCGATACCCTGCCCCAGCTTCGCGAGGCGCGCCGGGATTGAGGTCGCCATGGCGAGGGCCCGTTCGAGCGGCAGGCCCAGATCCGAGACCAGAAGGTTGATGGCACGGGTGAGATCGAGATCGGCCCCGGCCAGCGTGCCGTCCTGCAGGACCAGCCGGCCATCGGCGCGGGTGATCTCGCGCCCGTTGAGGCGGAAGCTCTTCGCCTCGGTGCCGGCCACGGCCATGGCGTCGGTGACGAGGAAGATGCCCTCCGGCCGGGCGGCCAGCGCGATGCGCATCGCGGCCGGGTGCACATGCACGCCGTCGGCGATCAGGCCCGCTGCGAGCGCTTGGCTGGCAAGGGCGGCGCCGACGACGCCGGGCTCGCGCTTGTCGAGGCCGCGCATGGCGTTGAAGAGATGCGTCACGCAGCTTGCGCCAGCCCGCGCATAGGCAAGGCAGGTGTCGTAGCTTGCATCGGTATGGCCGAGCGAGACCAGCGCGCCGGCCTCGGCCAGTGCGGCCACCTGCGCTTGAGTGGTGTTCTCGGGGGCGATCGTGACCTTGAGCACCGGCAGGCGGCGGGCGGCGTCGCGGAGCATCGAGAGGTCGGCCTCCGTCATCGGGCGGATCAGCGCGCCGTCATGGGCCCCCTTGCGGGAGAGCGCCAGATGCGGCCCCTCCAGATGCAGCCCGCCGATGCCGGGCACACCCTCGGCGATGGCCTGCGCCACGGCCTCGATCGCGGCGCGGCTGCGCTCGGGCGTGTCGGTGATCAGGGTGGGCAGGATCGTGGTGCTGCCGAGCCTGCGATGAGCTTCGGCGATGGTCGCCAGGCCGGACACCGTGGGGCCGTCATTGACCATCACCCCGCCGCCGCCATTGACCTGCAGATCGACATAGCCCGGAACCAGCAGATCGCCCCCGAGATCAACGACCTCGCCCGCCGCCGCAAGCTCCGCCTCGGGCGCCAGCGCCGTCACGCGGCCGGCCTCGATCCGCAGCGCATGGCCGTGCAGCAGGCGCTGCCCGTCGAAGATCGGGCCGCCGCGATAGGTGGTCTCTGTCATGGTCATCCGCCTCGGCACAGGTTCGGCGCGACCCTAGGAAACCCGCGCACGGGCTGCAATGGGGCCTGCGATGAGCCCTCAGACCAGGCTGCTGGTCGCCAGCTCGGTGATTTCCTGCGTGATGTCCTCCTGCCGCAGGCGGCGGGCCTCGCCGATCATCGCTTGAAGGCTTTCCGAGACGTTGTCCTTGGCGGCCACCATGGCGCGCATCCTTGCCTCGTTCTCGGCGGCGAAGGACAGCATCACAGCCTCGATCAGCTCGGCAAAGATGTGCTCCTCGACAAGCTGCGCCAGCAGCCGCTCGGGCGGCAGGGTCACCAGCGGCGGCAGGCGGCGTTCAGACGGTCGAAACCGGGCGTAGTCGAAGGGCACCAGCTCCTTGATGCGGATCGCCATCGCCCCGCCTGCGCCGGGATCGGCATGGACCAGCGTGACGCGGGTCACCGGCTCCAGCGTGATGCGCCGGAACAGCGCGTCGGTCATCCGGGTGGCCAGCTCCGGGGCCTGCGAGGGATGCGCGATCATCGGGGCGGACCACGCGATGGCGAGTCTGCGCTCCTCGGCGACGCCATGTCCCCGGTCGCCGATCACCACCAGCTCGCAGGTTTCGTCCCAGAGCGGTTCGATGGCCTGGAACACCTTGTCGGAATAGGTGCCGGCAAAGCCCTGCTCGGCGGCGAAGAGCACCACCAGACGGCTGCCCTCGCCGCCATGCAACGGCGCGTCGAGGCCGAGACCCGTGGCGTAGGCCAGCGCCTCGCCGATGGCATCGCCGATGGTGGTGGCATAGGCACGGATGCTCTCGAGATGGCGATTGGCCTCCTGCACCCGCGCTGCCGCGAGGCCGCGCATGGCGGAGATCACCGCGTCGAGCTTGTGCACCGTGACGATGCGCTTCTCGACCTCCGAGAGCCGGCTGCTCATGTCGCCACGGCCTCCCTCTCGCGCCCCTCCTCCGCCAGTCGCGACACCACCGCGACCAACGCGGCGCGGGCCTCATCGGTGAGCGCACGGCTCTTGGCAAGCGCGGCCACCGCGTCGGCGGCGTCGGAGTCGAGCCTGGCGGGCAGCCTGCGGCGCAGTTCAGCCATGCGCCCGACCGGGACCGTGTCGAACACGCCGTCTGCCAGCGCCGCCAGCAGCGCCACCTGGTCGACCAGCCGCAGGCCGGAGAAGCGCGGCTGGGTGAGCAGCCCGCGGATGCGCTCGCCGCGGGCGATCTGTCCCTTGACCCGGGCATTCTGGATGCCGCCGAAACGGGTGAACATCTCGAGCTCCTGGAACTGCGCGTAATCGAGCCGCACGCGGCCCGAGACCTTGCGCAGTGCCGGAGCCTGCGCCTTGCCGCCGACCCGGCTCACCGACAGGCCCACGTCGACCGCCGGGCGCAGGTTGGTGGAGAACAGATGCGTGTTGAGCACAATCTGACCGTCAGTGATCGAGATCAGGTTGGTCGGAATATAGGCCGAGAGGTTGCCGGCATCGGTCTCGGCCAGCGGCAGCGCGGTGAGCGAGCCGCCACCGAGCTCGGGCGAGAGCTTGGCCGCGCGTTCGAGCAGGCGGGCGTGAAGGTAGAACACGTCGCCGGGATAGGCCTCGCGCCCCGGCGGCTCGCGGGTCAGCAGCGCCAGCTCGCGGTGGGTGGCAGCGTGCTGGGTCAGGTCGTCGATGACGATCAGCGCGTCCTGCCCCTTGTCGCGGAAATGCTCGGCCATCGACATGCCGGCGAAGGGTGCGATCCATTGCAGGCCGGGCGCCGCCGAGGCGCTGCCGACGACGAAGATGCAGCGCTCGATGGCGCCGTGCTCGCGCACTGCCGCGACCACGCGCTCGATCGCCGTGGCACGCTGGCCGACGGCGACATAGACGCAGACCACGTCGCTGTGCTTCTGGTTGATGATCGCGTCCACCGCCAGTGCGGTCTTTCCGGTGGCGCGGTCGCCAACGATCAACTCGCGCTGGCCGCGGCCCAGTGCGAAAAGACTGTCGACCACCAGCACGCCGGTCTCGAGCGGCTCGGAGACGAGGCCGCGCTCGATGATCTCGGGCGCCGGGCGCTCGACCGGCAGCCAGTCGTCGGGGGTCGGCGCGGGACCGCCGTCGAGAGGACGGCCAAGTGGGTCGACGATGCGGCCGAGAAAGCCGGCGCCCACCGGCACCCGCAGCACCTCACCGGTGTCGCTGACCTGATCGCCCACCGCGACGCTGGCGGTCTCGTCGAGCAGCACCGCGTTGATCTCCTCGGCGCCGAGGCTGTGGGCGAAGGCGAAGGCGCCGCTCTCGACGCTCAGCAGCGCGCCGAGGCTCACCGAGGGCAGGCCCGAGACATGGGCGATGCCATCGGCCAGCTGGACCACGCGGCCCACCGCCTTGGCCTCGGCCCCGAGATCGGTCCGGTCGAGCTGCGCGCGGCTGCGGGCGAGCCAGTCGGTGCCGGTGCTGCGATCAGTCATGACGTGTCAGCTCCGCTGTGATCCGGGACAGGTCGGCCCGGAAATGGTTGCGCACGATGGCGTTGGTGGCGTCGAGCTCGAGCCCTGCGATGAGATCGGGATCCTCGCGGATCTCGAGCGTAAGCGTGCGGCCCAGCGCCTCGGCGAGGCGGGCCTCGAGCGTGGCGCGCTCCTCGGGCAGGAGCATGCGCGCGGCGCGCACCGGCACCGGGCCGTCGCTGCCCAGACGATCGCGCACCGCGGCAGGCAGCTCGGACACAGCCACCACCAGACCGTCGATGAAGCCCACGGTTCGCGCGGCATCGGGCAGCCGGCGCAGCAGACGCTCGGCGATGTCGGCGGCGAGGTAGCCGGCCTGTTCGTCAAGCTCCTTGCGGCGGTCGGCCTCGGCCCGCGCGAGCGCCGCCTCGGCGCGGCGGCGGTCCTCGGCGATCTCGGCCTGCGCCTGCTCCTTGAGGCGCGCCTTCTCGCGCTCGGCATCCGCCTGCGCGGCGTCGAGCAGGACAGCGCGGCGGGCCGAGATCTCCGCCCGCGCGGCGACCGCCGCCTCGTGCTCGGCCTCGGCGGCCTGCTTCGCGGCCTCCGCCGCGTCGAGATCCGCATGGGCGAGCGCCTGCCGCTTGGCGATGATTTCGGACACCGGGCGGAACAGGAACCGGGCGAGCAGCCAGATCAGGATGGCCGCGTTGACGGTCTGGAGACCGAGTGTCCACCAGTCGATGGTCATGGCGATATGCCGATCAGACGAAGGGGTTGGCGAAAAGCACCAGCAGCGCGATGACGAGGGTGTAGATGGCCATGGTCTCGATCATGGCGAGGCCCACGAACAGGGTGCGGCTGAGGGTGCCGGCGGCTTCGGGCTGGCGCGCGATGGCGTCCATCGCGGCGGCAACGGCGCGGCCCTCGCCCAGCGCCGGGCCGATGGCGCCGAAGCTCACCGCGATGGCGGCGGACAGCACCGAGACGATTTCAACAAGATTGCCTTCCATGGTCACTCAGACTCCTTGGCGGTGAGAGGGATCTCCTCGCTCTCTCCAGCGGCGGCGCCGATGAAGACGGTTGCGAGGATCGCGAAGATGTAGGCCTGCACGGCGCCGGTCAGCAGCTCGAGCGCCATCAGCGGGATGGGCACGAAGAGCCCGGCCAGAGACAGCACGATGCCGACGACGAAGACGCCCGACATGACGTTCCCGAACAGGCGGATGATGAGCGAGAAGGTACGCGTGATCTGCTCGATGAGGTTAAGCGGCATCATCACCCAGCTGGGCTCCACGAAGGTGTCGAGATAGCCCCTGAGCCCGCGCCCGGAGATGCCGAAGGCGATGGTCGCCACGAAAACCCAGAGCGCCAGCGCCGCGTCGGTCTCGATATGGGCGGTGGGCGGCTCGATGCCGGGGATCAGCGACATCCAGTTGGCGAACAGTACAAAGAGCAGCAGCGTGCCGATCAGCGGCCGGAACGGCGCTGGATCGCGGCGCATCGTCTCGCGGATCTGGTCGTCGAGCACGTTGACGAAGAGCTCGAGCACGGTCTGGGTCTTGCTCGGCAGGATGGCGAGCTTGCGGGTGGACAGGAAGGCGAAAAGGCCCAGCCCCGCCATGATCAGCCAGGTGACGACCACCGGCTCGGAGATCGGCACCGGCCCAACATGGAACAGGACAACATGTTCGAGCGGGCTTTGCATCAGCTCTCCCTCCGGGCGCGGCGGACCACCACCTCGCGGCCCAGCACCAGCCCCAGCGCGCCTGCAAGCAGCGGCAACGCGCCGAGTTGCACCAGCCCGAAGAGCACCAGCGCCACGAGCGCAAGGCGCAGGAGCTGCAGCGCCACGGCTTTCTTCGGCGCGCGCCCCTCGAGATAGAGCGCTGTTAGCCGGCGCAGGCTGGCGAAATGCGCCAGCCCGACGAGGAAGCCCGAGACGAGGCCAAGGGCGGCATATGCGAGATCCGGTGTCATTGCCTGTGCATCCATCTCCAGACCGCGTGCATGCCGATGGCGGCGCCGAGGAAGATCCCGGCGGCGGTGAACATGATCCCGGTGTCGGCGACCCGGTCGAGGAACCGGCCCAGCACCACGCCCAGCAGCATCGGCACCAGCACCGCCCAGCCGAGTATGCCGATCTGGCCGAGCCGCGCGCCGAGCGAGGGCTCGGGATCGCTCTGCTTCATCCGCTCCAGATTTGCGGCCTTGCGCGCGGCGTGTTCGACGGCGTCTTTCTCCTGCCGGGTCATCTCGGTTCTCCCTGTTCGGCGCCGACGCCCGAGGGATGCGGCAGCACGTCCCCCTGCCCCGGGCGAAGCAGACGGATCATCTCGCGCACGGCATTGGCATGCAGGCGCATCTGCTCGACACGCTCGCGCCGCCCGGCATCGTCCTGATCCCGGCGGAAAGCAGCGATCCGGTCCTCGAGCGCGTGGATGTCCTCGCCGAGGATGGCGTCTCGGCAGGCGATGGCGATCTCGTGCCCGCCGGTGACCGAGAGCAGCCCGGCACGGACGCCGGCGAACTGCTCGGGCCTGCCCGCGCTGCGCCAGCGGATGATGGAGGCCGGCAGGACGGTAAGGAAATCGGTGTGCCCCGGCAGGATGCCGAAGCCGCCGCTCTCGTCCTGCGCCCGCAGCGAGGTGACCTCGGCATCGTCGACCACCACGTCCATCGTGGTGGTGATGACCAGATGCAGCGGCGCGCTCATGATGCCGCCTCCCGCGCCGTGTCTTCCTTGGCGCGCGCATCCTCGAGCGTGCCCACCATGAAGAGCGAGCTCTCGTCCCAGTCGTCGCAGGCGCCCTCGAGGATGGCGCGGCAGCCGGCGATGGTGTCCTCGAGATCGACCGAGACGCCGGCCATGCCGGTGAAGGCCTCGGTCACGGTGAAGGGCTGCGTGAGGAAGCGCTGCAACCGGCGGGCCCGCTCGACCACCTTGCGGTCATCGCGGCTCAGCTCCTCCATGCCGAGGAGCGCGATGACATCCTGTAGCTCGCGGTAATGCTCGATCGAGCGACGCACCTCGTTGGCGATGCGCACGTGCTCTTCGCCCACGAGAAGCGGATCGAGCAGGATCGAGGACGAGGCGATGGGATCGACAGACGGGTACATGCCGTCCGCGGCCATGGCGCGCGACAGCACCACCATCGAGTCCACGTGGCCGGCGATGGCGACCACCGCGGGATCGGTGAAATCGTCCGCCGGCACGTAGACCGCCTCGATCGCGGTGACCGAGGCCTCGCCCACCGAAGCGATGCGCTCCTGAAGGTCCGCCACCTCGGTGGCCAACGTCGGCTGATAGCCCACGCGGCTCGGCAGTCGCCCGAGCAGGCCCGAGACCTCCGAGCCCGCCTGCACGAAGCGGAACACGTTGTCCATGAGAAGCAGCACGTTCTTCTGCTCGGCATCGCGGAAGTGCTCGGCGATGGTCAGCGCCGTCATCGGCACCCGCCAGCGAGCGCCCGGAGGCTCGTTCATCTGGCCATAGACCAGCACCGTTCGGTCGAGCACCCCGGCCTCGGTCATGTCGAGCAACATTTCGTGGCCCTCGCGCGAGCGCTCGCCGATGCCCGAGAACACCGAGATGCCGTCATAGCCTGCCACCATCGAGTGGATCAGTTCCATCACCAGTACCGTCTTGCCGACGCCCGCGCCGCCGAACATCGCCGCCTTGCCGCCCTGCGCCAGCGGGGTCAGCAGATCGACCACCTTGATGCCGGTGCGAAACGGCTCCGACGCCCCGCCGCGCGCCCGCAGCGGCGGCGGCGCGGCGTGGATCGCGCGGCGCGGAGCCTCCTCCGGGAGCGGCCCCTTGCGGTCGCCGGTCCGGCCGGTGACATCGAGCAGACGGCCCAGCACCGCCCCGCCCACCGGCACGGTGAGCGGACCGCCCAGCGTCGTGACGCGCTGGCCGCGCGCGAGCCCGTTGGTGTTGTGCAGCGCGATGGTGCGCACGGTGGTGCGATCCCGCTGCGCCGCGACCTCGAGCAGGATGCGGCGGTCGTCCGCTGCCTCGGTCTCGAGCGCATCGTTGATCGCCGGGATCGCCTCGCCGGGGAAGGTGACGTCGACAACGGCGCCCCGAACCGCGACCACCGTCCCTGCGACGGCTATTTCCTGTGAATCCAAAGACATTGGCTCTCTTCCGAAATCTGCGTCGAGGATAGACCTATCGAGGCGAGTGCGGGGTGATCTAGGTCAAGGAAAACGCGAGTTCCCGGTTTCGTGACCTCGCCGCGCGGAACACCCGGACAGGCGCCACCACCAACGCCCGCAGCGCAAAGCTGCGCGCCCTTGCCGCCCTCGCGGGCACCACACTCGCCCGCTGTGGGCACGGCGCGCGAGACTGGTCTGCTGAAGGAGTCTGGCCGACGCGCCCAGTTTCTACGCCTGCGAGCATCAAGGGCCATTGCGACTCTGCACGAAGCCGATCGCCCCACGCTGAGACGGCATTCGAAGGGGCGCAGACCGAGGGCGTCCCGCGCGAGTTAATCACGCCCGCGCTACTCGGTCACCAGCGCGCTGTCGGGGCCGAGCCCGACCGCCTTGAGCAGGGTCGTCGCGAAGGCGCTGCCGAGATTGCCGAAGGCGGTGCCCGCCGCCTGCTCGATGGCCGGATAGAGGTCGTCCTCGATGCCTTTCAGCGTATCGGTCAACTCGGCGACTCGGGCCTCCGCGCTGGCCAGTTGCGTCTCGAGCGCCGAGCACAGCTGCAGATCCGCGCCGCCGTCACGCAGGGCTGCAAGGTTGCTGCGGGTCTCGCCGATCTGGCTGGTCAGCTCGCGAATTTCGGCCCGCAACGGGCGGATGGTTCCGGTGATCTCGGCCACGTCATCGGTGATGTGCTCGACGGTCGAGAACAGGCTCCAGCCCAGCCACAGGCATAGCGCCAGCAGAATCAGCGTGGCGTTCAGAAGCGCGAGGACGAGGGTCCAGAGGGTCCGCCCGAGGCTGCGCTCCGCCATCGCTCCCGCTCCCTTGCCGGGCCCTGTCTCAGGCCGTCTTCTTCTTGCTCTTGGCCTCTTCGGCCAGCTGCTTGAACACGTAGACCGGGATCAGGATGGTCGCGATCAGGCTTCCGAGCCAGACCAGCAGCGTCGCCGCCAGCCAGTTGGCCACGCCACCGATCGACATGCCGGCAAGCAGCAGGTCGGTGATCAGCAGCCCGATGGAGACCGTCACAAGCGCCACACCGCCCATCAACTGCGGCAGCTGCTTGAGCGAGATCTTGGTGATCATCGGCCCGAGCACCGCCTGAATGATCGAGAAGGCCACGACGACGATGACGAAGGAGAGCGGGTCGATCTCGAATCCCGCAAGCAGCACGGCGGCGAGCAGTAGCCCGACGGCATTGGCGATGAGATAGGCGGCGGCGGAAAGAGCGAGCTTGACCAAGATGAAAATCTCCCGATGGGACCGGGGCCGAGGTCGCACGCGCCTCTGGGCCTGCCGGACTGCGACAATTGCAGGTTGATCTTTCGCCGCAACGCCCCTTGGGTCAAGAATTTTCCGGCATTGCGAGATGATCGTTCCATGACATGCGGAGATTTCACCGACCCGGGGCTGTCATCGCCAAGCGCGCGCCCCTGACACGCTGCGAACGGAGAGGTTCCGACCGGTCGTCCCGGCATCGGATCGGCGCCCGGTTGGCTGCGTGAAGCGGGCGCGGCGCGCTGAACGAACCTCTGCTACTGCATCCCCGCCATTTCCCCGATCCAGTCTGAAATCTGATCCAGTGCGCCAGGCGCGAAGGCATGGCGCCCCTCCACAAGGAACCTCCCGATCGCGTAGGGCGACCAGTCTTCAGAAAGCTGCCAGTTGTAAGCACGCGCCTTCAGAAGCCCATGCGTCGCATCCGGCACGATCCGGATGCGGGTCGGTGCATCTCGCGAGCCGAGCATGTCCTGGAACGCGGCCGCGTTTCGTTGCGGGTCGACGTTGAGGTCCTCTGATCCCCAGAGCGCAAGGACAGGAAGATCCAGCACAGACAAGGCCTGCCGCGCATCGGCGCCCCGGTTCTGGCGGATGAACCGCCAACGATCAGGCGACATGCCCGGCGGTGCATCAGCGACCGTTGCATCTTTGCCAAACACTCTGTCGTCGTCGCTGGCCTGCTCGGCAAGGGCGGTCTCGATCTCCTGCGCGTCAAGGCCCGCGCGGCGCAACCGGACCCTGGTGAAGTAATCTCCCTGATCCTGCCAGGACACCGCAGCGCCGATCAGGATCAGAAAGTCGGCATCGGCACGTGTCAGTGACGGCAGAACCCAGCCGGCCTGCGAAAACCCAAGCACGCCGATTTTCTTTTCCACGAAACGCTCGTCCAGGAGCTGAAGAACGCGGCGCGCTTCGACGGTCCGATCCATCATCGTCTGACGCAACCAGTTCCCTTCCGACAATCCGACGCCGGGCTTGTCCCAGGAGGCAACAGCGATCCCGTGATCCAGAAGAGCGTTGATCATCGGGGCATAGCCGCCCGCCATCGTTCGATCTTGCGCGCCGTCCCCGTGAACCATCGCAACGGCTGCGATCACCGCTTCGTCCGGAAGCCAGATCGTGCCCGAAATCTCGATGCCAGAGACCGTGACATCGAACGGCTCGCGCACTCTGCGATCCACATCATGATCAGTCATGCGCCAAAACAAGGCACCCGCCGTCAACGCCAGAACACTCCCAGCGAACAGAACAACCCGTAAATTCATTTGAAATCAAACGTCTTCGTACCCACCTCCACTCAATTATGGAGAGATATTGACGTGAAAACAATCTACTCAAGCGAGACATTTTTCATCGAAGGCGGCTTCCGGGCAGAACATCGACTGCAGGCTGCCCGTGGATACTGGCGCGCCTTTTCGCGCAAGCTCCGGTATCCGCTTGGACCGAAAGGCAAGGCCGTGTCCTTCATCGAAGGCACACTGGACCCGACCCACGCCATTTCTGCCTTATCGACCGAAGGGCAGTTTCTCGGGATGGCCGGCTTCAAGACGCCGAATGGGGCGCTCGTCGGTGGCGGTCTTGGCGATCTTGCGCGCAGCTACGGATGGATCGGTGCCGCGTGGCGCGGTCTCTTGCTGCACATGCTGGAGCGAGACTGCAGCGACGGGTCACTGCTGATGGACGGAATATTCGTCGAGCCGGAGGCCAGAGGCCGCGGCGTCGGAACAGCGCTTCTCCATGCCGTGGAAAGGCACGCGGCCTCCATGGGACTGAAGAGTGTCAGGCTGGACGTCATAGATACCAATTCGCGTGCCCGCGCGCTCTATGAGCGTGAGGGGTTTGTTCCGCGGTCTGTCCTGTCGCTTGGTCCGTTGAACCCGATCTTCGGTTTTTCCTCCGCCACGCAGATGACGAAGTCGGTCGGTCGCTGACAAGGCTCGTCGGCCCTGAAGGACCTGCAAAGCACGACAGCTCCATCCGCCCAGCCGACCTTCATCGCCCGCAGGTCCCGAAGATGTCCCAGAACCAGGATACGTGTCGTCAGGCTGTCCCGAGCGGGTCACGGGTCCGCACCGCATGGCACACAGCAAGGAGCCGCGCCCGTGGCGCGGCTCCTGGTGTCGTGAAGTCTGACGGGCAAGGATGCTGCCGACCGGCCGCACGACGCACCCGCAGGCCTTACTGCATCGACTTGCTGATGAAGTCCTCGACCACGTTGGACATGTCGAAGGAGGCCCCGCCCTGCACCGGAGGGTAGTCCGCCAGCGTCTGCAGGTGCTGCTGCATCAGCACGTTCATCGGCTGCATCAGCCACGACACCTTCTGCATCAGGTGACCATAGGCATCGGTGCTCGAGTAGCTCTCGAACGGGTCCATGCGGATGTTGAAGACCAGCGGCGCGGTGCGCGCATAGAGGCTGTCGTAATAATCTTCCTTGGTGGCGAAGTGGAACTTCCACGGGCCCATGCGCACGGCGGTGAGCTTGCTCTCGTAGTAGTGGAAGATGTGATCGCGGCGGGACGCGTCTTCCTCGCCGGTCCAGTACGGCAGGTTGTTCACACCATCGATATACTGCTGCTTCTCCTCCATGACCTCGGCGGCCACGTCCTCGATCCCGGCGGCGGCGGCCAGCGACGTGAACATGTCCTGGTGGCCCTGGATGCCGTTCATCACCGATCTCGGCTCGAACTGACCGGGCCAGCGGATCATCGAGGGAACCCGGACGCCCCCCTCGTAGGTGGTCATCTTCTCGCCCCGGAACGGCGAGGTGCCCCCATGCGGCCACGAATTATGCTCCGGGCCGTTGTCGGTCGAGTACCAGACGATGGTGTTGTCACTCAGCCCCTGCTCGTCGAGCCAGTCGAGCACGTAGCCGATATCGTGGTCGTGCTGCAGCATGCCCGAGCCGTAGAGATCGGCCTCGGAGGTGTATTGCTCCGCCGCATAGCGCCATTCCTCGTCGAGGCGCGTATAAAGGTGCATCCGGCTGGTGTTGAGCCAGACGAAGAAAGGCTCGCCCGCCTCGTTGGCCGACGACATGAAGTCGATCGCCTTGGGGATCACCTCGGCCATGTCGAAATTCCTCATGCGCTCCTGCGTGAGCGGCCCGGTGTCCTCGATGGTCTGCTTGCCGACCACGCCGAAGCGCGGCATCTCGGTGGTGTCCTCGGTCTCTGTGGCGAAGGTATGCAGCACGCCCCGGGTGCCGAACCGCTCCTCATAGGCCTCCAGAGACCCCGAGAACTTCTCGCCGAAGTTCTGATAATCGCGCTGCTCGGCCTCTTCCTGCGTGTTCAGGTGGTAGAGGTTGCCGAAGAACTCGTCGAAGCCGTGCACCGTGGGCAGGTGCTCGTTGCGGTCGCCGAGGTGGTTCTTGCCGAACTGGCCGGTCCGGTAGCCGACCTGCTTGAGTTCTTCGGCCAGGGTCGGCGATCCGTCCTGCAGCCCGAGCGCCGAGCCGGGCTGGCCCACCGTCGTCATGCCCGAGCGGATCGGGTACTGCCCGGTGATGAATGCGGCCCGGCCGGCGGTGCAGCTTGGCTGGGCATAGTGGTCGGTGAAGCGGATGCCCTCATTGGCAATCCGGTCGATATTGGGGGTGGTGTAGCCCATCGTGCCCATGCCGTAGGAAGACAGGTTCGTCCAACCGATATCGTCCCCCCAGATCACCAGAATATTCGGCTGAGTCTCCTGCGCGAAAACCGCGGAACAGGACAGCGACAATGCGACCGGCAAAGACAGCAGCATCCTTTTCGAAACCATGTGAAACACTCCTTTATCGTATTGAATTCATTGGCGCGAAATTGGCCGCGCGAAACACACTGCGGTTGCAAAAAGCCTAGCACCGCGCAACAGTCTGGATTGTACCCTTCGGGACAAAGTTGGGAATATTTCAGATGTCATTCGAAGCCCTTCGGAAAACCGGCTGGCTGTCCTCCCAGCCGGTCTCCTTCCAAAACGAGGTCCGGCGTCACGGTCGCCTGCGGCGGCACGCGCGCGGCGCCACGATCGTGTCGATCGGAGATCCTCCGGGCGGCCTCTTCGGGCTGGCAGACGGCGCGCTGGCGGTGTTCATCGCGCCGGGCGACACGGGCCCGCATTTCGCTCATCTCGCGTCGCCGGGATGCTGGTTCGGCGAAGGCGGCTTCTTTACCGGCGGCCCCCGACGCCTGACGCTCGAGGCCACCGTCGACAGCACCGTCCTTCACCTGCCGCTCGACGCGATGGAGCGGCTCGCCGCAGCCGATCCCGAGAACATGCGACGCTTCGGCTGCATCGCGCTGCACAACATCGACCTCTGCCTGCAGGCCATCGACACGCTGCTGATCGCGGATCCCAAGCGGCGGATCGCCGCCACCCTCCTGCGCTGCCTTGCCGAGAGCGATGCACCACGCATCACGATGTCGCAGACCGCGCTCGGGCGCAGCGCCAACGCCTCGCGAAAAGTGGTGAACCGCACGCTTGGAGAGCTGGCCGAGAGGGGAATGGTGGAGCCCGGCTATGCCGAGATCGCGGTGCGGGATGTTGCCGCGCTCAGCGCCTTCGCGGTGGGAAGAAAGCCCGGCTGACCGCGGCCGCAGGCAATCGCCGTGGACAGGTGCAAGGCGCGCGGATACAGTTTTGGCAAGAAAGTGACGGACATCGCTCGCCTCAAACAGTGCAAGCGGGTCGACCCGGCGACTGCGTCGCAGACCTGCCCGTCACGCAAGGTCACGGGGCCGCGACCCGAGAAAACGGCGATGCGCGTCCCCATCTCTGTAACGACCGGAAGAGTGGGAGAGAGAGTTCAGATGTCACCAACCCAAACCCTGCGCCGCGGCCTCGCGGCCACCTTCATCGCGGCCTGCGCCGCCGCGCCGGCACTTGCCGAGCCGGCCGACCTCAACGTCGTGGTGCGGCTTGCCGATGGCGCGACCCTGCCGCCCGAAGCGATGATGCAGGTCGAACTGCTCGACGTTTCGCGCGCCGATGCCGCATCGACGACGCTGGCCGCGCGCAGCTACCGGATCGACAGCCTGCCCGCCGAGATCCGCCTGCCCTACGAGACCGACGATGTGGATGCGCGCATGAGCTACGCGGTCGCGGCGACCGTCGCGATGGACGGCACGACGGTGCTGCGCACCACCACCTCGTTCCCTGCACTGACCCGCAACGCCCCTGAGCGCCCCGAGATCGTCCTGGAGCAGATCGCTCCTATCGCAATGGAGGCTGACATGCCGGGCATCGCGGGCATTCCGTGGCAGGTCTCCGAGATCGGCGGCCGCCTTCTGGTGGTCGAGGATGCGCCGACCCTCGCCTTCGATGCAGAGGGCAATTTTGCCATGTATGGCGGCTGCAATCGCTTCACCGGCACCGCCGAGATCGGCGCGGGCACGATTTCTTTCCCCGAGGCATTCGCTGGCACCCGCCGCATGTGCCCCGAGCCGCGCATGAAGCTCGAGCAGGACATGGTCGACGCCGTCGGCGCCGCCACCGGATACGTGCGCAACGGAAGCCTTCTGAGCCTGACGAATGAGGCCGGCGTGACGGTGCTGCGGCTGAACGAACGGCCCGAGTGATGAGACCGGGCGCGGCGGGCGATGGTGCCGGCCGTGCCCTGCCCTAGTGGTCCGCGAGCCAGAAGCTGTCGGGGTGGGATTCGCAAAAGGCGCCGAACTCCGCGAGGACGGCGCCGTAGCTCACGCCCTTGGCGGCCGCGTAGCCGCGCATGTACGCGAAGATGAACTGCATCGCGATGACGTCATGTTCCGTCATGTCGGCGGCCTTGGCCGGATCGACGAGGAACAGCCCCCGTGCCTCGGCGCAGGTCGCCTTGGTCATCGCCCACTCTTCGGCCTGATCGACGACCTGAAGCGTCTCGACCCCGGCGCTGGCAAAGCCGGGAACCGCCAGCAGCACCGCTAGCAACACTCTCTTCACTTGCCCCGAACTCCTCTGAAGCATCCCGGCGCGACGGTGCGCCCGCACGAGCGTATGCCGGAACCGGCCCGCCGGGAAAGTGAGAAGACGCCCCGCAGCCTGTGCGGGACGTCCGGTGACTGGATCAGGCGGCGTCCGCTTCGGGGTGCTTGCGCACGTAGAACCCGTAGGACAGCATCGTCATGCCGCTCGAGATCAGCTCGATGGCGAGCAGGATGCCCAGAAGCGAGACCGATGCGGCAAGGAAGTTGCCGAACACCATCACCGCCAGCACCACCGAGATCACGCCCGACAGCAGCGACAGCCAGAAGAAGCCGGAGCCGCGCAGGCTGAAGGCGAAGACGATCTTCAGCACGCCGTTCACGAGGAACATGATCGCCGCCATCACGGTCAGCGTGACGATGCCCGCGAGCGGGTGGTACAGCAGGCTGAAGCCCAGCACGACATAGGCCACGCCGAGCAAGAGCCCGAAGAGGCGCGCGCCCCAGCCGCCGGCCTTGAACGCTGCGAAGAACTGCAGCACCCCGCCGAAGATGAAGATCCACGCCGCCATCTGTTCGGCTGCGACGGTCGCCACGAACGGGTTCATCAGCGCGAAAAAGCCGCCAATGATGAGCAACACACCAAATATGATCCAAAGGACTGAATTCTTCATCGTATTTCCTCCTGACTGGGGCATTGCCCCATCTTCAATACCCTGACTATTCAATGAAATCCGTGCGCTTCCTATCGAAAAGCGACTCGGCGATCGAATAGCTGCCTTGCGGGGCGCCATCGTCACAGTGTGCCTGCGCCCGGCCGGATTGGTAGCGACGCGCAATGACAGGTTTGCGACCGAGGAAATACGAAAGGCCATCGCCCGGAATTGCGCCGCGAAAGATCGGAGCGGCGCAGCGAGTGCCTTCATGGCCGCCGATAAAAGGGATATTCGGAATGTTCCTTAAAAAGGCAAAAGTGCCGCGGCGACGACACCCCGAAAACGTTGACCCTTTCCGTTCCCGGTTCTAGCCTATTGAAAACAGGTCAATTGCCGGGGTGTATCATGCGTTTCCTGAGGTTTCTTCTTGTCCTCGTGATCGTCCTCGCGATCGCCATCGTCGTGCTCCGGCTGCTCAACCCGCTGCCCGATCTCGAAGGCCGCAGCAACAGCACTCATATTCCCGTCTCCGCCGAGACCACGCTCGGCAGCGCGTTGATGACCGCGACCGAAGCGCAGCCCGGGAAGAGCGGCATCTGGCCGCTGGCGGACGGGCGCGAGGCCTATGCCGCCCGCATCCTGCTTGCCCGCAACGCCGAGCAGAGCATCGATATGCAGTATTACATCTGGCAGACCGACACGACGGGCTGGATCCTGCTCGACGAGATGCGCAAGGCGGCGGAACGCGGCGTCCGGGTGCGGCTGCTGCTCGATGACAACGGCGTTCCCGGGCTCGATGCCGAGCTCGCGGCGCTCAACGCGATGCCCAATGTCGAGGTGCGGCTGTTCAACCCGTTCACCCTGCGCGACCCGAAGCTGTTGTCCTATGTGTTCGACTTTCCGCGTCTGAACCGGCGGATGCACAACAAGGCGATGATCGTCGACGGGGCCGCCACGGTGCTCGGCGGCCGCAACATCGGCGACATCTATTTCGACTACGGCACCGGCGTGCACTACTTCGACGCCGACGTGCTGGCCGCCGGCCCGGTCGTCGGAGAGGTCTCGGAGAATTTCGATGCCTACTGGGCCAGCAGGTCGGCCTATCCCGCCGAGTTGATCCTGCCCGATGCGCCCGATGGGCTCGACAGCCTCATGGCCCACGCCGAGAGCGCCCGCAGTGGCGCCGAAGCCGCGCAATACGACGACGCCATCACCGACACGCCACTGGTGCAGGAAATCGAGGCCGGCACGCTCGCTCTGGAATGGGGCGAGGTCGACTTCTTCAGCGACGATCCGGCAAAAGGGCTCGGCGAGGCGACCGAGGATCAGTTGCTGCTGACCCGCATCCTCGAGATCGCCGACCCGCAAAGCTCCTTCGACCTTGTCTCGGCCTATTTCATCCCCGGCGACAGCGGCACCGAGGTGCTCACCGGCTTTGCCGAGGCCGGGGTCGAGACCCGGGTGCTGACCAACGCGCTTGCCGCCACCGACGTGGCGCCGGTGCACAGCGCCTACATGACCTATCGCGATGAGCTGCTCGACGGTGGCGTCACCATTCTCGAATTGCGCCCCGCCGCCGAGCGCAAGCGGGAGATCCACCTGTCGCAGATGATCGCGGGTTCGGCCTCGAGCCTGCACGCCAAGACCTTCACCGTCGACGGCGAACGGATCTTCGTGGGCTCGTTCAACTTCGATCCGCGCTCGGCCCGCCTCAACACCGAGATGGGCCTGCTGATCCCGAGCCCGGAGATGGCCGCCGGACTGGCCGAGGCGCTGGACGACCCGGCGCGATATTACCACGTGGAGCGCGGCGAGAGCGGCGATCTGGTCTGGATCGAAACCGCCGAGGACGGTGACCGCACGGTGCTGACCCAAGAGCCCGAGACCGGCTGGTTCAAAATGCTGGTGGTGCGCTTCATCAGCTGGTTGCCCGTGGAATGGATGCTCTGACCCGGCCCGGACCGACGCGGCTGCACGGGCGCCCTGCCCCGTGCAGCATCCACGGCCGAGCCCACACGGAGAAGGGAGATCCGCGATGACGACCTGTCCCAGCGGCCTGCGGTTCCTCGTGCTTGCCGCCGCGCTATCCGCAGCTCTCTGGCCATCGCCCGCGGTTCGGGCCGAGACGGTCGCGGCAGAGGCAGCGGCAGAGGCAGCGGCCCCGCGCGGCGTGCCCTACCTCACGATCCGCAACCGCACCGGGCTCGGCGATCCGCGCAAGTTCTACGGCGACGAGCGCAGCGACCTGAAGGCGGGGTGGTGCGACATCGGCGAACGCCGTCTGCCGATGCTGTCATCGGTGGCAGAGGCCGCGCCCTTCTTCATCCCCGAAGAGATCCTGCGCGTCGACGGCATCCGCGAAAGCGCACCCGCGGCCCTGCTCGACGCCTTCGAGACCGGCGTTGAGGATGCCGCGCCAGTGCTCTTCACCCATGGCTTCTACATCGATTTCGAAAAGGGCTGCCGCCGCGCCACCGCGCTGCAGGAGAATGCCGGACTCATGGGCCAGTTCCTGTGGTTCAGCTGGCCCTCGAACGGCGACGCGCTGAACTACACCCATGACGAGGCAGATCTCTACTGGAGCGTGCCCAACCTCGCGGACACGATCAGCGACCTCGAGGGCCGCTTCGGGCCGGGCCGGGTCAACGTGGCGGGCCACAGCCTCGGCGCGCGGGGCGTGGCGCTGGCGCTGGCGCTGGCGGAACTGGCGAGCCGGAACAGCGGCGAGCAGCTTGGAGAGGTCGTGCTGCTGGCCCCGGACATGGATTTCGGCATCTTCGAGCGCCTGCTGCCGCGGATCCGGCCACTGGCGACCAGCATCACGGTCTACGTCACCGAGCGCGACTGGCCGCTGGCGCTCTCGGCGCAGCTGCACGGCTATCCCCGCCTCGGCGAGGCCGGCAACCCGGTCGAGGCGCTGGACGGCGTCGAGGTCATCGATCTCAGCGACCTGCAGGTGCGCAGCTCGTCGGGGCATCTCTACCATATCTACAACCCCGAGGTGGGCGACGATCTCGCGCAGCTTTTCAAGGATGGCCTGCACGCCGCCGAGAGGCGGAACCTCGTGCAGGACGGCCCGAACCTCTGGCGCCTGCAACCGGCGCAGTAGCGCACGCGCGCGGGCGCGGCGCAGCCGCGACCGAATACTGGTGCCGATGTCGCAAAGCTTGTGGCTTTCCGGGAGGTTCGGTGTAGCATCGTTCTCCGGGACTTCTTGTTCAGCCGGATGGAACCATGGACGCCACCACCGCCGCGTCGCTCTACACGCAGATAGAGCTGCCGCTCCTGTCACTCACCAGCACCGCCGTCATCCTGCTGATCTGCCTGCCAGCGATGGCCGTGATCGGCTTCTGGGGCGGGCGCGCGCGCCGCAGGATGTTGCTTCGGGCCGGTGAGGAGATCGACCTGGTCGTTGGCGAGACGACCCTTGCCGCGATCCTTGCCCTGCTCGGCCTGCTGCTGGCCTTCAGCTTCGGCGACGCGCTGAGCCTTGCGCAGGCGCGAAAGGCCGCCACTGTGAACGAGGCGGCTGCGCTCGGCACCGCCTTCCTCCGCGCCGATTACCTGCCCGAAACCGGACGCCTGCCGCTGCAGCAGGCCTTGCTCGACTATACCGAGACCCGGCTTCTGCCGGGCAATGGCGCGCTGGCCTCGCAGGAGGAGGCACAGGCCTTCCTAGACCGCTCGCTCGCCGCGCAGGCCCGGCTCTGGCCTTTGACTCTCGAAGCGACCGCAGACCCGGTGCCGCCCCCGATACAGGCCTTCGTCGCCGGTGCCGTGAACGAAGCCATCGACGCGCATCTCTACCGGTTGCAGATGACGACCAGTCCGATGTCAGAGGTCACCCACCTCGTGCTGCTGGCCTCGGCGATGATGGGGCTGTTCCTGCTCGGCAACCGCGCCGGGCTGCTGGGACGCCGGCTGACATGGCGGATGTTCGTGTTCTCGGGCTTCCTGTTCATCGTGATGTTCACCATCGTCGACACCCAACGCGCGAAAGAGGGCCTGGTGCGCGTCGACGAAATGCCGATGCGCGCCACCGTCTTCGACATGCGTCAGGCGCTCGCGGCAGGGAGCTAGAACCGCCCGCCGCAGGAGGAGACCCCGGCACTCTGAGCCCGGCACGGGCCGGATGTCCGCTCAGGCCACCGCCTCCGACGTCATCGCGGCATCGAGCGACAGGCCTTCGCGGACCGCCCGTTCGAGCAGTGGCGCGGGAGCCCAACGCGGTCCAAGCATCTCCTGATAGTGACGGATGTCTGCCAGCACCTTCGAAAGCCCGACGGCTTCGGCATGGTGCATCGGCCCGCCCCTGAAGCGCGGGAAGCCGTAGCCGTGCACGAAGATCACGTCGATGTCGCTGGCGCGCAGGGCGATGCCCTCCTCAAGGAGCCGGCAGCCCGTGTTGACCAGCTGCCACAGGCAGCGGCGGCGGATCTCGTCCTCCGTCAGCGGCGCGCGCGGCGGCTGGCCCTGCGCCCCGGCACAAGCGTCGCGGAGCTGCTGGCCGATGTCGACGCCGAAACCGGCGAGCGCCGCATCGACCTGATCGGGCGTGGCGCCCTCCTCGACGAGCATCTGCACCTCGCGACCGAACGCGCGGACCATGCGGTTGCCCACAAGCCCGTCGCAGACCCCGACGAGCACCGGTTGTTTGTCCAGCCGTGGCGCCAGCGCCATCACCGTGGCGACGACCTCTGGCGCGGTCCTTGCCGCGCGCACGACCTCGAGCAGGGGCACCGCGTCATCGGAGTGCAAGAAATGCATCCCGATGACATCGCCGGGCCGAGTGGTCGCCTGCGCGATGCTGTCCAGATCGAGGGTCGCGCCATTGTTGACGAGGATCGCCCCCGGCTTGCAGATGCGGTCGAGCGCCGAGAAGATCTCTTGCGTCTGCGTCATGTCCTCCGAGCCAGCCGCCACGACCACATCGGCCGAGGCCGCGGCGTGCAGTTCGGTCGACAGCTCCAGCCGCGCCCGCTGCGCCGCAAGCGTGGGACCGTCGATCCCGCCGCCATCACGCGCCTGATCCCAGAGCTCCGCGATGCGCGCCCGCGCCCGCTCGATCTGAGCCGCGTCCGTGTCGATCAGCACCACCGGCAGCCCGGCCCTTGCGAAGCACATGGCGATGCCGGCGCCCGCGCTGTCCGCGCCCACGACCGCCGCGCGGGTGATCTCGCGCGGCGCGGTGTCGCGTGGCAGATCCGGCACCTTGCGCGCCTCGCGCTCGGCAAAGAAGACGTGCCGCTGCGCCCGCGACTGGTCCGAGGCATTGAGCTCGATGAAGGTCTCGCGCTCCCACGCCTGCCCCTGCTCCAGCGGCGTGTCATAGGCCATGCGCACGCCTTCGACCGCCCGCGTCACCGCCAGTGCGCCACGCGCCGCCCCCAGGGCAGTCTCTGCGGCGGCGTCCATCTCGGAAATATCGCCCGGCACCGCGCGCGCCCCGATGGGCTGGCGTTCGATCCCCGCAGCGGCCATCGCCTCGGCCCGCAGCAGGGCGGCCTCGAGATCCGGGAGCACCTCGGCGCAGAGCCCGAGCGCCGCGGCCTCCTCGGCGCGCACCTCGCGGGCCGTCACGATGATGTCGAGCGCAGCTGGCCCGCCCACCAGACGCGGCAGCTTTTGCGTGCCGCCAGCGCCTGGAATGTTGCCGAGCCGGATCTCGGGGAAGCTGAAGCGCGCGTTCGGCGCCGCGAGCCGGATGTCGCAAGCCAGCGCCAGCTCGAAGCCGCCGCCGAAGCAGACCCCGCCGATCAACGCCAGCGTCGGCTTCGGCGCCGCCTCGATCTGCGCGATCACCTCGGTCAGCAGAGGCGGTTTGCGACCGGTCGCGAACTCGCGGATATCGGCCCCGGCCGAGAAGAATTTCGGCAGCCCCACCAAGGCGATGGCCTTGATGTCCGGATCGGCGCAAAAGGCCGTATGCGCATCGCTGATCGCCGTGCGCAGCGCATGCCCCAGTGCGTTCACCGGCGCATTGCGAAGGTAGATGACCCCCAGCGCGCCACGGGTTTCGGTGCCGATCTGGCGCGGCACGCTCATATCTCTTTCTGTGCTCAAAGGATTTCCTCCGTCCCGAGGCTCAGCCTCGTCCCCTGCGGCACACTGACCCCGTTCAGGTGCGAAGAGCAAGCTCTGCGCCCTCGGTCCGGCGGCCTCTCGCCGCGGTCCCGTAAAAGATTCTGCGTATCCGGGATGTCCGGGCGCGCGTGTTCCGCGCCCTGAGCTCAGGCCAGGTCCAGGGTCCAGCGCGCGATGGCATCGGCTGTGCTGGAAAGGTGATCGTCGAGCGTCAGCCCGGTCTCGCGCTTGCGCGGTTTGAGATCGTGATCGCCGTCGTCCAGCCAGTGCAGGACAATGGCCCGCGAAAGGTCGTAGCCCGCCACCTCCTCCCGTGTTCCAAACGGGTCGCGCGTGCCCTGGCAGATCAGCGTGGGCGGGCGCAGCGCAGCGAGATGCTCGGTCCGCAGCGTCTCGGGCTTGCCGGTGGGATGGAACGGGTAGCCGAGGCAGAGCAGCCCCGCGATCCGACCCTCCGCGAACAGCTCATCGGCGATCAGACTGGCGACGCGGCCGCCCATGCTCTTGCCGCCGATGATCAGCCGGCCATCTCCCGGCAGCGCCGCAATCGCGGCGCGGTATTCCTCGGCCAGCAGCGTGATCTTTGGCGGCGGGCGCTTCGAGCCGCCGCTGCGGCGCCCGGCCATGTAGGCGAACTCGAACCTTGCGACCCGGAGACCACGCTCCGCAAGCTTTCCCGCCACCGCAGCCATCCACGGCGTGTCCATCGCCGCCCCGGCGCCATGCGCCAGAAGGATGGTCGCGCGTGCGGCCGGATCGCCGTCGAAAAGAAACTCCATGCCCCCTCCCGGATATGGAAAAGGCGCCCGGTGGGCGCCCTTGTCTGCCTGCACAAGCGCGGGCCCGATCGCACCGTTCCGGGCGCTCAGTGCGTCCAGGCGCCCCGGCGATCCACCGCGAAGTTCTCGGCGTAGCCGCGGGCGCGCACGTTGGGCTTGCGCTTGTTCGGCTCCGAGACTGTGGCCTCGATGCCGTTCTCCTTGGCATAGTCGAGCGCCGCTTCCTTGCTGTCGAAGCGCAGCCGCACCTGGCTCTGGGTGTCAGAGGACGACGTCCAGCCCATCAGCGGATCGACCTCGCGCGGCGCGCTGGCGGCGAATTCGAGCACCCAGTGTTTCGTCTTGCCCTGACCCGACGACATCGCGGTCCGGGCCGGCTGGTAGATCCGTGCACGCATGGAATCCCTCCTGAAGATCACCAGCGTTATCCGGAATTTGGCCGATCAGGGCAAGGGATCAGCGGCGCCTTGTCGTCAAATCATCGGCATATGGCGGCGAATCTGGTGCAAACAGCGGCCGGTCCGACCGGAAGGGCACAGGGGGAGCGAGGGGTGGGTATCGTGACCTCTGGCGGCCCAGGCCGGCTGCTTGCCTTCAAAAGGTAGATTTTGAAACCCGGATTATACAACGAAAAAGTGTGTCGCGCCGCGCGCAAATGCGGGCTTTTCGGCGCGCATGGAAGCAAAATCCCGACGGCTCAACCCGTTAGGGCACGCGCCGTCCGACCCCGGCTGTCTGCCCGTTTTGACGGCACCTTGCCCCACCCCCTTGAATCTCGCCCCCGCGGCATCAATTCTCCTCTCCGTCCGCCCGAGGAGCCGCGCCCGATGCCCTATGCCCATTCCGACAAGTCCCAGCCCGTCCTGCACGCCCCTGCCCCGGACGTGCGCGAGCGCGAAAAGCTCGAAGGCGGCAAGCGCTTCGTCATGCATACGGAGTTCAACGCCGCCGGCGACCAGCCGACCGCGATCGCCGAGCTGTCCTCGGGGATCGACGAGGGCGAGCGCAACCAGGTGCTGCTCGGTGCCACCGGCACCGGCAAGACCTTCACAATGGCCAAGGTGATCGAAGAGACGCAGCGCCCGGCGATCATCCTCGCCCCCAACAAGACGCTGGCCGCACAACTTTACGGAGAGTTCAAGGGCTTCTTCCCAGACAACTCGGTCGAGTATTTCGTGTCGTATTACGATTACTACCAGCCCGAGGCCTACGTGGCGCGCTCGGACACCTATATCGAGAAGGAAAGCCAGATCAACGAGCAGATCGACCGGATGCGCCACTCGGCCACCCGCTCCCTGCTCGAGCGTGACGACGTGATCATCGTGGCCTCGGTGTCTTGCATCTACGGCATCGGCTCGGTCGAGACCTACGGCGCCATGACGCAGGATCTGCACGCCGGCAGCGAATACGAAATGCGCAAGGTGATGGCGGATCTGGTCACGCAGCAGTACCGCCGCAACGATCAGGCCTTCCAGCGCGGCTCGTTCCGGGTCCGCGGCGACAGTCTCGAGATCTGGCCCGCCCACCTCGAGGACCGGGCGTGGCGGCTGTCGTTCTTCGGCGAGGAGCTCGAGGCGATCACCGAGTTCGACCCGCTCACCGGGCAGAAGACCGGCAGCTTCGAGCGCATTCGCGTCTACGCCAACTCGCACTACGTGACGCCGAAGCCCACGATGAATCAGGCCGTCATCCAGATCAAGAAGGAGCTGCGGCAGCGACTCGACCAGCTGGTCTCGGAGGGCAAGCTGCTGGAGGCCCAGCGCCTTGAGCAGCGGACCAATTTTGATATCGAGATGCTCGAGGCCACCGGCGTGTGCAACGGCATCGAGAACTACTCGCGCTATCTCACCGGCCGTGCGCCGGGCGAGCCGCCCCCCACCCTGTTCGAGTTCATCCCCGACAACGCCATCGTCTTCGCCGACGAGAGCCACGTCTCGGTGCCGCAGATCGGCGGCATGTATCGCGGCGACTACCGGCGCAAGTTCACCCTCGCCGAGCATGGCTTCCGCCTGCCGTCCTGCATGGACAACCGCCCCCTCAAGTTCGAGGAATGGGACGCCATGCGCCCGCAGTCGATCTTCGTCTCGGCAACCCCCGCGGCGTGGGAGCTTGAGGAATCCGGCGGCGTCTTCACCGAACAGGTGATCCGCCCCACCGGCCTGCTCGACCCACAGGTCGAGATCCGCCCGGTGGAGATGCAGGTCGACGATCTGCTCGACGAGATCCGCAAGGTGACACAGGACGGCTACCGCACGCTCTGTACCGTGCTGACCAAGCGCATGGCCGAGGATCTGACCGAGTACCTGCACGAGCAGGGCATCAAGGTGCGCTACATGCACTCGGACATCGACACGATCGAGCGCATCGAGATCCTGCGCGACCTGCGCCTCGGGGCGTTCGACGTGCTGATCGGCATCAACCTGCTGCGCGAGGGGCTCGACATCCCCGAATGCGGACTGGTGGCCATCCTCGATGCCGACAAGGAGGGCTTCCTGCGCTCCGAGACCTCGCTGATCCAGACCATCGGCCGCGCGGCGCGGAATGCCGAGGGCCGGGTGATCATGTATGCCGACCGCATCACCGGCTCGATGGAGCGGGCGCTGGCCGAGACCGACCGACGCCGCCAGAAGCAGATCGCCTATAACGAGGAGCACGGCATCACGCCCGAGACCGTGAAGAAGAATGTCGACGACATTCTCGCCGGGCTCTACCAGGGCGATGTCGACATGAACCGCGTCACCGCGACCGTCGATCCCAAGCGTCAGGGCGCCAATCTCGAGACCGTGCTCAACGGGCTGCGGACCGACATGCGCAAGGCGGCCGAGAACCTTGAGTTCGAGGAGGCGGCCCGTCTGCGGGACGAGATCAAGCGGCTCGAGGCGGTCGACCTCGCGGTGGCAGACGATCCGCTGGCGCGCCAGCAGGCGGTGGACCGCGCCTCGGAAGAGGCAACCAAGGCGGCCGGCCGCTCGACCGCGGGCCGCCCGGGCCAGCGCGGCGGCAACGTGAAGCGACGCAAGCGCTAGGGGGCGGCACTCCATCTCTCGATGACTTCGAAGTCGTCGGCATCTTTCTCGAAAAGGTCGGGTTCGTCCGCAAGGGCGACCACCTGCAGGGTTTGCGTGGAGTTCACAGACCAGTAGCGCGGATCTTCGAGGATCTCCGGCGGGAGCCGGTCTTTCAGGAACGTCCGTCGCCGGGTCGTCGTGATCCTGACCTCGAAGGCGTTGCTCCGGCGCGGCGCACCGCGTTCGAGCAGGTCATGCCGCAATGCGTCGGCCCGTGTCTTCAGCTTCGACATCTCGCGGCGCAGGTGGTGTAATTCGTCGACCGGGTGCATCGTCTCGCCCTCCTGACCGCAGAATGGACCGGGATTGGTAAACGGGCCATTAAAGCGCGCCCCATACCGGGCCGGGACGGACAGAAAAAAGCCCCCTCCACCTGTGGGCGAAGGGGGCTTTGATGTGCCTTACGTCCGGGGGACGCGGGATCAGCTGTCGTCCGACGGCGGGTTCACCTCGACGGTCGGCAGTTCGATCTGGGCTTCCTCGGTGTCGACATCGACGTCGACATCCGGAACTTCCACGGTCTCGGTGGTGGTGCCGGTCTCGATCGAGCCGACCTCGGCGTCGACCTCGGGCAACTCACCGCCCTCGACCGAGACGTCCACATCGGGCAGCGCGCCCTCGTCGGTCACGTCGAAATCGATCATGTAGGAGCCGATGGCGATCACGGCGACGGCAACGGCGGCAACGGCGATAACGGGTCCGGTTTTCATATCGGATATCCTTCTGTCTGGTCTCTGTTCCGCGGGGCGCTCACGTCCCCGTTATTGACCAGACAACCCACCGTGACAGCGTTTGGTTCCGCCGCCTGGCGGCACGAACCGGCGGATTGGCGCCGGGTCACGCGCGCGACATGAAGCCGCTCAGCCGCAGTAGAGGCGCAGGATGATGCCGTCGTCGTCGGTCTCGATGTTGAGGCGATCCTCGAGGAAATCCATCGTCGCCGGCTGGCCCTCCTTGAGCACCCTCACGACCTTGTCCGCGGGCAGGGTCACGGCGGCCACGTTCGTGCCGACCAGGCTGCTGTACCCGGACATGCCGCAGGTGTCCGCAGGATCGCCTGTGGCCGGGGTCTCTTCTGCCATGCAGGCCGAAAGCGGCAGCGCTGCCAGCGCCATGAGGGCGATGTATTTCATCGTCATTTCTCCTTCTGCGAGGGCCGCGCCCCCTATTGAGCATCCTGCCTCCGGGCTGCCGAGTACGCGGCCTGGCGCACGGGCTCCGGTTGATCTCGGACCGCCGGGCCCGCTCTGACCGATGAACGAGCGGTTCGGCCCTCGGCTCATGACTATCCCGGCGCGCGTCGCCGCGTCGAGGATGAAACGCAGACAGTTGGCGCTTCCGTCGCGGCCCTGCCCAATGGCGCGCATGCCATGACGCGGCATGGCGGGGGCCAATGACCCGATGCCGGCGCGCGACAGCTTTCGGCGTGGCGGACGGCGATCGTGGCCAGTTTGATAGTCACCTGTTTGATATGAGACAATCGACGCGCTCGCCTTCCGGTATATGGTGGTGCCATGAGACTCACTGCTGCCATTCCCCTGATCGGGCTGCTTGCCCTCTCCGCCTGCGCCACCCCGCGCGAAGCCTGCATCCGCGACGCCGCCGCGCCGTGGCGCTCTGCCGTGTCCGAACGCAGCAGGATCGCGCAGGATCTTGCCCGCGGCTACACCTACAAGACCGAGTTTCGGCAGGTCGAACGACAGAGATGGTGCCGCAGCGGCGGCGGGATCTATCCCTGCTGGACCACCGACACACAGCCGGTGACACGCCGCATCCCGGTCGATGCCGAGGCGCTGCAGGCGCGCGATGCCGAACTTGCCAAAGCCATCCCCGCCCTGCGCAAGGCCGCCGAAACCGACGTGGCACAATGTCAGGCCACCTATCCCGAAGAGGCCACCCCACCGGGCTGACCTCGGCGCTCCACCGGGGAGCTAGGGGCCCAGGCTCAACCGCGAGCGTGCGTCGTTCGCGCCGATGGTGTCAGGGCCGGCCCTCCAGGCGCCACCAAACCCGCATGTGGAGCCCCCCACATCGCCCTGCCCTGCGTATCAGGGGCGGTGTCCGTGATCGGGCTGGCCAACGCGACGCAGCCATCCATCGGGGCTCGCGCGAGTGGCTGTTTTGCAGAGAACGCCGCTGTCGGACTTGGCGGATGCCGTCACATACACTACCGGTTGTCCAAGAACAGATTACTCGCCAGTCCCTTGGAGCCTCAGCATGACCTCGATGACACGATTGATTGGCCTCGGCGCTATGATTGTCATCGCATCGTGCGGCCAGTTGCTCGCGGCCGACGGCCTCGCTGGCATGGAGAAACGTTCGGTCGTGTCTGATGAACGCGAGCCCGATCTGGATGTGACGATCTGGTATCCTGCCGCCGAGGGCGGCGAGACCGTGACGCTGGGTGAGAACATTTTCTTCGAGGGAACCGAGGCCCGACAGGGGGCGCCGATACGCGACGGCACATTCCCTATCGTCCTGTTGTCCCACGGAGCGGGCCTAGCGGGCCGGGCCGAGGCGATGAGCTGGATCGCGGCGCCACTGGCCGAGGACGGCTTTATCGTCGTCGCCCCGACGCATCCCGGAAACACCGGCAGGGATCGGTCGGCAGAAGAGACCATGAAGCTCTGGCTCCGGCCATCCGACCTTTCGCAAGCGCTCGACGCGATCGGGAAGGACCCAACCTTCCATCCGCATGTTGCAAGCGATCGGATCGGGGTTCTGGGCCTGTCGATGGGTGGCAACAGCGCCCTGTCCACGGTCGGGGCTAGGCTCGATCCCGAGCTTTTTGCCGGCTATTGCGACACCGGCGAAAGCAATCCCTCCCTGTGCAGCTGGGTGCAGCAGAGCGGGGTCGATCTCCACGCGATGGACAAGTCGCTCGTCGGACGCGACAACAGCGACCCCCGGGTGCGTTTCGCCATGGCCATCGACCCCGCGCCGGCTGATATCTTCGCCCCGTCATCGCTTGCCGACATCTCGGTCCCTGTGTCCATCGTGAACCTCGGCCCCCCTTCCGAGATCCCGGAGACCCTTCGGGCATCGGGTATCGCGAAGGCAATGCCTCGCGCGGACTACCAAGTGGTCGAAGACGCCAGCCATGCGTCGATGTTTGCGGAATGCAAACCGAACGCTGCCGAGATTGCGCTGGAGGAAGGCATCGAGGATCCGATCTGCACCGATGGCGAGGGCGCCTCTCGGGCGGCAATCCATCGACAGCTGATCGAGATGACCATTGCAGCGTTTCGCAAGTCATTGGGCGGCGAGGGCTGATCCTCATCGGAACGCGGCGCGACCTGACGGACAAGCGGTGCAGTCGATGATGCGCCGTGATCGGCCTGTCCACCCGGTGTCCGTAGAGGGCTCGAGACAGCCGATCACCGCGCGCAGCCCAAACGGCAGCTTCGGATGACGCCGCAGCCCCGAGAGACGGCCCCCAAGGTCCATGCGCGCGAGCCAGCCCTCTGCTCCAGTCCAAGGATGCCCCCGCACCGGCGGCGCTTACCGCCCGCAACTGCCTGTCATATGAGCTTTACGAAAACAGGGTAGCCAAGAGCCCGACACCGCATATTGCGAGGCTTGCCAGAGGGCAAACGCGAGATATAGTGGTTGAAGACTGGGGCGGGCTGTCCCGCTCTGGTGCTTCGAACGGGCAGTCAGGGCAGGGAACGAGTCACTCCATGGACGGCAATTTCAGAACGCATTTCGTCAGGGAACCATCGGCGCTGAAGCAGCATCCGGCGCTGGTGCTCAACGCGGATTACAGGCCTCTTTCCTATTACCCGCTATCGCTCTGGCCCTGGCAGGAAGCGGTGAAGGCGGCCTTCCTCGACAGGGTCGACATCATCGCCGAATACGACGAGGAGGTCCGAAGCCCCTCGATGACGCTCAGGATCCCGAGCGTCGTGGTGCTGAAAGATTACGTAAAACCGAGAAAGCGCGTGGCCTTCACGCGCTTTAATCTTTTTCTGAGGGACGAATTCTGCTGCCAGTATTGCGGCTCGAAGGGCGAACTGACCTTCGACCACGTGGTGCCACGCGCCGCCGGGGGCGTCACCAGCTGGGAGAACGTGGTCGCCGCCTGCGCGCCCTGCAACCTCCGCAAGGGCTCGAAATCGCTGCGCAAGGCCAACATGTCGCTGCGCAAGATCCCGCGCCAGCCCGGCGCCTCCGAGCTGATGAATGTCGGCCGCAAGTTCCCGCCCAATCACCTGCATGACAGCTGGATCGACTTTCTCTACTGGGACGCCGAGCTCGAGGCCTGAGCGCCCCGCAAACCTCTGCCGCTTGCCTCGCGGCGCGGCCCGTCCTAAGCCCCGCGCGGGCGCCGCCGGGCGTCGGAAAGGGGTGCCATGCTGCTCTATCGCCTGATCGTCTCGATCTTTGCCACGTTCGTGCTGGCGCGTCTCGTGCTGCGCCGCGACTGGACCGCCCTGCGCCAGCGGCTGGCCCGAAGCCCCGCCCGGCCCGGACCGCATCTCTGGCTGCACGCCGCCTCGAACGGTGAGCTGGCTTCGGCCAAGCCGCTGATCGCCGCGCTGCAGGAGGCCCGGCCCGACCTGCCGCTGCTCGTGACCTGCAATTCCGAGGGCGGCGTGGCGCTGGCCGAAAGCTGGGGCCTGCCCGCGCGGCTGGCGCCGCTGGATCTTGGATGGGTGGCCCGGCGGATGCATCGCGACTGGGACGTGCGGGCGCATGTCACGCTGGAATCCGAGCTCTGGCCCAATCGCATCCACACCTGCCCCGGCCCGGTCTTCGTGATCGGCGGCCGACTGAGCGAGGGCACCGCCAAGGGCTGGCGCCTGTTCGGAAGGCTGCTGCCGGGGGTGCTGGGCCGGCTGAGCTATGTCTCGGCGCAGGATGCCGGCTCGCTGGAGCGTTACCTCGCTGCCGGACTGCCGCTGGCGGCCGCCGGGCCGGTGCTGAACCTCAAGGAGTTCTATGCCCCTGATCCACGCCGAGATGCCGCGCTGACCGCCGGTTTCGATCGGACACACACGTGGCTTGCCGCCTCGACCCACGAGGGCGAGGAAGAGATCGTGCTGGCGGCGCACAAGCTGGCGCAGGCGCGTGAACCCGAGCTGCGGTTGATCCTCGCGCCGCGTCACCCCAAGCGCGGCGATGCGGTCGAGCGGCTGATCCGCGAGGCCGGGCTGAGCTGCGCGCGCCGCAGCAAGGGAGAGGCGCCGGAGGGTTGCGAGGTCTACCTTGCCGACACGCTGGGCGAGATGGGGCTGCTCTACCCGCTTGCGGGACGGTTGTTCATCGGCGGCACGCTGACGGATCGCGGCGGGCACACGCCGTTCGAACCCGCAGCCTATGCCACCGCCCTGCTGCACGGGCCCGACGTGGCCAACCACGCCGCGCCGTTTGCCCGGCTCGCCGCCGCCCACGCCGCCATCGAGGTGACCGATGCGACGGCGCTGGCCGATGCCCTCACCCGGCTCGCCGCGTCCGAGCGGCAGGACGCACTTGGGCGGGCTGCTCAGGAAACCCTCCAGCCGGCCACCGACATGGCGCAACTCGTCGCTGCGATCACGCAACGGCTGGACCCGCCCGAGTAGCGGATGCATGGTCGCTGAGACTCAGAAGAAGCGACATCATGCCCAACGCCTCGGTCCGCAAGGTCCTGAAGACCCCCCGCATCAAGAAGATCCGCCGCCTGCAATATGCGGCGCTGTGCTACCGGCTGAACGGCGGCAAGGTGCAGATCCTGATGATCACCAGCCATAGCGGGCATCGCTGGACGATCCCAAAGGGCTGGCCGATGAGCGGCCGCAAGCCAGAGGAGACCGCCGCCCGCGAGGCTTGGGAAGAGGCCGGCGTCAAGGGCAAGGCCACCGACAACTGCATCGGCGGCTTTGCCTATCGCAAACGCTCGAACCCGCAGCCGCATTTCGCGCTGGTCTTTCCGGTCAAGGTGCGCAAGCTCGAAAAGCGCTTTCCCGAGCGCGGCGAGCGCAAGCGCCGCTGGGTGAGCCGCAGAAAAGCCGCCTCGATGGTCAAGGAAAAGGAGCTCGCAAAGCTTCTGGAGCGCTTCGACCCCGCCGCGCTTGGACGGTAGTTCGGCTTGATATTCCTGCCCGAACGACTAGGTATTACAGTGTAATCCCGGAAAAATAAGATGATCCAGTATTCTCTCAGATGCGCGCAGGACCATCGCTTCGACAGCTGGTTCCAGTCCGCGAGCGCCTTCGACAAGCTGCACGCCGCCGGCATGGTGAGCTGTGCCGTCTGCGGCTCCACAGAGGTCGAGAAGGAGCTCATGGCGCCGCGCGTCAACGTGGGCAGCGAGAAGGCGAGGACCGCGCCAGAGGCGCCGCTCTCTGCCCCGGCCAATCCGGCCGAGCAGGCCCTGAAGGAGCTGCGCAAGGAGATCGAGAAGAGCTCCGACTACGTCGGTCGCGACTTTGCCCGCGAGGCCCGCGCCATGCATTCCGGCGACGCCCCGGCGCGCTCGATCTGGGGCGAGACCCGTGGAGACGAAGCCAAGAAGCTGATCGAAGAAGGCGTCCCCGTCGCCCCCCTGCCCTTCCTGCCGACGCGGAAATCGAACTGATGCGCGCCCTGATCACCGGCGCCAACCGCGGCATCGGCGCGGCGCTCTCCTTCGAGCTGGCCTCGCGGGGCTGCGATGTCATCGGCACTGCCCGCAGCGGCGATGGGCTCGAGACCCTCGACGTGACCGATCCGGCCTCGGTCGCCGCCCTGGCCGAGCGCCTCGACGGTGTCGCGCTCGAGGCGCTGGTCTGCAACGCGGGCGTCTATCTCGACAAGGGCCAGCCGCTCGAGGGCGGCTACCCCGCCGCGATGTGGGCCGAGAGTTTCGCCGCCAACGTCACCGGCGTGTTCCTGACCGTTCAGGCGCTGCTGCCGCATCTGCGCCGGGGCGCCACGCCGCGCATCATGATCATCTCGTCGCAGATGGCCTCGCACACCCGCGCGCCGGGCGGCAGCTACATCTACCGCGCCTCAAAGGCCGCGGCACTGAATCTCGGCCGCAACCTCGCCGTCGACCTCAAGCCCGAGGGCATCGCGGTGGGCATCTACCATCCCGGCTGGGTGCAGACCGACATGGGCGGCACCGCCGCCGAGATCACCCCCGCGGAAGCCGCCACCGGCCTCGCCGACCGGCTGCAGGCGCTGAGCCTCGAGACCACCGGCTGCTTCGAGACCTGGGATGGCCGCGCCCATCCCTACTGAGCCGCAGCACTTCCCCGCCGCGTTCGCCCGCGCCTGGGCCAGCCGCGAGGGCGCACAGATCGCTGCGCTGTTCACCGAGGATGCCGATTTCGTCAACGTCACCGGGCTCTGGTGGACCGGGCGCGACGCCATTGCCAAGCCCCACGATTACGCGCTCAAGAGCTTCTTCGCCGAGACAGAGCTGCGCCCGGGCCGCATCAAGACTCGGCGGCTCGGCCCCGACCACGCGGTGGTGCGCTGCCGCTTCACCCTCAGCGGCCAGCGCGGGCCCGATGGCGGCACTGCCGGGCCGCGCCAGACCATCCTCGTCTTCGTGCTGCAACGTGGGGCCGAGGGCTGGCGTGCGGTGACGGCGCAGAACACCGACGTCGTCCCGGGCAAGGAGACCCATGTCAACGACGGCAGGCTGCAGGCGGTGGACTATCGCCGCCGGTGAGCGACGTGCGCGGTGCCCCGGCACCCCAGCCCCAAGCGCTTGAGCCTCTTGCGCGAAACGCTGCCTGCGCGTAAACCGCGCCTGATTCAAGGCCATCCGGGGAAACTCCCATGCCCGTTCTCGTGATGAAATTCGGCGGCACGTCCGTGGCAACGCTCGATCGTATCCGCCGCGCTGCCAAACGCGTCGGCGTCGAGGTGGCCAAGGGCTACGACGTGATCGTGATCGTCTCGGCCATGTCCGGCGAGACCAACAAGCTCGTGGGCTATGTCGAAGAGACATCGCCGCTGTTCGACGCGCGCGAATATGACGCCGTGGTAAGCTCGGGCGAGAATGTCACCGCCGGCCTGATGGCCATGACTCTTCAGGAAATGGACGTCCCCGCGCGCAGCTGGCAGGGCTGGCAGGTGCCGCTCAACACCACCAGCGCCCACAGCGCGGCCCGCATCGTCGACATCCCCACCGACAACATCACCCGCAAGTTCGGCGAGGGCATGCGGGTGGCCGTGGTCGCGGGTTTCCAGGGCATCTCGCCCGAGGGCCGCATCACCACGCTGGGCCGTGGCGGCTCGGACACCACCGCCGTCGCCTTCGCCGCCGCCTTCGAGGCCGAGCGCTGCGACATCTACACCGATGTCGACGGGGTCTACACCACCGATCCGCGAATCTGCGACAAGGCCCGCAAGCTCGACCGCATCGCGTTCGAGGAGATGCTCGAGCTGGCCTCTCTCGGGGCCAAGGTTCTGCAGACCCGCTCGGTCGAGCTGGCGATGCGCTACAATGTGAAGCTGCGGGTGCTCTCGAGCTTCGAGGAACAATCCGACGAGGCCGGCACGCTGGTCTGCGACGAGGAGGAAATCATGGAACTGAACGTTGTCTCCGGGGTCGCCCATTCCCGCGACGAAGCCAAGATGACCCTGATCTCGGTCGCCGACCGTCCGGGCATCGCCGCCGCCATCTTCACCCCGCTCTCCGAGGCCGGCGTGAATGTCGACATGATCGTGCAGAACATTTCGGAAGATGGCCGCACCGACATGACCTTCTCCTGCCCCACCAACCAGGTGGCGCGCGCGGAAGAGGCGCTGAAGAAGTCCAAGGACGCCGGCGACATCAATTTCCACGACCTCGTGGCCGACACCGACGTCTGCAAGATCTCGGTGGTTGGCATCGGGATGCGCTCGCATACCGGCGTGGCCGCGAAGATGTTCAAGGTGCTGTCCGACGAGGGCATCAACATCCGCGTCATTACAACTTCCGAGATCAAGATTTCTGTCCTAATCGACCGGAAATACATGGAACTCGCTGTTCAGGCACTGCATGATGCCTTCGAACTGGAGAAGGCGGCCTGAGAGTATCCCGGGTCGTCCTGATATTGCGACGGGGACAGGTCTGATCACCATGCCGGACGGCACGGAAAGCGAAAGCCGCAAGCTGCTTGGCCGGCTCCGCGACACCATGGCCGAAGAAGCGGCCGGGCAGGAGCGGCTGGACAAGATCACGCATCTGACGGCGGATTCGATGGGCACCGAAGTGTGCTCCATCTATCTGTTCCGTGACGAGCAGACGCTCGAGCTCTGCGCCACCGAGGGCCTGAAGCAGGAAGCGGTGCACCACACCCGGATGAAGCTCGGCGAGGGCCTTGTGGGCCGCGTCGCGCGCACCGGGCAGATGGTCAACACCGCTGACGCGCCCTCGGAGCGTGGCTTCCGTTACATGCCCGAGACCGGCGAGGAGATCTATTCGAGCTTCCTCGGCCTGCCGATCCAGCGGCTCGGAGAGAAGCTCGGCGTGCTGGTGGTGCAGACCAAGGACAAGCGCGAGTTCACCTCCGACGAGATCTATGCGCTGGAAGTGGTGGCGATGGTGCTGGCCGAGATGGCCGAGCTTGGTGCCTTCATCGGCGAGGGCGCGGCGCTCAAGGCGCGCCACACCCAGCCGGCGATGATCCGCGGCATCACCGGACAGGAAGGCACCGCCGAGGGCCATGTCTGGCTGCACGAGCCGCGCGTCGTGGTCACCAACCTCGTCACCGACGATCCCCAGCGCGAGCGCGACCGGCTCGAAGCCGCCGTCGAGGAGTTGCGCGTCAGCGTCGACGAGATGCTCGAGGGCGCCAGCGGCGAGCAGCTCGAGGTGCTCGAAGCGTATCGCATGTTCGCCAACTCCAAGGGCTGGCGCGCCCGCATGGAGGAGGACATCGATCGCGGTCTCTCCGCCGAGGCGGCGGTCGAGAAGGAGCAATCCGTGGCCCGCGCCCGCATGAGCCAGGTCGCCGATCCCTACCTGCGCGAGCGGCTGCACGATCTCGACGACTTGTCGAACCGGCTGCTGCGAATCCTCACAGGTCAGGGCCGCGAAACCGGCGCCGAGATGCCCGCCGATCCGATCCTGGTGGCCCGCAACATCGGCCCCGGCGAGCTGCTGGACTACGGTCGCAGCCTGAAGGGCCTGGTGCTCGAGGAGGGCTCCGTCGGCAGCCATGCGGCAATCGTGGCGCGGGCACTGGCGATCCCTCTGGTGATCCATGCCGGTCGCGTCACCAACGAGGCGCTGAACGGGGATCACATCATGGTCGATGGCGATCAGGGGCTGGTCCACCTGCGCCCCGATGACAGCGTGGTCACCGCGTTCCGCGACAAGATCGCGATGCAGGCGCAGGCGCAGGAACGCTACGCCTCGATCCGCAAGAAGCCGGCGATCTCGCTCTGCGGCAGGCGTGTGCACCTGCTGATGAATGCCGGGCTGCTGGCCGACCTGCCCTCGCTGCCGACCTCCGGCGCAGAAGGCGTGGGGCTGTTCCGAACCGAGCTGCAGTTCCTGATCCGCAACCAGATGCCGCGCCGCACCGAGCTCGTCGAGGTCTACAAGCGGGTGATGGATTCCGCCGGTGACAAGCCGGTGGTGTTCCGCACGCTCGACATCGGCTCGGACAAGGTGCTGCCCTACATGAAGCCCACCGACGAGCCCAACCCGGCGCTCGGTTGGCGGGCGATCCGCGTCGGGCTCGACAAGCCCGGCGTCATGCGGATGCAGATCCAGGCCCTGCTGCGCGCCTCCGGCGGGCGGCCGCTGTCGGTGATGTTCCCCTTCGTCGCGCAATACGAGGAATTCCGAGCCGCGCGTGCCGAGGTCGAGAAGGCCCTCGCCATCGAACGCAAGCTCGGCCACGCGGTCCCCGAGAAGGTCACCATCGGCACCATGCTCGAGACCCCGAGCCTCGCCTATGCCTCGAAGAAATTCTTCGAGGATGTCGAGTTCATCTCGATCGGTGGCAACGACCTCAAGCAGTTCTTCTTCGCCGCCGACCGCGAGAACGAGCGTGTGCGGCGGCGCTACGACACGCTCAATGTCAGCTTCCTGACCTTCCTCGAGCAGATCGTGCAGCGCTGTTCCGAGACCGGTACGCCGCTGAGCTTCTGCGGCGAAGATGCCGGCCGGCCCATCGAGGCGGTCTGCCTCGCCGCCATCGGCCTGCACCGCCTGTCGATGCGCCCGGCCTCCATCGGGCCGGTGAAGAGCCTGATCATGCGCACCGATCTCGATGCGCTCTATGACGTGATCTGTGACGCGCGCGAGCGCGGTGAGCAATCGGTCCGCGAGTCGGTTCTCGAATACCTGCGCTGGAACGGCTGAGCCGGGCCGCCAGCCCCGGTCGCGCCCTCCCCGCGCCGTTTGCCCGGGCCCATCACCCCGTGCGCAGGCCGTGCCCCGTTCATCCCCGTCGCCGCCGGGCTTTGGAAAAGCGCCCAACCAGATGATCGCTCTGGTCGGACGCCCCCTCGATCATGGACGCGCCGTGCGCCGTTCTGGCCACAGACACTTCCCGCACATTCTGCGCGGGACCGGCCCCAAGGCGAGCAGGGTCCACAAGACCGCCGGCACCAGCTGAACATCCCGCAGCCCGCACCTTCGCCAGAGCGCCGAGCGGACCGGCTTTGCCGCCCCGCCTGCCCTGACTAGCGCCGAAACCCGAAAAAGTGGTTAACCCCGGCGCATCTCGGCGCGCAGCGCGTCGACCAGCGCGGCGCGTTCCTGACCGCTGTCGCGCGCCAGCTTCAGCAGGCCGAAATGCACGAAGGCCATCTGCTGGTAGTAGCTGGTATAGGCGAAGTTCGTCGCCGCCCCTGCCGCCGCCCCGAGCACCGGCACGGTCTGCGCCGCGAGCTTCTGGCCCATCACCGCCGCCAGCTTCGGCGAGACGCTCCGGATCAGCCCGTGCACCGTGGTGCCGGTCAGCGTGACCCGTGCCGACAGGAACCCCATGTCGGCGCCATCGTCATGCTCGAGCGGGCCCGCCGCGCCGAACACCACCAGGCACTCGCGCCGGATCTCGGGATCGTTCGGATCAAAGCCGTGCTCTGCGGCGATGCCCTGGATGGCGCGCAGCAGCACCGTCGTGGTCACCGGCAGCTCGGCCAGCGCCGTCGGCAGCCCCCCGGCCCCGCCAGCCGCGCCCATGGCGGTGGTCAGCGCGGTGTTGAGCCAGCTCTTCTGGTCCGGCACCACCCCGCGCGACCCGGCGGCGGCGCGCATCGCCGTCTCGAGCGCCCGTTCGGTGGCGGTCTCGAGCCGGTCCTTGACCTTGTCGGGCAACCGCTCGAGCAGGTTCTCGGCCTGCCCGCCGATGATGTTGAGCACCTGTAACCCCACGCCCCCCGCCGAGCGGTAGCGGCGCGCGAGCGCGGCGATCTCCTTGCTGGTGTCCACGGCGACAAGCTCCGTTCCGGTCATGGCGGCCCTTCCTTCTCTTCCAAGAGAAGATCGGTGCTCGGCGCCGGAAATCAAGCGTAACGGGTGACCTCACCGGCCACGCCCTGCAAGGCGCCGGGCACCAGCTCGAGCCCGAGGATCCGCTCGGGATTGGTGGGCGGCGGCATCTCGACTCCGCTCAGATGCCCGAACCCGAAGCGCCTGTAATAGGGCTCGTCGCCCACCAGAAGCACCCGCGACCATTCCAGCGCCCGGGCGCGTTCGACGGTGTCACGGATCAGCGCCGCGCCCAGCCCTTCGCCCTGCGCCGTGGGGTGCACCGCCACCGGCCCCAGCAGCAGCGCGTGCCAGTGCCCGATGCGCACCGGCCAGTAACGGATCGCACCGCCGAGGATGCCGCTCTCATCGCGCGCCACCCGGCACAGCTCGGCCACCGGCGGCACGTCGTCGCGCAGGCGGTAGGACGAGAGCAGCGTCCGCCCGGGGGCAAAGCTCAGGTCGTAGAGCGCCTCGACCTCCCACCAGTCCCCCGGCTTTTCCTGTGACAGCGTGAACAGCGCCGCTTCTCCCGTGCATTCATCCGCGATCCGGCCTATCTGTTTCAGCATATAGCTGCAAACAGTTGAGAGGACAGCAATGTTCTACCGCCCAGAGGATGGCCACGGCCTGCCCCACAACCCGTTCAACGCCATCGTCACGCCACGCCCGATCGGCTGGATCTCGACCCGTGGCGCGATGGGCGACAATCTCGCGCCCTACAGCTTCTTCAATGCAGTGGCCTATGTGCCGCCGCAGGTGATGTTCTCCTCGACCTCCACCAAGGACGATCGCGGCGACACCAAGGACAGCGTCGCCCAGCTGCGCGAGACCGGCACGTTCTGCGTCAACATCGTCGAGTTCGCCATGCGCGACGCGATGAACCTGACCTCCGGTCCCTGGGAGGCGGGCAAGGACGAGTTCGAACTGGCCGGGCTCGAGAAGGCCGAATGCGAGACCATCGACTGCCCGCGCGTGGCCGCGGCACCGGCGGCACTGGAATGCAGGGTCGTGGAGATCGTCAAGCTGCCGGGCGCGGCCAATTTCGTCACCTTCGGAGAGGTCACCGGCGTGCATCTCCGCGACGATTGCCTCGTCGACGGGCGCTTCGACGTGACCACCTTCCAGCCGCTGACCCGGCTTGGCTACCGCGACTACTCGGTGATCCGCGAGGTCTTCGAGCTCAAACGTCCCGGCGAATGACACCTCCGGCCTGAGCGCGCGCCCGCCCGCCACAGGCCCGGCCCCGCCCCTTCTCTACGTCGACAAATACTCCGGGGGAGTCCGCGCCTCGCGCGGACGGGGGCAGCGCCCCCGAAACGGCCCTCGCCACAAGCCCCCACTGCCGGCAGACCATAGACCGCAACCAAACGGGGCGCGCACCGCAAGGTGCGCGCCCCCCTGGCGACGCGGGCGTAGCCCGCGGCGCAATCCCTCGCAACAGCAGCGGCGCTCAGTGCCCGCCAAGGATCCCCGTGCGCACGTGGTAATCCACCGCCAGCGCGTAATCGGGGTCGTCGTCGCTGTCGACCATCAGGTGCCCGGCCTTGCTCAGCAGCCGATGACAGTCGCGCGACAGGTGGCGCAGCTGCAGACGCTTGCCGGCGGCCTCGTATTTCGCCGCCATCGCCTCGATCGCCTGCAGCGCCGACTGGTCGACCACCCGGCTGTCGGCGAAATCGACGATCACCGTCTGCGGATCCTCGGCCACGTTGAAGATCTCGGCAAAGCCCTCGGCGGAGCCGAAGAACAGCGGCCCCTGCACCTGGTAGACCTTGGCCCCCTCGGGCGTGGTGTAGCTGCGCGCGTGGATGCGGCGGGCGTTGTTCCAGGCATAGGCCAGCGCCGAGACGATGACCCCCACGACCACCGCCACGGCGAGGTCCTCGTAGACCGTCACCACGGTCACCAGCACGATGACGAAGGCGTCGATCAGCGGCACGCGGAACAGGATCCGGAGCGAGTTCCACGCGAAGGTGCCGATCACCACCATGAACATCACGCCGACCAGCGCCGCCAGTGGGATCAGCTCGATCAGTGGCGAGGCGAAGAGGATGAAGCTCAGCAGGAACAGCGCCGCGGCGATACCGGCGATGCGGGTGCGGCCGCCGGAATTCACGTTGATCATCGACTGGCCGATCATCGCACAGCCGCCCATGCCGCCGAAGAACCCGGTGACGGTGTTGGCCGCGCCCTGGGCGATGCATTCCTGGCTCGCGCCACCGCGCTGGCCGGTCATCTCGCCCACGAGGTTGAGCGTCAGCAGGCTCTCGATCAGGCCGATGGCGGCGAGGATCACCGCGTAAGGCAGAATGATCTCGAGCGTTTCCCAGGTCAGCGGCACCGCCGGGATATGGAAGGCCGGCAGCCCCCCCTGGATCGAGGCCAGGTCGCCGACCCGCGGCGTGTCGAGCCCCAGCGCGATCACCAGCACCGCGGTGACGGCGATGCCCGCCAGCGGCGCGGGGATGATCTTTGTGAGCTTCGGCAGCAGCCAGATCACCGCCATGGTCAGCGCCACCAGCGCCAGCATCAGGTAGAGCGGCATGCCGCTGAGCCACTCGCCACCCGACGTGCCATGCCCCGAGACCTCGGCGCTGCCCGGCACCTTGAACTGCGTGAGCTGGGCCATGAAGATCACGATGGCCAGCCCGTTGACGAAGCCCAGCATCACCGGGTGCGGCACCAGCCGGATGAACTTGCCCCAGTGCATGACCCCGGCAAAGATCTGCAGGATGCCCATCAGCACCACGGTGGCAAAGAGGTATTCCACCCCGTGATCGGCCACCAGCGCCACCATGACCACCGCAAGCGCGCCCGTCGCGCCCGAGATCATCCCCGGCCGGCCGCCGATCACGGCGGTGATCAGCCCGACCATGAAGGCGGCGTAGAGCCCGACCAGCGGGTGCACGCCGGCGACGAAGGCGAAGGCCACCGCCTCGGGCACCAGGGCAAGCGCCACCGTGAGCCCCGACAGCACGTCGGTCTTGATCTGGCCCGGCGTCAGCCGGGTGGTGGGGGCGATGCTGAGATCGGGCATCGAGATGCGTCTGGCGTACCGTGCCAGGAGGGCCTTTGCCATGAGTCTGTCCTGTTGCTTTGCTGCTGCGCGTCTGCGCGGATACTGCAGCGCGGCGAAAATTGCCAGCGTTTCGACCCGCAGAGCCGCGTCTGTACCGGTCTGCGGCCGATTTCGCAGCGGCGCAGTCGATCACGCGAGCCTGCGCGCCTTGCCTGCGAGACGCAGGCCCCCGCCACTCCGCCCCGCCCTTTCCATCTGCGCCAGCCGGGTGCACTCTGTCGCAAAGGACGCGGCAATGGCACGGAGGCCCCATGAGCAACACCATGATCGGCGTGATCGGCGGATCCGGGGTCTACGATCTCGACACGCTCGAGGACAAGCGCTGGCAGGCGGTCGAGACGCCCTGGGGCGCGCCCTCGGACGAGATCCTGACCGGAACGCTCGACGGCGTTCCCATGGCCTTCCTGCCGCGTCACGGCCGGGGCCATGTCCATAGCCCCTCCTCGGTGCCATACCGCGCCAATATCGACGCGCTGAAACGGCTCGGCGTCACCGACGTGATCTCTGTCTCCGCCTGCGGCTCGTTCCGCGAGGAGATGGCGCCGGGAGATTTCGTCGTCGTCGATCAATTCATCGACCGGACATTCGCACGCGAGAAGAGCTTTTTCGGGCAGGGCTGCGTCGCGCATGTCTCGCTCGCCCACCCGACCTGCCCGCGGCTCGGCGCGGCCTGCCTGGGCGCCGCGCGCGAGGCCGGCATCACCGTGCATGACGGCGGCACCTACCTCGCCATGGAAGGCCCGCAATTCTCCACCCTGGCGGAATCGCGCATGTATCGCGACAGCTGGGGCGCCGACGTGATCGGCATGACCAACATGCCCGAGGCCAAGCTCGCCCGCGAGGCCGAGCTCTGCTACGCCTCGGTCGCCATGGTCACCGATTACGACAGCTGGCACCCCGAGCACGGCGCCGTCGAGGTCTCGGACATCGTGCGCGTCCTCACCGGCAACGCCGAGAAGGCGCGGCGCCTTGTCGGGCGCTTGCCTGCCCATCTCGGCCCCTCACGCGCGCCCTGCCCGCATGGCTGCGACCGGGCACTCGACCACGCGCTGCTCACCGCGCCCGGGCACAGGGACCCCGCGCTCCTGAAACGGCTCGACGCGGTGGCCGGGCGGGTGCTGGGCTGAGCCCCTGTCTTCGCCTCAGGGCAGCGGCACCTCTCGGATCAGGCCGACCTTGGCCCGCGCCACCACGTCGAGGGTGAAGCCGCTCGCCCCTGCGCAGCTGCCCCCGGTCGGCGCAATGGCGCCCCGGTTCAGATCCGGGCAGGCAGCGGCGAAGCGCTCGGGCTCGCTGAACAGAAGAGGATCGGACTGGAAGCTCACGCCGACCGTGTTGCGGCTCAGGCTCGAATCCTCGCGCAGCCGGGTTTCGACCAGCGACTTGATGACGATGCAGGCGGTTTTCTTACGCTCGACCACCGCAGTCACCACGTCGCAGAAGCAATCAGAGCGGATCCGGCTCTGCGGGCTGCCTTCGATCCGGCTCACCTCGCCGGTGAAGGACAGCCCGGTGAGCGAGGCCGCGGTCACGGGCGCCTCGCCCGAGCCGAGCCCGAAGATCTCCTTCGAGCGGCGCGCGAAGGCAAAGACCTTTTCCTCGGCAGCGTCGAGCACATTGTAATAGCGCGACCGTATCTCGCTGTTGGGCGACTGATCCGGGCTGAGCTCCACCGAGCAGAGCAACGCCTCGATGCGCGTCCCGTCCGGCGACAGCGCCACGATGTCGCCGGCCTCGAGAGGCTCGTTGCCAAGATGGCGCTGCATCTCGTTCTTGATCGAAACATCCATCTTGCTCACCCCGGTCAGCAGGGCGAAACAGACCACGAGAAAGGCTGTGAGGCCAATGGCGGTCATCACCGGCTTGACCATCGGCTCAGCCCCCGATCTTCGGGCAGCACACGCCCGGACCGCATTCGTAGTGGCTCGCCGGGCACACGGTCGGCGCAGGCGGCGGCGCAGGGATCGTCGGTGTGGGCTGGGCCTGCAGGGCTGCGCTGGTGCTGCCGACGAAAGCGGCGGCAGCCAGGCCGGCACGGATGAAGGCTGTCATCGTCAATACTCCGGGTCAAAAAATGCAATTGGCGTTGTGAATACCCCATAAAATAGCGCGTTTTGCAGATTCGCTCAACTCAGGGGTTATCTCGCCGTTCCGAAGCGCCAGTCAGCGCGCGTCGGGTGGCAGATCCCGACCTGCTGTGCGGCATCTGCGGGACAGTCGCAGGCGCCATCCAGCATCCCTGTTGTCAGGCCGTGCGCAAGGCGACACTCTGCGCGCAACCAAGGATTTCCATTGCGATGCCCCTCGATCTCTGGCTGACCTTCGTTGCCGCCTCGACCGCGCTGTTGCTGATCCCCGGCCCGACAGTACTGCTGGTTCTGTCCTACGCACTCTCCAAGGGCCGCTCCGTCGCCGTGGCCTCGGCCACCGGCGTGGCCCTCGGAGACCTGACAGCCATGTCGCTGTCGCTTGCCGGGCTCGGCGCGCTGGTGATGGCCTCGGCAACGCTTTTCACCGCGCTGAAATGGATCGGCGCCGCCTATCTCGTCTGGCTCGGCATCAAGCTGCTGCGCTCTGCCCCGAAGGACGGGCTTGCCCTGCCCGGCACCGAGGTCACCGCGCGGGGCGTGTTCACACACGCCGCCGCGGTGACGGCGCTCAACCCCAAGAGCATCGCCTTCTTCATCGCCTTCGTCCCGCAATTCCTGACGCCCTCGGCGCCCCTGCTGCCGCAATTCGCGATCCTCGTGACCACCTTCGTCAGCCTCGCCGCAGTCAACGCGCTGGCCTACGCGTTTGCCGCCGACCGGCTGCGCGCCGCCATCGCCCGCCCCTCCGTCATCGCCTGGCTGACCCGCGCCGGCGGCGCCGCGCTGATCGGCATGGGGCTTTTCACCGCCACCCTCCGCCGCAGCGCCTGAGAGAGACATGATCCAGCAAAAACAGGTCCAGGACTACATCCGCGCCATCGTCGACTTCCCGCATGAAGGCATCATCTTCCGCGACGTGACCACGCTCTTCGCCGACCCGCGGGGCTTTCGCATGGCGGTCGACCAGCTGCTGCACCCCTATGCCGGCATGCGCTTCGACAAGGTGGTCGGGCTCGAGGCCCGCGGCTTCATCCTCGGCGGCGCGGTGGCCCACCAGCTCTCCGCCGGCTTCGTGCCGATCCGCAAGAAGGGCAAGCTGCCCGGGGCCGTGATCTCCGAGGCCTATACGCTGGAATACGGTGAGGCGGTGGTCGAGATCCACGACGACGCCATCCTGCCCGGCGAGCGCATCCTGCTGGTTGACGACCTGCTCGCCACCGGTGGCACCGCCGAGGCCGGCATCAAGCTGGTGGAGCGGTTGGGCGGCGAGATCATCGGCTGCGCCTTCATCATCGACCTGCCCGATCTCGGCGGCCGCGCCCGGCTCGACGCCATGGGCATGGATGTGCACGCGCTCTGTGCCTTCGAAGGGCTCTGACCACCGGGCGCCCGGGCCTTGGCCAAGGCCGCAGCATTTGTGAGTATTTGGGACGTAGAGAAGATCAGGCGCGGCGCCCTGCCCTTCTCTTCGTCGAAAATACTCCGGGGAGCGTGAGGGGCTGGCCCCTCACCGGCCTGTCCCTCTCCACAGGCACCAGCGTCCGTCGGAGACGTCATGGCCCCAGACGCACCGAGGCCCCCGCACCAGCGGGGGCCGAGATACACTGTGCGCCGCAGGCGCACCACCAGATCAGGCTGCGTTGGCGGCGCTGCGCGGCTTGCCGGCATTGGCGTCGATGAACTCGAGCACCAGCGGGCGGATGTTGTTGCGCCAGCTCTTGCCGGCGAAGATGCCGTAATGGCCCGCGCCCGGCTCGAGATGCGCCGCCTTCTTCGCATCCGACAGCCCGGTGCAGAGATCCAGCGCCGCGACGCATTGGCCCGGGGCCGAGATGTCGTCATTGGCGCCCTCGACGGTCTTCACCGCCACGTCGGTGATCTTGCCGATATCGACCTGCTTGCCGTCGACCATGAACCGGTTCTCGGCGATCTCTCCGTTCTTGAAGATCCGCTCCACCGTCGAGAGGTAGAACTCCGCCGGCATGTCCATCACCGCGAGATACTCGTCGTAGAAGCGGTTGTGGGCGTCGTGATCGGACGCCTCGCCGCGGGTCACCCGCAGGATCTGGTCGTTGAACGCCTTGGAGTGACGCTCGGCGTTCATCGCCATGAACGAGGTCAGCTGAAGCAGGCCGGGATAGACCAGACGGCCCACGCCCTTGTACTTGAAGCCCACGCGCTGAATCATCGATTCCTCGAGCTGGCCCATGGTCACGCGGTGGCCGAAATCGGTCACCTCGGTGGGGGTCGCGTTGGGATCGATCGGGCCGCCGATCAGGGTCAGCGTGCGCGGCTGCGCCTTGGGATCGAGCTCGGCCAGGTAGGCGGTTGCGGCCAGCGTCAGCGGGGCCGGCTGGCAGACCGCGATGACGTTGGTTTCGGGGCCCATGTGGCGCATGAACTCCATCAGGTAGAGCGTGTAGTCCTCGATATCGAATTTGCCGCAGCTCACCGGGATATCGCGGGCGTTCTTCCAGTCGGTGACATAGACTTCGGCGTCCGGGATCAGCGAGATCACTGTCGAGCGCAGCAGCGTCGCGTAGTGGCCCGACATCGGCGCCACCAGCAGGATCTTGCGCGCCTTCTCCTCGCGGCCCAGCACGTTGAAATGAATGAGGTTGCCGAAGGGCTTCTCGAGCACCGTCTCCTTCTGCACGAGGTGATCCTTGCCGTCGTTGCAGGTGATGGTGCGGATACCCCAGCTTGGCTTGACCACCATGCGCTCGTAGCTGCGCTCGGCCACTTCGCCCCAGGCCGCCATCCAGGTCAGCGCCGGGTTCGGCATCGCCGCGAAGGCCGGGTAGGATGCCATCGCCTTGGCGGTGGCACCGAGCCATTGATTGGTGTTGCGAAGGGATTCCATCAGGTCGTAGGTCGCCATGAATCGCATGAACGAAGTCTCCTGTCTCGTGACACGCCCAAGCGTTCAGAGCCCCGGCTGCCCCCTCCTTTGCAGCCCGGACCGCTTCGACGTCAAATGAATTCGCCGCTTTGCCATCGGCTGCAGCGCCGTTATCGTTCTGGATAAGGAAGATAGGGGGGATTCGAGCACATGACAACAAAAGCCACGGTGATCAGCCCTGAACGCGAGAAACTCGACACCAATCTCGTGAAGATCGAGGAACTGTCGCAGCGCCTGATCGAGGCGCTGGCACAGCGCAAGCCGATCAACCCGGCCCTGCACGGCCCCGAGCCGCTGCTCTACGCGCAGGCGATGCAGGCCTACTGGCAGGACTGGATGAACAACCCGGCCAAGGTGTTCGAACAACAGGTCGGCTACTGGGGCAAGTCCCTGAGCCACTTTCTCGAAGCCCAGAAGGCGCTGAGCGAGGGCCGCCTCGCCCCGCCCGAGGATACCGGCCCCTCCGACAAGCGCTTCAAGAACCCGCTCTGGGACAGCCACCCCTATTTCAACTTCATCAAGCAGCAGTACCTGATCAACGCCGACGCGATCCGCAACGCGGTCGACGAGATCGAGGAGATGGATCCGCAGGAAAAGCGCCGGCTGCGCTATTTCGCCCAGCAGATCACCGACATGATGGCGCCGACCAATTTCTTCGCCACCAACCCCGACGCGCTCCAGAAGGCGGTGGAAACCGAGGGCGACAGCCTCGTCAAGGGGCTCGAGAACCTGGTCGCGGATCTCGAGGCCAACAATGGCGAGCTGGTGGTGCGGCTGGTCGACGAGGAGGCCTTCGAGGTCGGCGGCAACATCGCCACTGCCGAGGGCAAGGTGGTCTGGCGCAACCGGATGATGGAGCTGATCCAGTATTCCCCCACCACCGATCAGGTGCGTGAGACCCCGCTGGTGATCTTCCCGCCGTGGATCAACAAGTTCTACATCCTCGACCTCAAGCCGCAGAACAGCCTGATCCGCTACATCGTCGACCAGGGCTACACGCTGTTCGTGGTGAGCTGGGTCAATGCCGACGAAAGCTACCGCGATGTCGGGCTCGAGGATTACATCGAGGACGGCTACCTCACCGCGATGCGCGTGGTGCGCGAGATCTGCGGCGTCGACCGGCTCAACGTGGTGGGCTACTGCATCGCCGGCACCACTCTGGCGCTCACGCTGTCGCTGCTGAAGAAGCGCGGCGACAAGCAGATCAAGTCCGCCACCTTCTTCACTGCCCTCACCGATTTCAGCGATCAGGGCGAGTTCGTGCCGTTCCTGCAGAACGATTTCGTCGACGGCATCGAGAAGGAGATCGAGGCCAGCGGCATCCTCAAGAGCTTCATCATGTCGCGCACCTTCTCGTTCCTGCGCTCGACCGACCTGATCTACACGCCCGCGATCCGTTCCTACATGATGGGCGAGACGCCACCGGCCTTCGACCTGCTCTACTGGAACGGCGACGGCGCGAACCTGCCGGGGCGGATGACGATGCAGTACCTGCGCGGGCTTTGCCAGCGCAACGAATTCGCCGAAGGCCGGTTCGAGCTGATGGGCGAGACGCTCGACGTTCGGGACGTCGACGTGCCGTTGATGTCGGTCACCGCAGAGACCGATCATATCGCCGCCTGGAAGGACTGTTACCGGGGCGTGCAGAAGATGGGCTCGCGCTCGAAGACCTTCGTGCTCTCGGAGTCGGGCCATATCGCCGGCATCGTGAACCCGCCCAGCAAGAAGAAATACGGCCACTACCTGAACCCCGACCTCAAGCTCTCGGCCCCCGAATGGCGCGAGAGCGCCGATTATCACGAGGGCAGCTGGTGGCCGGTCTGGGACGCATGGCTGCGCAAGCGCTCGGGCAAGATGGTCCCCGCGCGCGCGGTCGGCGATTCGGAGCATCCGCCGCTCTGCGACGCGCCCGGCGCATATGTACAGGTCAAAGCCAACCAGTAAGTGCGCACAACTGCTGGGTTATGCTGCATTGCAGAAATTACCCTTGAAATGCTGCACCGCAGCATGCATATTGGAGTCAGCCGATGAATGCGGGGGGTGGGCCCCCGAGGCAGACAGACAGGAATTTTTGAAATGGCCGCCAAGACGCAAGACTACACCGCCATGATGAAAGACATGATGGGCGCCTTCCCCGTGGACACCAAAGCCATGGACGAAGCGTTCAAGACCACCGCGACGCTGAACGAGAAGCTCTCGGCCGTGGCTCTGGAAGCCGCCGAGAAGTCGACCGAGATCTCCGCCAAGTGGACCAAGGACACGCTGACCAAGCTGGCCGACATGTCCAAGGTGAAGAAAGAGCCGGCGGACTACGCCAAGGCGATGACCGATTTCGCGTCCGCTCAGGCCGAGGTTGCTGCCGAGAACATGGCCGCCTACGCCGAGATCGCGAAGAAGGTCCAGATGGACACCGTGGAACTGATGATGGCCGCCGGCAAGGACTTCTCTGAAGACGCCACCGCCGCCATGAAGAAGGCCACCGACGACATGACCGCGGCTGCCCAGAAGGCAACCTCGAAGTAATCGAACATCCGGCCCTTTCGGGGGCCGGGCCGGAATTGCGCCCCTCTCCTCCCAAACCGGCGCAATGACGTGGGGCGGGTTCCTTTCGGAACCCGCCCTTTTTTACGTTTTTCTTCAGGAAATTGACTGATTTCGCGGTCGGCAAGGCCTCGCCCAAGACGCGAATTTTCTCCCTAAACGGCCTCAGAACCCTTGCAATGCTGCAGCGCAGCAACGATGTTGTCTAAGCGTAAGCCAAGGCGGATTCTCCGCCAGATCACCCTGCCAAGGAGGAGAGACACAATGGCCGCGACGCAAGATTTCACTGCCGCAATGAAAGACATGATGGGCGCCTTCCCGATGGATATGGCCGCCTTCGAAGACGCCTGGAAGAACTCTGCCGGGATCAGTGAGAAGGCCTCGGCGATCGCGCTCGACGCCGCCGGCAAGACCACCGACATTTCGGTCGGCTGGACGATGGAGACCCTCACCCGCATCGGTGACCTCGCCAAGGCCAAGCCGGCTCCGGCCGATTACGCCCAGGCGATGTCCGAGTTCGCTTCGGCACAGATGCAAAGCCTCAACCAGCACATGACCGCTTACGGCGATGTCGCCAAGTCGGCTCAGAGCGACGCACTGGCCCTGATGATGTCGGTGGGCAAGGATGTGGCGGACGACGTGACCGCCACCACGGCCACCACCGCCAAGGCCACCGAGAAGGCCGCGACCAAGACCGCCTCCGCCGCCACCACCACCGCGAAGCGCAGCACGACCGCCGCGAAGCGCACGACGACGGCAGCCAAGAAGACGGCAACCACCGCGACGAAAGCCGCGACCACTGCCGCCGCGCCCGCCCCGACGCCCGCTCCGGCGAAGAAGGCTGCCGAGGAGACCCCGGCCGCCGCACCGGCCGCCAAGCCCGCGGCATCCGAGGCGCCCAAGGCATCGCCGGCTTCGGACGAGACCAAGAGCTGATCCGTCTCCGGATCGCTAGACCTGAAAACGCGACCGACCCGGTCGCGTTTTTTTTGCCCTGCCCTTTGAAGCCCCCCAAACGAAAAGCGCGGCCCCGAAGGGCCGCGCAGATCCGGTCACGAGCGCAGCGGCGCTCAGTTGACGATGGTCGCCTCGGTGGCGGCGCGAAGCTCGTCCTCGGTCACGCCCTCGGCCAGTTCGACGATCTTCAGGCCGCCCTCGACCACGTCGAGCACACCGAAATTGGTGATGATGCGATCGACCACGCCGGTGCCGGTGAGCGGCAGGCTGCAGGCCTTCAGCAGCTTGCTGTCGCCATGCTTGTTGGTGTGGTCCATCACGACGATGACGCGGCCGACACCGGCCACGAGGTCCATCGCGCCGCCCATGCCCTTGACCAGCTTGCCCGGGATCATCCAGTTCGCCAGATCGCCGTTCTCGGCCACTTCCATTGCGCCGAGGATCGCCGCGGCGATCTTGCCGCCGCGGATCATGCCGAAGCTCATGGCGCTGTCGAAATAGGCGGTCTTGGGCAGCTCGGTGATGGTCTGCTTGCCGGCGTTGATCAGGTCGGGATCCTCTTCGCCCTCATAGGGGAAGGGGCCCATGCCGAGCATGCCGTTCTCGGACTGCAGCGTGATCTCCTTGTCGCCCACGTAGTTGGCCACGAGGGTCGGGATGCCGATCCCGAGGTTCACATACATGCCGTCTTCGAGTTCCTCTGCCGCGCGTGCGGCCATCTGATTACGATCCCAGGGCATTATGCGTCCTCCCGGCTGCGCGTGGTGACTTTCTCGATGCGCTTCTCGTGCTCGCCCTTGATGATGCGGTGCACGAAGATGCCCGGAAGGTGGATGTGATCCGGGTCAAGCTCGCCCGGCTCGACGATCTCCTCGACCTCCATCACGCAGATCTTGCCGCACATCGCCGCCGGCGGGTTGAAGTTGCGCGCGGTCTTGCGGAACACGCAGTTGCCCGACGTGTCCGCCTTCCACGCCTTGACGATCGACAGCTCGGCAAAGATGCCTTCCTCGAGGATGTAGTCCTCGCCGCCGAATTGCTTCACTTCCTTGCCCTCGGCGATCTGGGTGCCGACGCCGGTCTTGGTGTAAAAGCCGGGGATGCCGCAGCCACCGGCGCGCATGCGCTCGGCAAGCGTGCCCTGCGGGTTGAATTCCAGCTCGAGCTCGCCCGACAGGTACTGGCGCATGAACTCGGCGTTCTCGCCCACGTAGGACGACATCATCTTCTTGATCTGCTTGGTGTCGAGCAGCTTGCCGAGTCCAAACCCGTCAACGCCGCAATTGTTCGAGGCGATGGTCAGATCCTTCACGCCGCTCTCGACGATGGCGTCGATCAGAAGCTCGGGAATGCCGCAGAGACCAAACCCTCCGGCCGCGATCAGCATGTCGTCTCGCAGCAGACCGTCGAGGGCCTCCGCTGCGGAGCCATAGACTTTCTTCATGGAATTCTCCCCTCCTGAAGCTGTTCGCACGGGTTTTGCCGCGCTGCAGAGCCAGAGTCAACGAAGGCGGTCCCGGATGGAACCGCCTTCAGCGCTAACACGAAACGGACACGGCTCAGATCACCCGCACCTGAGTTCCGATCGGGCAGATTTCGAACAGCTCGGCGATCTTCTCGTTGTAGAGCCCGATGCAGCCATCCGAGGAGCGCCGCCCGATCTTGCGGGTGTCGTGGGTGCCGTGGATGATATAGGCCGGCCAGCTCAAGTACATCGCGTGGGTTCCCAAGGGGTTGTCCGGCCCCGGGCCGATCGGTTCCCAGTCGGGGAAGCGCTCGAGCTGCGAGGCGGTGGGGGTCCAGCTCGGGCCCACCTTCTTGCGCACGATCTCGGTATAGCCGCGCTTGGTCAGCTCGTCGGTCTTGGGCACCGAGGTCGGGTAGACGCGGTAATCGCTGCCGTCGGCGTTCCAGTAGTGCAGCGCGCGCGAGCTCGTGTCGGCCACGATGCTCGAGACACCCAGCGTCTCGAAATGGTCGCGCCAGTCCTGCATGACAAAGCTGGAGATGTTGTTGCGGATGACCGCCTGAGCGCGGGCTTGGGCCGGCACCAGCGGCAGCGCCAGTGTGGCACCGGCGGCGCCGAGCAGCGCACGGCGGGTGAAGGTCGTGTCGGTCATGACATGGCTCTCGCTAGATGTGACGGAACTGCCCCGGACTCTGGGTCACAGGCAGACACATTTCCAATCACATATACTTGCGGGCGCGGCATGGAACCGCGCGGCCGCGCGCAACAGGCCGGTTTCCGCCCATCACGCGCCTTCGCTCGGGATCAGTCCTCGGCCTTCTTGGCGGCAGCCGTCTTGGCCGCCGGTTTCTTGGCCGTGGTCTTCTTGGCAGTGGTCTTTTTCGCCGCGGTCTTCTTGGGAGCGGCCTTCTTCTTGCCACCCTTCTTGGCGGCCTTCTCGGCGATCAGCTCCAGCGCCTGCTCGAGCGTGGCATCGCCCGGCTCGGTCTCTTTCGGCAGCGTGGCGTTGATCTTCTCCCACTTCACATAGGGCCCGTAGCGCCCCTCGTAGACCGCGATCTTGCCGCCGTCCGGATGCTCGCCCAGCTCCTTGAGAACCTTGGCAGCCCCGCCCCGGCCACGGCCCGGGTTGGCCCGCTTCTCGGCCAGAAGCTCCACCGCGTGGTTCATGCCGATCTCGAAAACCTCCTGGAATTCCTTGAGGTTGACATAGACCGGCTTCTCCTCGTCCGGGGCCTGGTGCATGATGTAGGGGCCAAAGCGGCCCAAGTTCGACTTGATCACCCCGCCATCGGGATGCATCCCGATCTCGCGCGGGAGCGTCAGCAGCGTCAGCGCCTTTTCCAGCGTCATGTCATCGGGCGCCCAGCCGGGCAGGAAATTCCCGCGCGCCTTGGGCAGCGAGGCCCGCGGCGGCTTCTTGTTCTCGGGCGTCGGCTCGCCGCGCTGGACATAGGGCCCGAACCGACCGGCCTTGAGCCAGATCTCGTCCTCGCCGTCGAGGCCCAACATCTTTTCCTCGCCCTCGGCGCCCTCGCCCGCAATCGGGCGCGTGTAGGTGCATTCGGGATAGTTGCCGCAGCCGACGAAGCCGCCGGTGCGCGAGGTCTTCAGGTGCAGACGCCCCTGCCCGCATTTCGGGCAGATGCGCGGATCGGAGCCATCCTCGCGCGGCGGGTAGAGCTGCGGCGCCAGCGCTTCGTCGAGCACGTCGAGCACCTCGGAAATGCGCAGCTCGGAGGTTTCCGAGATCGCAGCCGAGAAATCGCGCCAGAACTTGCCTAGCAGCGCCTTGTAATCCATCTCGCCGGCCGAGACCTCGTCGAGCTCGTTCTCGAGCTCGGCGGTGAACTCGTAGCCGACATAGGTGCGGAAGAAGTTCAGCAGGAAGATGGTGACGATCCTGCCCTTGTCCTCGGGGATCAGGCGGTTCTGCTCCTTGCGGACATATTCGCGGTCCTGGATCGTGCCGATGACGCTGGCATAGGTCGAAGGCCGGCCGATGCCGAGCTCTTCCATCTTCTTGACCAGCGTTGCCTCGGTGTAGCGCGGCGGCGGCTGGGTGAAGCTCTGGGTGCCGAGCACCGCGTCATTGCCCGAGATCATCGCCGCGGGACCCGCCGCCGGGTCGGCCTTCTCAGAGGCCTTGGCATACTGGTCGCGCAGACCGGCCTTGGCAAAGTTGGCGGCCTCGCCCTGCATGATCTGCGGCAGGCGCTTGTCATCATCGTCGGCGACGTCGTCGCGGCCCTCTTCGTAGACCCGCAGGAAGCCGTCGAACAGCACCACCTGGCCGGTGGCGCGCAGCCCGACCTGGCCGTCGGGGCTGGCGATCTCGACGGTGGTACGCTCGAGCCGGGCGGCCTCCATCTGGCAGGCCAGCGTGCGCTTCCAGATCAGGTCGTAGAGCTTGCGCTGGTCATCCTCGCGCAGCTTGAGGCTGGCGGCATCCTTGGTCATGTCGGTGGGGCGGATGCACTCGTGCGCTTCCTGCGCGTTCTTGGCCTTGTTCTTGTAGATCCGCGGGCTGCCCGGCACGTAATCCTTGCCGAAACGGTCGGCGATGGCATCGCGGCAGGCCGCAGTCGCCTCGGGCGCCATGTCGATGCCGTCGGTCCGCATGTAGGTGATGTGGCCGGCCTCGTAGAGGCGCTGCGCGGCGCTCATGCAGGCCCGCGCGCCCATGCCGAACTTGCGGCTGGCTTCCTGCTGCAGGGTCGAGGTCATGAACGGGGCCGAGGGGTTGCGCGAGCTGGGCTTGGCCTCGACGCTGGCGATCTCGAGCTTGCGCGAGGCCACCGCCTGCACCGCCATCTCGGCCTGGGTGGCGTTCTCGATATCGAACCGGTCGAGCTTCTTGCCCGCCAGCATGGTGAGGCGCGCCTCGTAATCCTGCCCGCGCGGCGTGCTGAGCAGCGCCTTGACCTGCCAGTATTCGCGCGGCTTGAAGGCCTCGATCTCCATCTCGCGCTCGACGATGAGGCGCAGGCAGACCGATTGCACGCGCCCCGCCGAGCGCGCGCCCGGCAGCTTGCGCCAGAGCACCGGCGAGAGGTTGAAGCCCACGAGATAGTCGAGCGCGCGGCGGGCCAGATAGGCCTCGACCAGCGGCGCGTCGATCTCGCGCGGGTTCTGCATCGCCTCGGTGACGGCGGCCTTGGTGATGGCGTTGAAGGTCACCCGGCGGACATCGGTGTCCTTCTTGATCGAGCGGCGCTTGGTGAGCGCCTCCTTCAGGTGCCACGAGATCGCCTCGCCCTCGCGATCAGGGTCGGTTGCGAGGATCAGGGCGTTGTCGGATTTCAGCGCCTCGGCGATCGCGGCGACGTGTTTGCGGGAGTCGTTTCCGATCTCCCACTTCATCGAGAAGTCTTCCTCCGGGTCGACGGATCCGTCCTTCGGAGGCAGGTCGCGCACGTGGCCATAGGAGGCGAGAACGGTGTAGTCGGACCCCAGATACTTGTTGATTGTCTTGGCCTTGGCCGGGGATTCGACGACGACAACGGGCATGAAATGACCACCTTTCCTGGAAATACGTCCACAGGCTGAGCGCGGAGGGCGTATGGCGGCGGAAGATGTGGGGTGCAAGGGGGAAATGTCAATGCGGGGCCAGATGACGCGGGCTTGAGGTGCCGGTCTTTCAGCCCGTTGTGCCACTCAGACGAGCGAGAGCAACCCTCCGGGCTGGCGCCGGATGCGGCCATCGATCTCGAGATCGGTGAGCGCCGGGGCGACCGCATCGGAGGGCGCGGCGAGATCGCGGATCAGCTGATCCTCGGCCAGTGGCGCGGGGCCGAGCCGGTCGAGGATCTGCCGGTGCAGCTGTGCGGTTTCCGCCAGCGAGCGGCTTTCGGGCGGGGGCGCGGGGATCACGGGCGCGCGGTCCGTGCGTCGCCTCGCCGCCTGCTGCGAGGTCGAAGCCGTCGGCTGCTCCAGCGGCAGGCTCTGCTGGCGCGTCTCGGGTTGCGGCAGCGGCCCCAGCGCCTCGGCCACGTCCTCGGCATGGCGGACCAGCCGCGCGCCGTCGCGGATCAGCATGTTGCAGCCGGCAGCGCGCGCGTCGAGCGGATGGCCGGGCACGGCCAGCACCTCGCGCCCCTGATCGAGGGCGCAGCGCGCGGTGATCAGCGAGCCGGACTTGGCCGCCGCCTCGACCACCACGATGGCTGCTGAAATGCCCGAGACGATGCGGTTGCGCGCCGGAAAGTGCCGCGCCTGCGGCTGCAGCCCCATCGCATGTTCGGAGACCAGCGCGCCACCGCGGGCGCGGATCTCTTCGCCGAGGCGGGTGTTCTCGGACGGGTAGAGGATATCGACCCCACCCGCCATCACCGCGACTGTGCCGGTGTCGAGCGCAGCCTCGTGCGCCGCCGCATCGACGCCGCGGGCCAGTCCCGAGATCACCACCCTCCCCTCGGCGCCCAGCCCCTGCGCCAGAGCGCGGGCCATGCGGGTGCCGAGCGACGAGGCGTTGCGCGCGCCCACCAGCGCCACCGCCGGACGCATCAGCGGTGCCGTATCGCCGGCCACCCAGAGAAACGGCGGCGGATCATCGATCTCTGCAAGAAGCGGCGGGTAGCCCGCCTCGCCCAGGCAGACCAGCCGGGCGCCATGTCGCCGCGCGGCGGCGATCTCGGCCTGCACCACGCCTTCGGGGCAGATGCTGTAATTCTCCACGCCCGCAGCGGCGGCCACTGCCGGCAGAGCCTCGAGCGCCGCGGCGGCCGAGCCATGCTCGGCCAGCAGGCGCCAATAGGTCGCAACGCCCACGCGGCGGGAGCGCAAGAGACGGAGCCGGTCGAACCGATCCTCTTCCGTGGTGGGTGGGAGTGGGGGGTGAGTGGAAGATAAGCTGTTGCTGTCCTCGGTCATCCCGTGCCCCGTCTGCTTGCTCGGCACGGTGTAGCGCACTCATCCTTAATCAGCGGTAAACCGAAAACCGATTTTCCCCGCCACGCGCCTAACCGCGTCGATCAGCTGCCCGAACCGCCCACCGTGAGCCCGCCGATCATCACCGTGGGCTGGCCCACGCCGACGGGCACCCACTGGCCCTGCTTGCCGCAATTGCCCATGCCGGGATCGAGCGCCATGTCATTGCCGAGCGCCCGGATGTGCTGCAGCGCGGTGGCGCCGTCGCCGATCAGCGTGGCGCCCTTCACCGGCGCGCCGACCTTGCCGTTCTTCACCCGGTAGGCCTCGGTGCAGGAGAACACGAACTTGCCGTTGGTGATGTCAACCTGGCCGCCGCCGAATCCCACCGCCCAGATGCCGTCCTGCAGGTCGGCGACGATGTCGGCCGGATCGGCCTCGCCGCCCAGCATGTAGGTGTTTGTCATGCGCGGCATCGGCGCATGGGCATAGCTCTCGCGGCGGCCGTTGCCGGTGGGTGCCACCCCCATCAGCCGGGCGTTCTGCCGGTCCTGCATGTAGCCGACCAGCACGCCGTCCTCGATCAGCACGTTCTTGGCCCCGGGCGTGCCCTCGTCATCGACGGTGATCGAGCCGCGCCGGTCCGGGATGGTGCCGTCATCCAGCACGGTCACCCCGGGCGCCGCAACGCGCTGGCCCATGAGCCCCGCGAAGGCCGACGATCCCTTGCGGTTGAAATCCCCCTCGAGCCCGTGGCCCACCGCCTCGTGCAGCAGGATGCCCGGCCAGCCCGGCCCCAGCACGATGTCCATGACGCCTGCAGGCGCCGCCTCGGCCTCGAGATTGACCAGCGCGATGCGCAGCGCCTCGCGCGCCTTGCCCTGCCACGAGTCCGGCGTCATCAGCCCGTCGAGCAGGAAGCGGCCACCACCCGAGGCGCTGCCCTGCTCGCGGCGGCCGTTCTCCTCGACGATGACGCTCACGGTGACGCGGGTCATCGGGCGGGTGTCGGTCACCAGCGAGCCGTCGGGGCGCAGGATCGCGACTTCCTGACAGCTCGCGGCAATGGTGGCGGTGACCTGCACCACGCGCGCATCAAGGCCGCGGGCATAGGCGTCGATCTCGCGCAGCGTGTCGACCTTGACCGGGAAGGACTGGCCGGCGATCGGATCGGCATCGGTATAGAGCGTGCGATTGGTGCCCGTGGGCGCCGGGGCGAGAACGCCGCCGCCATCACCCACCGCCAGCCGGGCGGTCTCGGCCGCGCGCTGGATGGCCGCTTCGGAAAGCTCGGTGGAATGGGCGTATCCAGTGACCTCGCCATTCACCGCGCGCAGGCCGAATCCCTCCGAAGCATCGTAGCTCGCAGTCTTGATTCGCCCGTCATCCAGCACCAGCGCTTCGGCGCGGCGTCGCTCGAGAAACAGCTCTCCGTCCTCGGCCCCCTCCAGCGCGGCGCGCAGTTGCACCAGGGACCGGTCGAGGTCAAGCGCTGTTTCAAAGGGGCGGAAGGGCAGTTCGGTCATGTTTTCCTCGTATTATTTGATCCAGATCAAAAAAGCGCCTTTTTGCCGCAAGCGACCTGGTTTATTTGATGCACGATCTGTGCTTTTTAAAGAGCGGAACAAGAGGGAGGAGGATTGTTCCAGGGCGCGACGCCCGGATTGCATCCTCCTGCGAACGAACAAGAACGACAACCGGATCAGGTGACACATGCGTAAGATTTCGATGCTGACGGGACTCATGTCCAGCCTTCTGGCCGCGCCCGCCATCGCCCAGGACCTGGAAGTGGTCGGCCGTCCGCAGCAGGGGGGCGTCGGTTTCCAGCCAGCCGCCACCGAGCTGGCGCGCGATCTGCAATGGCTCGACGGGATGCTTCTCGTCATCATCACGGCGATCTCTCTGTTCGTCGCGGGTCTTCTGGTTTACGCCTTCATCCGCTTCAACCGCCGTGCCAACCCGAACCCGGCAAGCTTCACCCACCACACCCCGATCGAGGTGGCATGGACCATCGGCCCGATCCTGATCCTCGTTGTGATCGGCGCGTTCTCGCTGCCGGTGCTGTTCAAGCAGCAGGAAATCCCCGAGGGCGACGTGGTCATCAAGGTGACCGGCTACCAGTGGTACTGGGGCTATGAGTATGTCGGCACCGATCTGGCCTATGACGGCTACATGATCGGCGCCCCCGCCACCGGCGGCGACAACCGTCTCAACGACGAGGTCGAGGCGCAACTGGTCGAGGCCGGCTACAGCCGCGAGGACTGGCTGCTCGCAACCGACACCTCCGTGGTCGTGCCCGTGGGCGCCACCGTGGTGATGCAGGTGACCGGCGCCGACGTGATCCACTCCTGGACCATCCCCGCCTTCGGCGTGAAGCAGGATGCCGTGCCGGGCCGCATCGCCGAGCTGTGGTTCAACGCCGAGCGCGAGGGCGTGTATTTCGGCCAGTGCTCCGAGCTCTGCGGCATCAGCCACGCCTACATGCCGATCACTGTGAAGGTGGTCAGCCAGGAAGCCTATGACGCCTGGTTCGCGGCGTCGCAGGAAGACGGCGGCTATGTCGACGTGCGCCAGTTCCTGGCCAACTCCTGATCCCATTGGCCGGCGCCCCGGAGGCGGGGCGCCGGTTTCCTGACTGACTGACCCAGCAAAGACCCAGATGACCGATCTCAGCACCAACAGCACTCTCGAGACCACGCAGCCCGGCGAGGCGCAGTTCGGCGACTATTTCGCCCTGCTGAAGCCCCGGGTGATGACGCTTGTCGTCTTTACCGCGCTGGTCGGTCTGCTGGCGGCGCCGGTCCCGGTGCATCCGTTCATCGGCTTCTGCGCCATCCTGTTCATCGCCGTGGGCGGCGGCGCCTCTGGCGCGCTGAACATGTGGTGGGATGCCGATATCGACCAGGTGATGAAGCGCACCGCCAAGCGCCCGATCCCCGCCGGCCGGGTCGAGCCGGGCGAGGCGCTGGGGCTGGGCCTCGCGCTTTCGGCCTTTTCCTGCGTCTTCCTCGGGCTCGCCACCAACTGGCTCGCCGGCGCCCTGCTGGCCTTCACGATCTTCTTCTACGTGGTGATCTACACCATGTGGCTGAAGCGCTCGACGCCGCAGAACATCGTCATCGGTGGCGCCGCCGGGGCCTTCCCCCCGATGATCGGCTGGGCCGCCGCGACCGGATCGGTCGGCATCGAGGCCGTGCTGATGTTCTGCCTGACCTTCATGTGGACCCCGCCGCACTTCTGGGCGCTGGCGCTGTTCATGCGCTCGGATTACGACGATGCCGGCGTGCCGATGCTGACCGTGACCCACGGCCGCCGCTCGACCCGCGTGCACATCCTCGTCTACACCGTGCTGCTCGCCGCGCTGGCCATCGGCACCGGCTTCACCTCGATCGGCGGGCCGGTCTACCTCGCCGTGGCGGTGGTGTTGAACGGGCTGTTCCTGAAGGGCGCGTGGGAGATCTTCCGCCGCGACGAGGACGCCTCCGAGGCGGACAACTTCAAGACCGAGAAAGCCTTCTTCAAGCTTTCCCTGCTCTATCTCTTCGCGCATTTCGGTGCCATCCTGCTCGAGGCCGGCCTCGCGCGGTTCGGCCTGGGAGGTTGGGCATGAGCATTTCCAAGCAACACGACCTGCACAAGCGCCGCTTTGGCCGCAATGTCGGCGTCGGCCTGCTGCTGGTGTCGTTCATCGTGATCGTCTTCGGCATGACCATGGTCAAGGTGACCGGCGGCGACATCTCAGGTGCGCTGCAAGGCGACAGGGGGGTGCAGGATGGCGGCTGACAACAAGAACAAGACCCTGCTGCAGCTTGTCGGCGTGGTGGTCTTCATGGGCGCAATGGCCTGGGCCTCGGTGCCGTTCTACAACTGGTTCTGCCGGGTCACCGGCTTTGGCGGCACCACCAACGTGGCCTCTGCCACGACCGGCACCGTTCTCGACCGCGAGATCAAGATCCGCTTCGACGGCTCCAAGGCGCGCGGCTTCCCGTGGGAGTTCAAGCCCGCGCAGACCGAGATGACGATGAAGATCGGCGAGGACGGGCTGGCCTTCTACGAGGCCTACAACCCCACAGACAAGCCGATTGCCGGTCAGGCGAGCTACAACGTCTACCCCTACGAGGCGGGCGGGTATTTCAACAAGATCGAGTGCTTCTGCTTCACCGAGCAGGTGCTGATGCCCGGCGAGCGGGTGCAGATGCCGGTGAACTTCTTCGTCGACCCCGAGATCGTCGATGATCCGGACGCCAAGCACATCAATCACATCACGCTCAGCTACACTTTCTACGAGATCGACCTGCCCGAAGGCGTGCAGGCCGCGCTCGATACCAACAACGCGGACGAAAAGTCCGTGAACTGAACGCCTATCCAACGAGGGAAACGAGATGGCGCACGCTAAGAACCACGACTACCACATTCTGAACCCCTCCGTCTGGCCCTTCGTGGCCTCCGTGGCGGCCTTCGTCATGCTGTTCGGAGCGGTGCTCTGGATGCACGGCAGCGGCCCCTGGATCTTCCTCGCGGGCTTTGTCGGCGTGCTCTACGTCATGTTCGGCTGGTGGTCCGACGTGATCGCGGAAAGCCGCGTGGGCGACCACACCCCGGTGGTGCAGATCGGCCTGAAATACGGCTTCATCCTGTTCATCATGTCCGAGGTGATGTTCTTCTTCGCCTGGTTCTGGTCGTTCTTCAAGCACGCCATGTACCCGATGGGCCCGAACTCCCCCGCGGTCGACGGCGTCTGGCCGCCCGCCGGCATCGAGACCTTCGACCCCTGGCACCTGCCGCTGATCAACACCATGATCCTGCTCTGCTCGGGCTGCGCCGCGACCTGGGCGCACCACGCCCTCGTGCACGAGAACAACCGTCAGGACATGAAGTGGGGCCTGATCATCGCCATCGTTCTGGGCGTGATCTTCTCGATCTTTCAGGCATACGAGTACAGCCACGCGGCCTTCGGCTTCTCGGGCAACATCTACGGCGCCAACTTCTTCATGGCGACCGGCTTCCACGGCGCGCACGTGATCATCGGCACGATCTTCCTGTTCGTCTGCCTGCTGCGCCTGATGAAGGGTGACTTCACCCCGACCAAACATATCGGTTTCGAGGCCGCTGCATGGTACTGGCACTTCGTCGACGTGGTCTGGCTGTTCCTGTTCTGCGCCGTCTACGTCTGGGGCGGCTGAGCGACAGCTCTCACGCGATACGTTTCGGAAAGCGGGCCTTCGGGCCCGCTTTTCTTTTGCGCAACGCGCTCTCCCCTGCCCCGCGACACGAAAAAGGCCGGAGCGCCTCGCAGCGCTCCGGCCTCTCCCGGTTCCAAGGTCGGCCGATCAGACCAGATCGACCCGCATCAGCCGCTGCGCCAGCACCTGGACCTCGTCGAGCCAGCGGGTCACCAGCTTCGGATCGGACGGCGCCGCCGAGACACCCGGCGCGATCTCGCGGTTCAGCACCGCCTCGATGGCCAGCGAGACGGGCACCGAGACCAGACGGCCCATGGCCAGTCCGCGCTCGTCGCCCCAGGCGTCCATAACCCAGGTCTTGTGCCAGACCGCCTCTCCATCCTTCTCGGCCTTCAGAGAGACGCAGAGCACCACGCGGTCAGGCTCGCCCTCGTCGTAGGCGTTTTCCGCCAGCAAGTCGTCGGCAAGCTTCGACAGCGCCGCGTCGTCGGCCGTCTCAACCGTCGCGAAGATGTCCTTCCACGCCTCGGCCCAGCCGTTCAGGCGCAGCGTGCCGCGCACGAAGTCCTTCACCTTCCAGCCGTCCTCGAAACCGTACTCTTCCATGAAGGGGATCGAGTCGCGGTTGGGGTAGACCTCGAAGGTCTCGGGCGGATCGAGCGGCGCGTCGTAGCGCCCGAGCGCGTCCCAGGGCCGCGACACGTTCAGCTCGGAGAACTGCTTGATCGAGCGCGACGGCGAGCGCAGCGCCTTCAGCACGCCCACCGGCGCCCAGGAGAACTTGTAGCGGAAGGCGTTGGCAATCTTCGGCACACCGCCGCAATAGCTCAGGAAGCTGAGCGCGTTCTCGGGATCGAAGGCATCGGACTCGCGGTAGGCCCGCACAAGGTCATGCGCCATCAGGTGGTCGATGCCCGGATCAAGCCCGACCTCGTTGACCAGCGCCACGCCCGCGGCCTTGGCCGCGTCCTCGAGCGCCCGCATCTCCGGCGAGATGTAGCTCGACGAGACGAAATGCGCGCCCTTGGCGATGGCGATCTTGGCCAGCGGCACGTGCCAGTCCGCGGGCAGCATCGACACCACCACGTCGCCCGGCTGCACCGCCGCTTCCACCGCCTCGGGGGCGAAGGCAAGGATGCGGTTGGTCAGGTCGCCGACCGCCTCGCGCGCCTTGGTCTCGGTGCGGTTCCACACCATGACATCGTGGCCGTTCTCGATCAGGCGCCGTAGCCCCGGCACCGCCGAGAGCCCCGTTCCACACCAGTGAATCATGCTCATGCCTCCGGTTTGTAAGTGTTGAAAGTGTCTTCCGCCCGCCCCCAGACGCCCGCGTCGAGGGCATCGAGCTGCTTCAGCCAGGGCAGGAGTTGCCCGGCGAAGTCGTGGCTGCTTTCCAGCGGCAGCAGCGAGGGAAGGTTGTCGATCGCCATGACGTCGAGCGCCGGCGTGTCGTGCACGCGCAGCACCGGCGCCTCCCAGCTGGTCGCCCGGTCATAGACCTTCACGGGCGAGAAATCGCTGTCGGGATCGCAGGCGATATCGCCGATCACCGCGAGCTTGCGCGGATCCGTGGGCGCCGAGGCCGGCACGAAGACCGGCGTGCCCGGGCGCGCGAGGATACAGTTGAGGAACAGCGCGTGGTCGAGCACCTCCGGGAATGGCCCGCCATGAGCGGTCTCCGCCATGTCCCAGCGGGTGACGGCGACGCCCATCTTCTCACAGAGATCGCTCGCCCCGGTGCCGACGCGCCCCAGCGCACCGATGACGATGGCGCGCGGTCGCGCCGCACCGGCCTCGGCGAGCGCGGACGAAAGCTCGGCCTCCATCGCCGCGGCATCGCCCCAGGTCGAAACCGGCGCACAGACCGCCCCGCCCTGCTGCGCCGCCCAGGCATAGAGCGAGACCGCAGCGCCGGCATAGCCGGCCCAGTAGCCGAAGGCGGCCACGCGGCGCCCGTCGGGGTCGACGAGATATTCCAGGTCGTAGAGCGTGCCACCGCCCGCCGCGAAGCGTTGCAGCAGCACCTGGCCCGCCGGCTGCCCCTTGTAGGCGTGGCCGAACATGATGTGGCGGTGCTTCAGCGGCGTGCCATCCTCCGGCAGTTCCTTGAGACCGAAGACCAGGGCGTCGTCGGGCGCCTCAGGCCAGCTGCCCTCGGATGCGATCTCGGCCCCGGCCTCACGATAGGCTTGGGTGGGAATGATCCGCGTGGCGCTGTCCTCGACCGTGACGCGCATGCCCTGCGCGATCAGCGCGGCTGCGCCGTCGGGGGTGATCCCGACCCGCTCCTCGTTCGGGCGCTGTTCCGCGCGCACCCAGAGATGTGTCATGTGTCTGCTCCGTCCGTTTGCGCGCAAGCTATCCCAGCCGGCCCTTGAGCGAAAGCCGGGGCTCAGAGATGGGTGCGCGCGTAGGCCCGGCCCGGCGCCTCGAGATGCGGCACGGCGTTGAACTGGGTCAGCGCCAGCCCGGTGGCCAGCGGCTGGAAGCGGTGCACCGAGCTGTTCTCGATGGCGAGGCAGGCATGCGCCAGTGCGCCCATGCCCAGCCCCATGGTGACCCGCATCGCCATGCCGATGAGGCCGCCGGAGGTCACCACCACCGCGCGGCCCTCGCCGCCCGCGATCTCGTGTAGCGCCTCCCCGACCCGGGTCTCGAAGCTCTCGAAGCTCTCCGGCGCGCCCTCGAGCCCGCCCTCGCGCCAGATGGTGAAGAGCCGCGGCAGGTGCAGGATAAAGGCCTCCCGGCTCTCGGGCATCGCCACGCCGTGCTGCTCGGCGCAGAGCTGCGCCATGGTGAAGTACTCAAGTTCGTTGAGCCGGGCATCGGCCACCACCTCGAGCCCCAGCGCCATCTCCTCGGCGGTCTCTCGATGCCGGGTCAGCGTCCCGCGATAGGCGCGGGCAAAGCGCTCACCGGTGCCGCGCATATGCTCTCCGAGCCAGCGTGCCTGCTGCCGCCCGAGATCGCTGAGCCGATCATAGGAGCGCTCGTCGCGCGCGGCGGTGTTGGCCTGGCCGTGGCGCACAAGCGTGACATGGGACATCGGTCACCTTCCTTTCCAGCACCTCTTACGGCCCCCCGCCGGGAATGGAAACCCGCCCGCCGAACGCACAACGCGAGCACAACGCGAGCACAACGCGAGCACAAGGGCACCAGCCCCCTGCTTCTCTACGTCCCAAATACTCAGGAAAGGCCATATGCCACGGATCGCATGCCCCGGCAGGCAAGAAGACGGCACCAAAGGCTCCAGCCGCCCCGTTCCGCCGCAGGCGGGGCGGGGCTCGACCTGTGCCGCGTTAGCGGCTCATTCAGCGACCGGCACGTGGTACGGTGTCAGGCGGCGCCACCCTTGTTGCGCTCGATCCAGCCGCGCATTTCCTCGGCCTCGTGACGCGCCTCGCGCAGGCCTTCCATGGCCGCCGAGAGCTCCGCCTCGGTCTGCGCCAGCTGGTTGGTCAGCTCCGCCTCGCGCTGCTGCAGGTAGGTGATGGCCTGGTCGCGCGTCTCCTCGGCCTCGTGCAGCTCCTGGCTCATGCGCTCGAGCTGGTCGACATCCGACTGGCTCACCCGCTTGAACCGATGCACGAGCCAGTTGGCGAACCAGCCCATGCAGAAGGCCACGAAGAGAATGATCGCCGTGGCGATCACGAATTCGGCCCTGTTCATTCACCCGTCCCTTGTTCCGCCTCTGGGACTTCCGTATCGCCTTCCGTGGCCGCTTCTTCAAGCTCTTCCAGCGCGGTCTTTTCCTCTTCCACCGGTTCCGGCCGGATCAGGCGGAAGGCGATGCGGCGGTTGGCCTCGCGGCCTTCCTCGGTGCCGTTGTCGGCGATGGGCTGCATCTCGCCATAGCCCTTCACCCGGTAGGAGGCGGTCAGCACCCGCCGGTTGCGCAGCGCGTCGAGCACCGCCTGCGCGCGGTCCTGGCTGAGCTGCTCGTTCATCGATTCGCGGCCTTGGCTGTCGGTGTGGCCCTGGATCTCGAGCGGGATGTCGCCGCAGAGCTTCAGCAGCTCGGCGATGTCGTCCATCACGTCCTTGGCGGAAGCGTCGAGATTGGCCGAGCCCGGCTCGAAGTTGATCTTTCGGTCGCCGATGATCTCGACGATCTGCGCCTCGCATTCCTCCGGCGTCGGGATGCCGAGCGTCGGGTCCAGCTTCTCCTGGTAGGTGACGCTGATCTCGAACTCGCCGGCCTCGCCAAGCTTGTCCGCCAGCAGGCCCGAGATCTCGTCCTCGGCATCCGGGTTGCCGGTGTTGCCAGAGAGGCTGACCAGATCCGGGGTCACGCGCACCACGCCATTTGACAGCCCCCCCAGCGCCTCGAGCCCGGCCAGCACCCGCGGCGACCAGTTCGCCGGGAGGGTCTCGTCGACGCGCGCGGCGGTGTAGACCGAGGCCGAAGTAAAGAGCGCGCGGGCGAGGCTGTCGGCGGTCTGGCGGGCGATCTCCGAGCGCACCCGGCCGCGCAGCTGCACCGAGCCCTCGGGGCTCAGCGTCGCGGTGAACTCGCGCGGGCCCTCGTCCTTGGCGTCCGGCGTCTCGGGCAACACGGCCTTCAGCGCGAAGACCTCCGGCAGGCCGGTCTCGAGCTCGCCCACGACGCGGTCGAACAGGCCCTGATCGGTGCCTTCGAGCGCCAGCAGCGCGATGTCGGCATTGGAGAAGGTGACCGAGCCGCCACCGAGTTCGCTGACTGCCGAGATCGCCTGCACCGCCGCGTCGGCCCAACGCCGGCTCGGTACGCCGAGGCCGAGGCGGCAGGTTTCGTCCTCGGTGGCACCGGCGGCTTGGGCGGCGGCAAGGATGGCATCCCGGCTGGCCTCGGTATCGGCGGAGCAGGCATCGAAATGCGCGCGGCCGGTCTCGTCGATCAGGAAGCGCAGGGTGAAGGGCGTGATCACAGGGCGGGGCGCCGACAGATCCAGCGCCAGTTCGAGCCCCTCCGGCGCACGGCGCTCGAGGTTGGAAAGCAGCTTGCGGCGGTCCGCCTCGCTTTCGGTCATCGCCTTGATCGCCACCGCCTCGGCCGAGATCGAGAGCTTGGACCGCGGCAGATCCGAGAGCGACCGCAGCGCGAAGGACAGCGCCGGCTCCCAGCCGTCCGGGGCGGGGAAGTCGGCAACCTCGAGCAGGTCCGCCACCTCGCCGTCGCGGCCGGCGATATCTTCGAAACGCGACAGCATGTCCTCGCGGTCGGTGCTGGCCGGGATCAGGCCGATCACCGAGATGCCGTCATCGTTGCGCAGGATCTCGACCGAGAAGGCCGGCGGGCGGATATCGGCGGCCTCGGCCACCAGCATCTGGTCGATGACCCGGGCCGAATCGACCACCGTTCCGGCCACCGTCACCGCCTGGAAGCGCGCCGCCTCGTCCGGCGCCTCGCCGATCAGGAAGACCTGCAGACCGTTCACATCGACATCGGCCCAGTCGAGCTCGGCGATGTCGAGCGCCTCCTCGACACCGGAGATCGAGCTGTCCTCGACCAGCCTGACGGAAAAGAACGCGGTGATGACGCAGAGCGCCGCAGCAATCAGCAGAGCGGCGGCTGGGATGGCGATTCTGGAGAGGCGCATCGGCCTTCCTTCCTTTTTATTGGTCTTCTTGTCGGTCTGGCGGAGGTGATACGCCCCGCCCCCTGCTCACGCAATCAAGCCAGCAGGGCAACGGCGAAAAACAGCACAGGCAGAAGGCCTGCATCGCGGTTCGAACGGAACAGCATCAGCAGCCGGTCATGGTCGTTCACCTCGAGCCGGCGCATCTGCCAGAGCATGTGCCAGCCCATCGCCCACGGCCCGCCGATCAGGATCACCAGCTGCAGGATCTCGCCGCGCGGCACCGCCGCGACGATGGCGAGCCCCATCAGCGAGACGCTGACCACCAGAAAGCCCGCCAGCCATTTTGGAGTGGCGGCGTCGCCGAACAGGCGGGCGGTGGATTTCACCCCGATCAGCGCGTCGTCTTCCTTGTCCTGGTGGGCGTAGATGGTGTCGTAGAACAGCGTCCAGGCCATGCCGGCCAAGTAGAGCAGCACCGCCGGCCAGCCAAGACTCCCGGAATGTGCCGTCCAGGCCAGCAGCGCGCCCCAGTTGAAGGCGATGCCGAGGAAGATCTGCGGCCACCACGTGAAGCGCTTGGCGAAGGGGTAGATCGCCACCGGTGCCAGCGACAGAACGCCAAGCGCGATGGCCATGGGCGGGAAGGTCACGAGAATGCCGAAGGAGACCAGCGACTGGATCACCGCCCAGGCCAGCGCCTGCTTGGTGCTGACCTGCCCGGAGGGAATCGGCCGCGACGCGGTGCGCGCCACCGAGCCGTCGATCTTGCGGTCGGTGATGTCGTTCCAGGTGCAGCCGGCGCCACGCATCAGGAAGGCGCCGATGCCGCAGCCGGCAAAGATCCACAGGTCGAACAGCGAGGCCCGCCCGTCATGGACCATCGACAGCAAGAGCCCCCACCAGCAGGGCAGCAGCAGCAGCCAGGTGCCGATGGGACGGTCGGCGCGCGACAGCCGCAGGTAGGGCCGGCTCCAGGCCGGGGCGTAGTGATCCACCCAGTTGCCGCGCACGGCGTCGGAGACCTGTCCGTCTGCCTCTGGCGTTGGTTCCGGTTGGCTCATATGGTGCGCCTCATGACTGCGAAGGTTCGCCTGTTTGTAGAGCACCCGCTGGGCGCGGGACAACCTGTCCCGCTGACACGGGAGCAGGCTCACTATCTTTTTTCCGTGATGCGCATGGCCACGGGCGGAGAGATTCTTCTGTTCAATGGCCACGATGGCGAATGGCGGGCCAAGATCACCGAGGCCGGCAAGAAGGCCGGGACCGCGGTCTGCGACACGCAGACGCGGGCGCAGGCAATGCCGCCGGACCTGTGGCTGCTCTTCGCGCCGATCAAGAAGGCGCGCACCGATTTCATCGTCGAGAAGGCGGTGGAGCTCGGGGTGCGGCGTATCCTGCCGGTGCAAACCCAGTTCACCAATTCCGAGCGCATCCGACAGGACCGGCTTCAGGCGCATGCGCTCGAGGCGGCGGAGCAATGCGGCGCGCTTTTCGTGCCGGAGGTGGCGGAACTGGTGCGGCTCGACCGGCTGCTCTCGGACTGGCCCGAGGAGCGCGGGTTGCTGTTCTGCGACGAGGCGGAGGCGGGCAGCCGCGCCGGAGCCCTTGCGAGCGCCCCTGCCCCTTCTGCGGTCCTGATCGGACCGGAGGGCGGGTTCTCGGATGCCGAGCGCACGCGTCTTGGTCGCATGGAACAGACCCGCGTCATCGCCCTTGGTCCGCGCATCCTGCGCGCCGACACGGCGGCGGTGGCGGCGCTGACGCTGTGGCAGTCGCAGAGCGGGGACTGGGCATGATCCGGCCCGAGGCGAAGGCGGCGCTGTCACAATGGCGCGAGGCGCTGGTGGGGCTCGGCGTGTTGGCATTGGGAGTCTACTGGGGATTCTTCACCGGTGGCGGGCTGCTGCACTGGATCGGCTACGCGGTGGCGCTGGCCGGGGTGCTGCTGATCGTCGCGGGGATCCAGCGCGGCCGCTTCCGCATTGGCAGCGGCGGCCCCGGCATCGTGCAAGTGCTTGAGGGGCGCATCACCTATTTCGGCCCCTTGTCCGGCGGCGTCGCGGACCTTGATGCGCTTAGCGCGCTGAGCCTCGACCCGACCGGCAAGCCGCCGCACTGGATGCTGCACCAGCCCGGACAGGAGCCGCTCGCCATCCCGCTCAACGCCGAAGGCGCCGACGCGCTGTTCGACGCCTTCGCCACCCTGCCCGGCCTGCAGACCGAGCGGATGCTGGCCGAGATGCGCCGCGACGGCACCCGTCCGGTGGAGATCTGGCGCAAGGCTTCGTGCAAATCCACACACCTCCGTCTGCATTGACAAGCCAGGGCGCAGCGCCCATGCCTGACCTTCAAAGCGATACGGCCAGACAATTCGGAGCGCCCTCATGTCCATTCCCCAATCCGGCGGCGGCCCGATCGAGAGCCACGCACAGCTCGCGGAATATCTCGAGGCCGGCTGCAAGCCCGTCGAGGACTGGCGTATCGGTACCGAACACGAGAAATTCGGCTACCTCACCGACACCCACGAGCCCCTGCCCTACGACGGCAAACGCTCGATCCGCGCGGTGCTGGAAGGCCTGCGCGACCGCTATGGCTGGGACCCGGTCGAGGAGGGCGGCAAGCTCATCGGGCTGACCAAGGACGGCGCCAATGTCTCGCTCGAGCCGGGCGGCGCGCTGGAACTCTCAGGCGCCCCGCTTGAGACCATCCACCAGACCTGCGACGAGGTGAACGAGCACCTGCGCGAGGTGAAGAGCATCGCCGACGAGATCGGCGTGGGCTTCATCGGCCTCGGTGCGGCGCCAGAATGGATGCATGACGAGATGCCGCTCATGCCCAAGGGGCGCTACAAGCTCATGGATGCCTACATGGACCGGGTCGGCATCAGCGGCACCACCATGATGCGGCGGACCTGCACCGTGCAGGTGAACCTCGATTTCGGCTCCGAGGCCGACATGATCAAGAAGATGCGCGTGGCGCTGGCGCTGCAGCCGGTCGCCACTGCGCTGTTCGCCAACTCGCCGTTCTTCGAGGGCAAGCCCAACGGCATGAAGAGCTACCGCTCCTGGGTCTGGCGCAACCTCGACGAGGACCGCACCGGCATGCTGCCCTTTGTGTTCGAGGACGGGTTCGGGTTTGAGCGCTATGTCGATTACGCGCTCGATGTGCCGATGTATTTCGTCTACCGCGACGGCAAGTACATCGACGCGCTCGGCATGTCGTTCCGCGACTTCATGCAAGGCAAGCTGCCGGCGCTGCCCGGCGAGGTGCCGACCCTGTCGGACTGGGCCGACCACCTGACGACGATCTTCCCCGAAGCGCGTCTGAAGAAATTCATCGAGATGCGTGGCGCCGATGGCGGCCCGTGGCGCCGGCTTTGCGCGCTGCCGGCGTTCTGGGTCGGTCTGACCTACGATGCGGGCGCGCTCGACGCGGCCTGGGACCTGGTGAAGGGCTGGGATGCCCCGACCCGGCAGGCGCTGCGCGTCGCCGCCGCCGATCATGCGCTCGACGCCGAGGTTGGCGGTATCCGGATGCACGATCTCGCGGCGCGCACGCTCGAGATCGCCGAGGCCGGGCTCAAGGCGCGCGCCTGCACCGGCGCTGGCGGCATGCTGCCCGACGAGACCCATTTCCTGAACGCGCTGAAGGAGAGCGTCGAGACCGGCAAGGTGCCGGCAGACGAGCTTCTCGAGCATTACAACGGCGACTGGAAGGGCGATCTGGGCCGGATCTATTCGCAGTTCAGCTACTGATCATCGCAACACGGTCTTGCGAAGGGCGGTCCCGCGGGGCCGCCCTTTTTTGCGGCATACCCGCCCTAGGACGCAGTGCGGCGCGAGACGTTGCGCAGGAAGTACTCGTGCACCTCCTGCTTGCGGCGGGCGACCTCTTCCGGCGACGGCTCGGCCTCGGACTGCAGCAGCAGCGCGTAGGAATCGAGCGCGCTGGCCTTGTGGTCGCGGGCGCGCGGCGCGCCGCTGTCGCTTGATGGGCCACGCGGCTGGCCCCAGGCATTCTCGCGGTCCTGAGAGGGCAGCAGCATCAGGATCAGGAAGACAATCCCGCCCACCATCGGCACGAACATGACGAGCATCCAGGCGCCGGACTTGCCACTGTCATGCAGGCGCCGGATCGCCACGGTGAAATTCGGGATCATGCAAAGCAGGAAGAGCGGGACGCTCCAGTAAGCCAGCGGGCTCAGCGGCGGCATGCCGCCATCCTGCGTGGCCGCGACAAGCGTCATCGCATCCGCGACCCCGGCAAGGATCAACAGCAGCGTATAGGCAAGCGCGGGCCAAACGTATTCCGAGCGCGTCGCACGCCCGTTCAGACGAAAAGCATTGAAAACATAGGATTCGAGAGCGGAAATCGGTCCGACCATGCCATTGGCTCCATAGCGGAAAACGCACATTCCCGAAGCTTCGCCTTCGTCAAAGGCCGAAATGTGGCAAGATCGGGAGTTTTTCGCGCTATGCGTGTGCGATATACACCAACCCGTTCGGAGGCCGGCGCAGGCTGCGAGCGATGGATTTTCCGGGAGGAGGAAGTGCCTCGGCGCCACGCACTGGGTGGGGGCTGAAACGACGTGACGCCGAGGGAAGCCTTTAGCAGCTACCCTCCCTGTATCGCGGCTCATTCGGGCGGAAATATGATCGCTTGAAGGAATTGAGGTGGCCGGGCCACATTGCGCTGCCGCCAGTCCCGAAGACGCTGCGCCACGCGCAGACGGCCGCACGGGCATGGGCTCCGGCGGCGCAATCGGACAGGGTTTTAGGGAAGACGTTACTGAGATTGAAAGACCTCGACGCCACGCACTGGGTGGGGGCTGAAACGGCGCGGCGCCGAGGGAAGCCTTAAGCAGCTACCCTCTCTGTATCGCCGGCATTTCAGGCACCAATGAGATCGGATCTGGGCGCTTTCATGAAGATCCTCGCTGATCTGCACCGTCCCGCAACTGCGTATGGCCGAGGCGCAACTCGAGCCTGTTCCAGCCATCGGTGCGATCATAGCAGACAGCGTCCGCCAGCCGGTGAATCAGGTGCCAGCCATACCCCCCCTCTGGCAGGTCGTCCGGCCTTGCGCTCGGGCGGATCCGGCCCGCCGGCGGCGCTCCGCATGGCATCTCGGCGCCGCGATCGTACAGTCGCAGCACCGCTGTTTCGCCATTCGCAAGGATCTGCAGATGGAGCCACCCGTTCGCCTGCTCCGCGTAGGCGTGCTCGACCACGTTGTTGAGCGCCTCGGCAAGCACAAGCTCGGCCTCATCGCCGCGGTCCCGGTCGAAGCCGACCGCGCAGAGCGCCTGCTTGGCCTGCCCCAGGCTGCGGCGCACCTCGGCGGAGGTCGCCCCTATCCAGAGATCGAGAATGAGCGGCGGGTCAGGGTCATGCGCCTCCACCATGGGCCCTCGCTCCCGGCGGCCCGTTCAGGCCGGCCCGGCTTCGCCAAGCGGCGGAACCACCTCGTGAATGGTAAAGACGCTGTCCATCCGGGTCATGCGGAACACCTTGTCGACCACCGGGCTGAGGGCGGCGAGTTCCAGCCTCTGCCTCGCGCCAAGCCCCTTCATGGCGGCGATCACCGCCCCGAGGCCGCTGGAATCGATGAAGGCCACGCGCTCGAGATCGAGGATCACCCGGCTTGCTTGGGGATCGACCAGGGCGCGCACCGCGTCCTTGAACTGGATCGCCACCAGCGAATCGATGCGGTCTTCGTCGACGCGGATCACCTGCACCCGTTCCGGCGCGGTCGCGGGTGCCCCCTGCCCGGCAGCGCCTCTGTCGCGCGCGGCATCGCGGCTGACATGGTCGGAACCGGCATCGGGGACGGCGCGATCCGTCGCCGCGCCACAGGTTTGCGGGATCACTTCGTTCTGAACAACGGTCAGCTGCATCTTCCGCCCTTGCAACGGTTTCCGCCGCCATGGCTAGACGGCAATCCTTAGCATTCGGTAAGGATATGCAGGAGAGAGGGAGGAATACTCATGACGGACGTGGTGATCACCGGCGCGGCGCGCAGCGCGATGGGGGGCTTTCAGGGCATGTTCTCGGATCTTGCCGCGGCCGATCTCGGCGGTGCGGCGATCCGTGCGGCGCGCTCCGAGGCCGGCACCCCCGAGATCGACGAGCTGCTGATGGGCTGCGTCCTGCCCGCCGGACAGGGCCAGGCCCCGGCGCGGCAGGCCGGCTTCCGCGCCGGGCTCGGAGAGGGCGTGCCCGCCACCACGCTCAACAAGATGTGCGGCTCCGGTATGAAGGCCGCGATGATGGCCTTCGACCAGATCGCCCTCGGCCATGCCACGACGATGATCGCCGGCGGCATGGAAAGCATGACCAACGCGCCCTACCTTCTGCCCAAGATGCGCGGCGGCGCCCGCATCGGCCACGGCCAGGTGATCGACCACATGTTCCTCGACGGGCTCGAGGATGCCTATGACCGGGGCCGCCTGATGGGCACCTTCGCCGAGGAGTGCGCCGAGGCCTTCCAGTTCACCCGCGAAGCGCAGGACCAATACGCCATTGCCTCGCTCGACAACGCGCTCGACGCCGAGCGCACCGGCGCCTTCGAGGCCGAGATCACCGCGGTGAGCGTGCATGCCCGCACCGGCGAGGAGATCATCACCCGCGACGAGCAGCCAGGCCGCGCCCGCCCCGAGAAGATCCCCCACCTGAAACCAGCCTTCCGCAAGGACGGCACGGTGACCGCGGCCAATTCCTCGTCGATTTCGGACGGTGCCGCGGCCCTCGTGCTGACATCCTCCGCCGGTGCCGAGGCCACCGGCGCCACACCCCGCGCCCGCATCCTAGGCCATGCCAGCCACGCGCAGGCCCCGAATCTCTTCCCCACCGCGCCGATCCCGGCAGCGCAGAAACTCCTCGACCGCATTGGCTGGAGAAAGTCCGATGTCGATCTCTGGGAGGTCAACGAAGCCTTCGCGGTGGTGCCGATGGCCTTCATGAAGGAGATGGGCCTGCCGCGCGACATCGTGAACGTGCATGGCGGCGCCTGCGCGCTCGGCCACCCGATCGGCGCCAGCGGCGCGCGCATCATCGTCACGCTGCTCAACGCGCTCGAACGCCGTGGCCTCAAGCGCGGCGTCGCCGCGATCTGCATCGGCGGCGGCGAAGGCACCGCCATCGCCATCGAGCGCCCCTGAGACCTGAACGCGCCCGCGCCGTCTCCGAAAGCGCCCGCCCCTTCTCTGGTTCAAAAATACCTCGGGGGTGAATTGGCCGAAGGCCAAGAGGGGGCAGCGCCCCCCCCTTTCTTCCTAACGCGCACCTTTGGTGCGACAGGGGGCAGCGCCCCCTCCTTTCTTCTCAAGGCGCACCTTTGGTGCGACAGGTGGTGCGACAGGGGCCCGCGCCCCCTCACCGCATGGGCCCGCCGAAGCGGGCTCATGCAAGACCTGCGCGCCCCGTCAGGGGCGCACCGCCAGATCCGTCTCAGACCTGCTCGATGCGCAGCGCCACCGGCTCGCCCTGCACCACGCCGGTGGCCGGGATCGCGTCCAGCGCCGCATCCAACGCCGCGCGGGTGGTCTTGTGGGTGACGATCAGCACCGGCGCGGCATTGTCGACATGGTCGTACTGGCGCATGCGGTGGATCGAGACCCCGGCCTCGCCCAGCGCCGAGGCCACCTTGGCCAGTGCGCCCGGCTTGTCGGCAAGGTTCATGCGCAGGTAGTACGGCGCCGGCGTCGCGGCCTTGGCCGGCGTCGCCTTGACGAGCTTGCTGGCGGGCGCACCGAAGGTCGTCACCCGCGTGCCGCGCGCGATGTCGACCACGTCGCCCATCACCGCGCTTGCCGTCGGGCCCTCGCCCGCGCCGGCGCCGCGCATCACGATCTGCCCGACCTGGTCGCCCTCGATCACCACCATGTTGGTGCCGCCCTCGAGCTGCCCCAGCGGCGACGAGGCGGGCACGAGGCAGGGCGACATCGACTGCTCGAGCCCGCGGCCGGTCATCCGGCACACGCCGAGCAGCTTGATCTTGTAGCCCATGTCCGAGGCCTGGCGGATGTCGTCGATGCTGACCCGACCGATGCCCTCGAGCTCCACCGCATCGAAGGAGACCTGCGTGCCATAGGCGATGGCCGAGAGTAGCGACAGCTTGTGGCCGGCGTCGATGCCGCCCACGTCGAGCTCGGGATCGGCCTCGAGGAAGCCCAGCCCGTCGGCCTCGGCGAAGGCCTCGGCATAGCTCAGCCCGCCGCTCTCCATGCGCGTGAGGATATAGTTGCAGGTGCCGTTCATCACGCCCATGACACGGGTGATGTCATTGGCGGCAAGCCCCTCGGTCAGCGCCTTGATCACCGGGATGCCGCCCGCGACGGCCGCCTCGAAGCGCAGCACGCAGCCGTTCTCTTCGGCGAGTTCGGCCAGCGCCTGGCCGTGATGGGCCAGCAGCGCCTTGTTGGCGGTGACCACGTCCTTGCCGGCCTTCAGCGCCGCCTCGACCGCCGCCTTGGCAGGCCCGTCCGATCCACCGACCAGCTCGACGAAGACATCGACATCGTCCCGCGTGGCGAGCGTCACCGGATCGTCTTCCCAGCCGTAATCGGTCAGCGGCACGCCGCGATCCTTCTCGCGATTGCGGGCCGAGACCGCCGAGATCGCGATGCCGCGCCCGGTGCGCGCTTCCAGCAGGAGGGATTTCTGGCGGACGATCTTGACCACGCCGGCACCCACGGTGCCCAGGCCCGCGATTCCGAGACGGAGGGGGTCAGACATGGGAGTGCTCCTTCTTGCTGTTGTCGCTTTCGCAGATGTCCGGCCCGCATTATCCCCAAGCCCGCGCCGGTGCAACGGCGCGCTTACGGGATTCGGCAGCGCTGCGGCGAAAGCGCTGCGCCACCGGACACGGGCTCAGCCCGAGACCGCCAGCCGCACCGCCTCGCGCTCGGCCACACCCTCGTCATGTCCATCGGTGAAGCTGGCCACGGTCACCGGGCGCGGAAGGTCGGGGAAGTGATAGACGGCGTTGACGCTGAACGGCCCCGCGCCGGAATGCCCGATGGCGCGCCCCGCCGCCCCGACCCTGCCGCTCATCAGCCCCGTCGCGTAGCCATGCGCGGTCCAGGGCCGACCGGGCAATGCATCACCCAGACGGAGTGTCTCGCGCATCCGGGAGAGGCTCTCGGCCCGCAGCAACTGCCCCGCGAACAGCCCCTGCATCATCCGCGCCGCGTCGCGCGCCGTGCCGATCAGGCAGCCATGATAGACCCAGCCGGGGTGGTAGCGCCGCGCCTCGGGCCACGCGGTCCGCGCAAACCGCCCCCGGGTCTGCGCCAGCACCACGCTGTCGAGCCCGAGCGGTCCCGCGATCTGCGCGCGCACCAGATCCCCGAGGCCCTGCCCCGCGACCGCCTCGATCCACTCCCGCGCCAGCAGGTAGCCAACATTGGAGTAGCGCCAGCCCTGCCCCGGCGCGAAGAGACGCCCCTGCGCCATGGCCGCCTCGACAAGCGCGTCGCGCGGCCAGGGCTCCTCATCCGCGCGCACCGCCGCGTGATAGGCAGGCAGGCTGCCGTAATCCGGCAGCCCGGCGCGGTGGGTCAGGAGTTGATGCAGGGTGAAGGGCTGATCCGGCATGTGCGCATCGAGGTCCAGCCGCCCCTGCTCTGCCAGCCTGAGGGCGCAGATCGCAATGGCGGTCTTGGTGACGCTCCACCACGGGAACATCAGGTCGGGATCGCCGAAGGTCTCACGGCCGCCGTCATCGAAAAGCCGGCAGGCGTGAAGGGGCGGCTGGCGCGTCACCTGCGCGGCCTACTCTGACGTATCGACGCCGCCATCCATCCGAACCTTGTCGCTGTCCGAGACCACCGGCCCCTGAAGCTGAGCCGCGCGCGATCGCAGGCCCGCGACCCGGTCCTCGATCCCCGCGCGCAGCTCCGGCGTGGCGCGCGGCACCGGCGCGCCGATCAGATCTTCGATCGGCAACAGCGCCGGGAACGGCTGCGACGCCACGCCCGGGGTGCGGGCGGCATCGAGCTCGGGAAAGGTGGCGCAGCCCAGCAGGGCGACGGGCAGCAGCAGAAGAGGCGAGAGGCGCATGGGCGGATCCGTCTGGTCTGTCACCCTCTTGCCGCACCAGCGCGCGCGGGGCAAGCACGAGACCTTGTTCTGAACACCCGTTCAGTTAATCTGGTCACCATGGCACGCACGCAAGGTTCCCATTCCGACATCACCGGGCCGAAGGTCCGCGACACCGCGCTGCGGCTTTTCGCCCAGCACGGCTATGCCGCCGTGTCGATGCGCCAGATCGCCCGCGAGGTCGGCGTGCAGGTGGGCGCACTCTACAACTACACGCCCGACAAGCAGGCGCTGCTGTTCTCGCTGCTCAAGGGCCACATGGACGAGCTTCTCTCGACCTGGGAGGCCGAGCCGCGCCCGGACGGCCCGCTTAACCGGCTCGAGGCCTTCGTGCGCTTTCACATCCGCTTCAACCTCGACAGGCCCCAGGCAATCTTCATCTCCTACATGGAGCTGCGCAATCTCGCGCCCGAGAACTTCGCGGTGATCGAGGCCCAGCGGAAGGTCTACGAGGGCGCCCTGGAAGCGATCCTGCGCGACGGCCAGTCGGAGGGCGCCTTCTCGGTGCCCGACACGCGGCTGGCCTCCTACGCGCTCATCGCCATGCTGACCGGCGTGAACACGTGGTATCGGGCCGGCGGGCGGCTCTCCATCGAAGAGGTCGCCGACATCTACTGGGACATGGTGCGCAAGTCGGTCTCGGCGGACTGAGGCCGGGCGGTCCCGGCCCCGTGCAGCGTCAGCGCGTTGCCTGGATCGATTCGAGGTATTCCAGCAGCGCCACCATCTTGCGCGGTGTCGGGGTGAGAACCCCGTCGCCGGTGTCGAGCGGCACGAGATCGCCCTTCAGCAGTTCGCCGAATTCCGGCATCGACGGGCCGTCGAGATCCGAGCGGGCGTAGCCATCGATCATCGACAGCACCTTTGCGCGCGGGAACTCGTCGCCGTGGCGCAGCGCGATCAGCGTGAGATCCTTGGGCGGTACGGTCATCGAGCGGGCCATCTCGCCATCGCCCTTGCCATCGGCGCCGTGACAGACCGCGCAATATTCCATGTAGAGGCCGCGCCCGTCCGCCGCCTGCGGCATCTCGTCGGGCGTACAGGCCGCGATTGCCAGCCCCGCCGCCAGCCATGTTCCGATCAGCACCCGTTTCATGCTCGATGCCCTCCCTCGTGGTGTTTTCTCCTGTCTCGCCCGTCGCGTGTCCCAGATCAAGCCAAAGCCTTTGACCTTTTGGGGTGACACTCACGCTGCACCGCCGCATTGTGCCGGCCAGACGGCCCCGGAAGACCGCGGAACGCCCCCCGGAGAATGCCCCAAGGAGACCAAATGCCCATCCACGCGCTCACCATGCTTGCCGCCGGCATCGGCATCCCCGTCCTCGCGGCGCTGAACGCGCGGCTCGGCGGCTATATCGGCTCACCTGCGGCGGCGGCCTTCATCCTGTTCTGCGTCGCGCTCACCGCTGCCACGGTGGTGATGTTCGCCACCGACCCGCGCCCGATCGTGCGCGCCGTCGACGCCCCAAAGCACCTGTTTCTCGCCGGCTTCTTCGTCGCGTTCTATGTGCTGAGCGTCACTTACGTGGCGCCGCAGTTCGGCGTCGGGCGGGCGATCTTCTTCGTGCTGGTCGGCCAGCTGATCAGCGCCGCGGTGATCGACCATTTCGGCCTGTTCGGCGCGCGCGCCGTGCCGGTCTCGCTCTCCCGCGTTGGCGGTCTGGTGCTGATGGGCGCCGGTGTCTGGCTGGCCCAGCGCGGCTGAGCCGCCGGATCGGGGCTCAGCCCTCGACCAGCCGCCCCTCCTCGAGTCGCACCCGACGGTCCATGCGCGCCGCGAGCTCGAGGTTGTGCGTCGCGATCAGCGCCGAAAGACCGGTCTCACGCACCAGCCGCACCAGAGCACCGAACACCGTGTCCGAGGTGGTGGGATCGAGGTTGCCGGTCGGCTCGTCCGCCAGCAGCAGCTTGGGCCCGTTGGCCATCGCCCGGCAGAACGCCACCCGCTGCTGCTCGCCGCCTGACATCGCCGCGGGGCGGTGCCTGGCGCGCTCGCCGATGCCGACGCTTTCCAGAAGCTCCTGCGCCCGCGCCTCGGCCTCGGCCTTGGCGACGCCGTTGGCGAGCTGCGGCAGCACGATGTTCTCGCGAGCGGTGAACTCGGGCAGCAGGTGATGGAACTGGTAGACGAACCCCACCTCCTGCCGGCGCAGAATGGTGCGCCGCCGGTCCGAGGCGCCGGTCACCGTCTCGCCGGCAATGGCCACGTCGCCGCGATCTGCGGTGTCGAGCAGGCCCGCGATGTGAAGCAGCGTCGACTTGCCGGCACCCGACGGCGCCACCAGCGCCACCACCTCGCCGCGCGCGACGGACAGGTCCGCGCCGCGCAGCACCGCGATCTCGTTCGGCTGGCCGGCGTTGTAGCGTTTCTCGATGCCCTGAAGGTGAAGGACCGGATCACTCATAGCGCAGGGCCTCCACCGGGTTCATGCGGGCCGCCCTGCGGGCGGGAAAGATCGTGACGACGAAGGACAGGCCGAGCGACAGCGCCATGGCGCTGAGCACGTCGCCCATCTGCAGCTTGGCGGGCAGCGCGTAGATGCCGCGCACCGCCGGGTCCCAGACCCCGCCGCCGGCGACGTAGTTCACGAAGGAGAAGATCGGGTCGATATAGATCGCGAAGAGGCAGCCCAGCACCACCCCCATGAGCGTTCCGATCACCCCGGTGAAGGCGCCACAGATGAAGAACACCCGCAGCACCGCGCCCTCGGTGAGCCCCATGGTGCGCAGGATGCCGATATCGCGGCCCTTGTTCTTGACCAGCATGATCAGCCCCGAGACGATGTTCATGGTGGCGATCAGCACCAGCACCGAGAGGATCACGAACATCACGTTATCCTCGACCTCCAGCGCACGCAGGAAGGCGCCCGACGCGTCCTGCCATGTCCAGATCAGCGCGCCCTCGCCCGCCGCCTGCAGCACCGGCAGAGCCAGCCGCTCGACGCGCTCGGGATCGTCGATCATCACCTCGAGCTCGTCGGCCACGCCTTCGCGATTGAAATAGAGTTGCGCCTCCTCGAAGGGCATGTAGACCCGCGTGCGGTCGATATCGTAGCGCCCGGCGGTGAAGATGTAGACCACATCGTAGAGCTTGACCCTCGGACTGACGCCGAAGGCGGTGCGAACGCCATCGGGCGAGATCAGCTTGAGCTGGTCGCCGACGCTGAGCCCCAGCTCTCGCGCAACGCCGGAGCCGATGGCGATGCCCTGCTCGAAATTGTCGATGTCGCCCTGCCCGGTCTCGGGATCGGCGATGCGCGGAATGCCCTTGAGATCGTCCTCGGCGATGCCGAACACCTCGACCCCGGCATTGCGGCCAGCGGCGGTGCCCATGACCTGCCCCTTCACCAGCGGCGCCACGCGGATCACGCCTGGCACCTCGGCCACGCGCGCGGCGCGCTCGGCATAATCGTCAAAGGTGCGCACCGGGCGGTCGTACTCGTCGAGCCGCTGGCTGGCATAGACCGTCACGTGGGCGTTGGCGCCAAGGATCGTGTCGACGAACTCGGCCCGGAAGCCCGAGCGCACCGCCAGCGTGGCGATCAGCGCGAAGACCGCGAGCGTGATGCCGACGAGGCTGATCCAGGTCATCACGCTGACCCCGCCTTCGGCGCGGCGGGCGCGCAAATAGCGCCACGCGATCATCCATTCGAACGGGGCGAAGGGGGCTGGGGTGCTTGCCATAATCTCTTTCTGTGCCGAAGGGGCCTGATCTGCGCAGGTCTGCTCGGCGCGGAAAGTGGCCTTTTGCCGGAACGGGGTCAAGCGCGCCCGCGTTGGCCTCGAAACAGGAGGGAGCACGGCGCATGAAACTTCTCGTGATCGGAGCCAGCCGCGGCATAGGCGCCGCGACGGTCGAAACCGCGCTAGCGCAGGGCCATTCGGTTCGGGCGCTGGCCCGCAGCGCCGGCGAGATGGAGCTGCAGGCCGGGCTCGAGCCGTTGCCCGGTGACGCCACCGACCCGGCCTGCCTTGCAGAGGCTGTCGAGGGGGTCGACGCCGTCGCCATGACGCTGGGCCTGCCGCGCAACGGCTCGGTGATCTGGACGCGAACCAAGCTGTTCTCGGATGCCACCGCGGCGCTTCTCCCCGCCATGGAAAAGACCGGCGTGCGCCGCCTGATCGCTGTCACGGGCATCGGCACGGGAGATTCGCGCTCGGCGCTGTCCTGGACCGAGCGGATGACGCATCAGGCGCTGCTGGGCCGCGCCTATGCCGACAAGGACATTCAGGAAGAGATGATCCGCGCGTCCGGCCTAGACTGGACGCTGGTGCGCCCGACCATCCTCACCAATGGCGGCGTCGGGCATTACAAGGTGCTGGTCGAGCCCGGGGAGTGGCGCATGGGGCTGGTCAGCCGGCGCGCGGTGGCCGATTTCGTGGTCCGCGCCGCCGGCGACGATGCGTTGATCGGAAAGGCGCCGGTGCTGGTGCGATAGCGCCCACACATGGGCCGCTTTGCAGATCTCCATGCGCGCGATGAGATTGTCCGGGCCGCGCGGCGCAAGTTCCGGCGCTCGGACGCATCCGCTTGACCGCGAACCACGGCAGGCCGTAAATCCCCGCCATGACCCACGGACCCAGATTTCCCGACCTCATCGCCCGCCTTCCCGCCACCGTGCCCTTCGTGGGCCCGGAAGAGCAGGAGCGCGCCAGCGGCCACGTGTTCCGCGCCCGCCTCGGCGCCAACGAGAGCGTCTTCGGCCCCTCTCCCAAGGCGATCACCGCGCTGCAGGCCGCCGATCAGGAGATCTGGAAATACGCCGACCCGAGCCATTTCGAGCTGAAGACGGAGCTGTCGAAGCGGCTGGGCTGCGGACATGGAAACATCGTCTTCGGAGAGGGCATCGACGGCTGCCTCGGCTACCTCGTGCGCCTGCTGGTCGAGCCCGGCGACGCGGTGGTGACCTCGGACGGCGCCTACCCGACCTTCAGCTACCACGTGAACGCCTATGGCGGCGTGTTGCACAAGGTGCCCTATCGTGACGACGCCGAGGACATAGCCGCGCTCTTCGCCAAGGCGGCCGAGGTCGATGCCAAGATCGTCTACCTCGCCAATCCCGACAACCCGATGGGCAGCTGGATCGACGGCGCCACCATCGAGGCAGCGCTCGACGACCTGCCCGAGGGCACGGTGCTGGCGCTCGACGAGGCCTATATCGAGTTCGCCCCCGAGGGCACGGCGCCGCAGATCGATCCCGAGGATCCCCGGGTGATCCGCTTCCGCACCTTCTCCAAGGCCTATGGCATGGCGGGCGCGCGGGTGGGCTATGCCTTCGGCGCCGAGCCGCTGGTCAAGGCCTTCGACAAGATCCGCAACCACTTCTCGATGAATCGCTCGGCGCAGCAAGCCGCGCTGGCGGCGCTGCTCGATGACGCATGGCTGGCCGAGGTGCGCGGGCGCGTGAACTCGGCGCGCGAGCGCATCGCCGCCATCGCCGAGGCCAACGGCCTCACCACCCTGCCCTCGGCCACCAACTTCGTGGCGGTCGATTGCGGCGGCGACGGCGCCCATGCGCGGGCGGTTCTCGAGGGGCTGGCGCGGCACGGCGTCTTCGTGCGGATGCCCTTCGTGGCACCGCAGAATCGCTGCATTCGGATCAGCGCCGGCACCGAGGCCGATCTCGACATCCTGGCCGAGGAACTGCCCAAGGCGCTGGCGGAGGCCCGCGAAACCGTGGCCTGACGCTGCCTCGCGGTGGCACGATCACGGAACCATTACCTTGCGTAAAGGGTTCGATCCCAAAGTCGCGGTGTCACCTGTGCTATGCTGGTGACCCGCGCCGAGCTCTGAGGATCTGCCCATGGACAACCGCACGCGCCAACCAGCCCCGGACTACACCTCGTCCGCGCTGTTCTTCCTGTTCATCAACATGCTTTGGATCTTCGGCGTGATCTGGGTGAGCTGGGGGCTCGGCGCGGTGGCGCTGGCCGGGGTGGCGGTGAACCACCTCATCACCCTGCTCGACCGGCGGCTGAACGGCGCGGCCTGAGCCGCCCCGCGCGCGATCAGACGGCGGCCCCGATCACCTCGGCCGCTGCCGCGACACCGCCGCGCCCATGCGGGATGCCGACCGCGTGCAGACCGGCCTCGATCACCCCGAGCGCGCCCAGCACCATGTGGGCGTTGACATGCCCCATGTGACCGATGCGGAAGAAGCCGGTGCCCATCGGATCGTCCGGCTCCGACATGCCCAGCCCGATGCCCAGCGTGAGACCCGCCGCGGTGTCGGTCCACTTGCGCAGCTCGGCGCCATAGGGCGCGCCCACCCGCAACGCGGTGACCGCGTGGCTGCGCACCGATGGGTCTTCGACATTCATCGACAGCGGGCCGTCCGAGCCCCAGACATCCGCCGCCGCCCAGATCGCGCGGGCGAGCGTGGCATGGCGCTTCCAGATCGCCTCCATGCCCTCGGCGCGAATGATGTCGAGCGCGGCGCGCAGGCCGTAGAGGTGATGTGCAGGCGCCGTGCCGCCGAAATACTGGTAGAAGAACTCGGGATTGGCGCGCGGTGTCCAGTCCCAGTAGCGGCTCACCCGTTTCATCGCGGCGCGGCGCTCTGCGGCGCGATCGTTGAAGAACACGAAGCTCAGCCCCGGCGGCACCATCAGCCCCTTCTGCGAGCCTGCCACCATCACGTCCGCGCCCCACGCGTCCATCCGGAATTCGTCGCAGGCCAGCGAGGCGATGCAGTCGACCATCAGAAGCGCAGGGTGGCCAAGATCATCGAGCGCCCGTCGCACCGCCGCCACGTCGTTGCGCACCGAGCTCGCGGTGTCGACATGGGTGACCAGCACAGCCTTCAGCGTGTGGCCGGTGTCGGCCTCCAGCGCCTCGGCCACGCGGACCGGATCGAGCGGCGTCTTGCGGCCGAAGTCGATGATCTGAGGCTCGATGCCCAGCCCCACCGCCATGTCGGCCCAGCCGTGGCCGAAACGCCCGGTCGCGGGCACAAGCACCTTGTCGCCCTCGGCCAGCACGTTCGACAGTGCGGCCTCCCACGCGCCGTGACCATTGGAGATGTAGATCGCCACGTGCCCCTCGGTCTGTGCCACGTGGCGCAGGTCGGGGATCATCGCCGCCACCATGTCGACAAGCTCGCCTTCGTAGATGTTCGGTGAGGCGCGGTGCATCGCGCGCAGCACCGCATCGGGCATGACCGACGGACCGGGAATGGCCAGGTACGGGCGACCGTGGGCAAGTGACATGGGTTTTCTCCGTGAAAGTCCCCCCTTGAAAATCCGGGGTCGGCGTCAACCTAAGCATGGGCGCGGCGGCGTCAATCCGCCCCGCCGCTTGCCACGCGCGGCCAAGGCCACTAAACCGCCGCAAGGCCATGGGGACGTCACACATGCTCTCAAAGCTCTGGGGAAAGATCGAACACCGCGAGCGGCGCCTGCGCCGGTCGTTCGGCAAGGATATCTCGACCCCCGCGGCGCGGGCATTGTCGCAGTTTCATTACAACCTCTTCGACCACGCCTGGCTGCGCACGGTCTGGACCAATTTCTGGCAGATCGCGCCGGGCGTCTGGCGCTCGAACCACCCGACCCACCGGCGCTTCGAGAAATACGCGAAGATGGGCATCAAGACGGTGATCACGCTGCGCGGCGAAGAGAAGTTCTCGCATTACCTCTTTGAAAAGGAGAGCTGCGAGAAGCTCGGGCTGACCCTGAAACACGCCAAGCTCTGGGCCCGCTCCGCGCCTAAGCGCGAGCGCATCCTCACCCTGATCGACACTCTGCGCGATGCCGAACGCCCGATGATGTTCCACTGCAAGTCAGGTGCCGACCGCGCCGGCTTTGCCTCGGCGGTGTACCTGATGGTGTTCGAAGGCGTCCCGGTTGAGGTCGCGCGCAAGCAGCTTGGGCTGAAATACATCCACCTCGAGTTCACCCGCACCGGCGTTCAGGGCTACATTCTTGATGTCTACGCCGCCCGCAACCGCCGCGCTCCGATCCCGTTCGAGGAGTGGGTCCGGACCGAATACGACGGCAAGGCCATTCAGGCCGGGTTCGACGCCAAGCGTCCTCCGGAAGACCTGGCGTGAGCGGGCGCACGGAAAACTCCGGCCATCTGTTCAGCTGGCTGTGGCGGAACTACCTCTGGAAGCACCGCTGGCTGCTGCTCGTCGCACTTGCCTTCATGAGCATCGAGGGCACCATGTTCGGCCTGCTCAGCTACATGATGAAGCCGATGTTCGACAACGTCTTCGTCGGCGGCAATTCGGATGCGATCTGGTGGGTCGGGCTGGTGATCTTCGGCAGCTTCCTGGCGCGCGCGGTGGCGAGCGTGATCCAGAAGGTGCTGATGTCGCAGATCGCGCAGATCACCGTCGGCGATATCCGCAACGACCTTGTCAGCCACCTCATAAGTCTCGACGGCACCTTCCACCAAGCCTACGGGCCCGGCTACCTGATGCAGCGCGTCGAGGGCGACGTGGGCAGCATCGCGAAGGTCTGGAAGATCATCATCACCGGGGCAGGTCGTGACGTGATCGCCCTGTTCTCGCTGTTCGGCGTGGCGCTTGCGATCGACTGGCGCTGGACCCTTGTCGCCCTGATCGGGGCGCCCCTGATGCTGCTTCCGTCGATGTTCGCGCAGCGCTACGTGCGCAGGCACGCCCGCAAGGCGCGCGACATCTCGGCCGGTCTGTCGACCCGCCTGAACGAGATCTTCCACGGCATCGTGCCGGTCAAGCTCAACCGTCTCGAAGAGTACCAGGCCGGGCGCTACGCAAAGCTCACCAGGAAGCGCATCCGCACCGAGGTCAGGTCCTCTCTCGGCAGCGCCTCAATCCCGGCGCTGATCGATATCATGGCCGGCATCGGCTTCATCGGGGTGCTGTTCTACGGCGGCCGCGAGATCATTGCCGGCGAGAAGACCGTCGGCGACTTCATGGCCTTTTTCACCGCCATCGCGCTGGCCTTCGAACCGCTGCGCCGGCTGGGCGCGGTGAGCGGCACCTGGCAGATCGCCGCCGCCTCGATCGAGCGTCTGAAGGAACTGATGGACATGGTTCCGGCGCTGCGCGATCCCGCCGATCCCAAGCCTGCGCCGCAGGGTGTGCCGGGCATCGTGCTCGATGACGTGCAGCTCTCCTACGGCGACGCGCCCGTCCTGCGCGGCACCAGCTTCACTGCCGAGGCCGGCAAGACCACCGCGCTGGTCGGGGCCTCGGGCGCCGGCAAGTCGACCATCTTCAACGTGCTGACCCGGCTCGTCGATCCGGCCAGCGGACGGGTCGAGATTGGCGGCACCGAGGTTTCCGACATGAAGCTCGCCGAGCTGCGGGGCCTGTTCTCGGTGGTCAGCCAGGAAGCCCTGCTGTTCGACGAATCTCTGCGCGAGAACATCCTGCTCGGCCGCGGCGACATCTCCGAGGAGCGCCTTCAGGAGGTGCTCGAGGCCGCCCACGTGGCCGATTTCCTGCCCCGCCTCGAGGGCGGGCTCGACGCGCAAGTCGGTCCGCGCGGATCGTCGCTCTCGGGCGGCCAGCGCCAGCGCGTGGCGATCGCCCGCGCCATCCTGCGCGACACGCCTATCCTGCTGCTCGACGAGGCCACCTCGGCCCTCGACGTGCAGTCCGAGGCAGTCGTGCAGAAGGCGCTCGACGCCCTCGCCAAGGGCCGCACCACGCTGGTCATCGCGCACCGGCTCTCGACCGTCCGCCATGCCGACAAGATCGTGGTGATGGATCAGGGCCAGGTGGTCGAGGAAGGCACCCATGACGAGCTGCTGGCCCGCGGCGGCACCTTTGCGCGGCTGCACGCATTGCAGTTCTCGGAAACCTGAGCCACCCCCCTCGCACCCGCCGCCCAAGCATCCTAGATTGCGGGCAGACGACGCGACGGACAGATCGGGAGAGCGCGATGACGAGCGAACGCAAGGTGCTTCGGGTGAGCGGCCCGGAGGCGGAGCAGTTCCTGCAGGGACTGGTGACCAATGACGTGGCAGGCCTGAAGGACGGGCTGGTCTACGCGGCCATGCTGACGCCGCAGGGCAAGTACCGCGCCGATTTCTTCCTTGTGCCCAAGGGCGAGGACATCCTGATCGATGTGGATGCGGCGCTGGCGCCGGACCTGCAGCGCATGCTGACAATGTACAAGCTGCGCTCCAAGGTCGCGATCGCCGAGACCGACATCGCGGTGACCCGTGGCACCGGCCCAGAGCCGGAGGGCGCCTTCATCGATCCGCGCGACCCGCGCATGGGCTGGCGCGGTTATGACGGCCAGACCGGGGGGGAGGCCGACTGGGACGCGCTGCGCGTCGCCGCCTGCGTCCCCGAGAGCGGCGTCGAGCTGACGCCGGACACCTTCATCCTCGAAGCCGGGTTCGAGCGCCTCAACGGCGTCGATTTCCGCAAGGGCTGCTATGTCGGGCAGGAAGTCACCGCGCGGATGAAGCACAAGACCGAGCTGCGCAAGGGGCTCGCGCAGGTCGACGTGAGCGGCAGCGCGCCGGTCGGCAGCGACATCCTCGCCGGCGAGAAGACAGCCGGCACACTCTACACGCAGGCCGAGGGCCACGGCATCGCCTACCTGCGCTTCGATCGCGCCAAGGGCGACATGACGGCCGACGGCGCGACGGTGCGCTACACGCCATGAGCCTCTCGGCGCTCGAGCCGGTCTTCGGCGCCGAGATCACCTCGGCGCAGCCGCTGCATGGCGGCGACCTCTCGGAGGTACTGAAGGTCACGCTGAGCGACGGCCGGGTGATGGCGGTGAAGCGCGGCGCACGGGTCGATACCGAGGCCCGGATGCTCGCCGCCATGGCCACCGCCGGCGCACCGGTGCCCGGCGTTCTGCATCAGGCCGGAGACCTGCTCTGCCTCGACTGGCTCGAGGAGGCGCGGCCCGCTCCCGAGAGCTGGGAAGCGCTCGGCGCCGGGCTGGTGGCGCTGCACGAACATTGCGGCACCGGCTACGGCTGGCCCGAGGATTACGCCTTCGGGCCGCTCCCGATCAAGAATGGCGCAGCGCAGAGCTGGCCCGCGTTCTGGGCCGAGCGCCGCCTGCTGCCCTTCCTGCCGCACCTGCCCTCGGATCTGGCCCACAGGGTCGAGACGCTGGCCGCCGCCCTGCCCGAGCGTCTGCCCGAGGCCCCGCCGCCTGCCCTGCTGCATGGCGATCTCTGGACCGGCAACGCGCTCTTTGGGCACGACACCGCATGGATGATCGATCCGGCCTGTTACCACGGCGACGGCGAGGTCGACCTCGCCATGCTTGAGCTGTTCGGCACCCCGCCCGAGGCCTTCTGGTCCGGATACGGCGGCACCGAGCCGGGCCGAGCGGAGCGCCGCCCGATCTATCAGCTGTTCCCGGCGCTGGTGCATCTGCGGCTCTTCGGGGCGAATTACCGCGGCATGGTCAGCGGCCTGCTCGACGCCTCCGGCGCCTGAGCCGGGCAGCGTTCAGCCGAGCCGCTTTTCGTAGACCTCCACCGCCCGCGCTGCGCCGGCACGCTGCATGAGCCTGCGTGAGGCGCCGTTGAAGCTGTGGACATGGGCCACCCACCCGTCGCAGTCGCGCGCGGTGATCTCGGCCTCGAAGCCCGCCACCAGCCGCCGCGCGATGCCGCGCCGCCGCCAGGATGGCGCCACCGCGATGTGGTCGAGCACCGCAAGGCTGCGAGGGCGCTCCACAGCGCTCTGGGGCACCTCGCGCAGCCGCCAGAGCAGGTAGCCGCGCGCCACGCCCTCGGCCCGGTAGACCAGCGCCTCGGCGCCGGTATCGATGTCCAGCGCCAGCATGCCCGCCAGCGCGGCATCGTCCGCCTCGGCGTGGAAGCGCTGCGGCACCCGCTGCACATGCAGGGCGTTCAGCCCACGCAGCAGGCTGGCCACCTGCGGCAGATCAGATTGGAGAAGATGGTCGATCATGAAAAAGGCCTCCTGGGCTTTGCGCCGGAGGCCTTTGGTCATCTCGTCATGTCTGCCCCCGGATCGCACGGGGACAAGAGTCGTCGGCGCGCGGGTTATGCGCGTTCCGAATACTCCATGGTTTCGGTGTTCACGACGATGTCCTCGTCCTGCCCGACGAAGGGCGGGACCGAGATGCGCACGCCGTTGTCGAGCACCGCGGGCTTGAAGCTGTTTGCGGCCGTCTGGCCCTTCACCACCGGCTCGGTCTCGGCGATCTTGCAAACCACCTTCTGCGGCAGCGTGGCGTTGAGCGCTTCGGAGTCGTAGAACTCGACCACGATGGTCATGCCGTCCTGCAGGAACGGGCGGCGCTCGCCGAGGATGTCGGCCGGCAGCTGCACCTGGTCGTAGGTCTCGGTGTCCATGAAGATGAGCATGCCGTCATCCTCATAGAGGAACTGCATGTCGCGCTGCTCGAGGCGCACGCGCTCGACCTTGTCGGCGGAGCGGAAGCGTTCGTTCAGCTTGGAGCCGTTGCGCAGGTTCTTCATCTCGACCTGGGCGAAGGCACCGCCCTTGCCGGGCTTCACGTGATCGACCTTCACCGCGGCCCACAGGCCGTCATTGTGTTCGAGCACGTTGCCGGGGCGGATTTCGTTACCGTTGATCTTGGGCATTAGGGGCGAAACCTCGGCAAAAGGTTGATGATTGTCTGGCCGGTCCTATATCTGGCCAGTCCTGCCCATGCAAGACAGCGAATATCGTGTGCGTAAGAAATAAGCAATGTTGTGAGCGCATGTCAGCCATGCGTTTGTGGTGTATCCGAATCGAACGGAATGGTTCATAACGCCACACACGCCGGAAAAGACAAGAGCAATAATCAAAGGTCGAAATATGAAAGATTTCGTGGATAGCACAGCCTTCAATGCCGAACAGGGCAACCGCGCACGCAAGCTCTTTGCGGCCGTGGTTCTGGCTGCGCTCGACGACGCGATCGCCGACGACAAGAAATACGGCAATGGCCCTGAGCAGATCGCCCGCTGGGCACGGTCGCGCGACGGCCGTGAAGTTCTGAGCTGTGCCGGCATCGACCCGAACGAACGTGTCGTTCAGGGCCTGATGGAATTTGTCGGCAAGGGCATCCGCACCTCTGTCGCGCTGTCGCGCGAAGAGAGCGAACGCCGCAACGCCGCAGCCGCGGCGGATCGCGCCGAAGCAGCCTGATACTACCCAAGACGTTCGGCACGTTGAACGAAAGGCGCTCCCTGCAAGGGGAGCGCCTTTCGGTTTATTGGCGGTGATCGTCGCGACAGACCGGAGCGGCCACGCAGGCCGGCCTCAGTCGAAATGCTCGCTGGTCACCATGCGATGGATCTCGCGACGCACCATCTTGCGTACGTTGCGGGTGATGCGCTCACCGAGCGCGCCTTGCAGCTCCTGACGGATGATCTCGGTCACGAGGTCACGCAGCATCTCTTCATCGAACAGGTCCACCGGGGCGGGCAACGCATCGCCATGTTCGGACGCCGCCACGTCGGGCAAGTGCTGCGTGTCCGCCAGCACATCGCCCCGATCCGTGCCCTTCCAGGTCGGCCCCTCAAGCACCAGCGCTTCGGCTCGCCGGGGGTCCTCGGCGACGACCTCATCGGGCTTGTGGTCCTGCCATTCCAACGGCTTCTGCGGCCGGTGGACAAAGGCCGCGCAAGCGGCCTCCGCGCCCTGCGGCTCATGGCTCTCGGCCACGGGCTCGGGCTCGGGCGCGGCCTCGATTTCCGCCCCCTGCTCCGGCTCCTGCACCGTCGCGGGCTCAACCTGCGCTTCCGGCTCGTCGCCCTTGTGACGGGCGATCATCGCCTCGAGCGCGGCGATCTTCTGGGCCAGCCCGACATCGCCTGCCGGCTCGTCTTCGAGCTCCGGTTCGGGGATGCGCGGGGACATTTCGGGCAGTTCGGGTTCCGGCAGCGGGACCTCGGCGGTCGGGATGCCATCATCCGCGGCGTCCGCAGCATCGCCCCCGGCGACCTCCGCGATCCGGTCGAGCAGTTGCGCTGTCTCGTCCGCGTCCTGCGTCTCGGCGGCGGGCGCCGGCGCTGTCGCCTGCGCGGGTCTCGAGCGCGCAAACTTGGGGCGCGCATCGCTCTCCTCCGGCGAGGCCAACGCCCGCGCCAGCTCTTCCTCGACCAGCTTGCCGAGCAGGGTCGAGGCATCGAAAGACGGCTCGTCTCCGCCGTCTTCGTAGATCTCTTCGAATTCTTCGTCCGAGGCGGTGAGCCCAAGGGTCAGGCGACGCGCGGCGGCGGCAGGGCCGGCCTTGTCGCTCTCGGGGCGCTCTGCTGCTTCAGGCCGCTCGCGCGACGGCGACTCGGCCTTCGGATCGCGGTTCAGACGGAACGGAACCGCCACGTTCTCGCGCTCAACAGAGGCCGGGGCTGGCGCGCGCCCGGGCTCTGCCCGCAGGCGATTTTCCGAGGCCGGACGCTTTGTCGAAGATCCGTCTCCCCGGCCCGTCGCGGGCTTGGGCGCATCGTCCGGCACACGCTGCGCCGGGGTCAGGACCAACCGTTCAGGCTTCCCCTTCCCGCTTTGCGGGGCGGATTGCTCACGGGCATCGTCGGCGACGAGTCGCCGGATGGAGGACAGCACATCCTCGATTTCCACATTCGTCACGGGGTCGGACATTCATCTTCCACTCTTGCCTCGCGAAACTCTACCGCGACGGATGATTCCAGACAACCGATGTGCAATGCCTAGTTTTTTCCGAGGGCACGAAGGACACGGTCGAGTTCCTCGCCCTGTCTCGAGGTCACCGGAGCGGTCTTTACGAGGTCGTAATACGCGGCCGGATCGTAGCGCGGCACGTCGAGCCCGAGCTGCTCGGCGGTCAGCTGACCGATCGAGGCCAGCACGGCGTAGGCCGCGATGGTCTGGTCGACCTCGGCCGAGATCTGCGCCGCCCGCGCATCGAGAAGCTCCTGCTCGGCATCGAGCACGTCAAGCGTCGTACGGGCGCCAAGCGAGGCCTCCTCGCGGATGCCCTCGAACGCGACCCGGGCGGCCCGCACCTGCTCGCGCGTGGAGACGATCGAGGCCTGTGCGATGCGCAGCTGCGCGAAGGCGCTGCCGACGGATTGCTCGACCTGCTGGCCGGCGGTGTAAAGTTGCGCCCGCGAGGCATCGCGGTTCGCCATGGCCTGACGGACACCCGACGACAGCCCGCCCCCCTGGTAGATCGGCCCGCTGAGGCCGAGCGTCACTGATCCTCTCTCGGACGCAAAGGGCGAATCGAAGGTGCCGCTCATGCCCAAGCGGCCCTCGAGGTTGACCGTCGGCTTCATCCGCGCCTTGGCGATGGCGATCGCGATGTCGCTGCCGGCCACCACGTGGCGAAGCTGCACGATATCGGGATGCTCCCGCAGCGCCTGCGCCTTGGCCGTCGCGGGATCGGCCGGCAGTCGCGGAAGCCCGACGGGCGGTTGCGGGTTCTCGGGATAACGACCGACCACCGCGTTGTAGACCTCGCGGTTGACCGCGAGCGTGCCCTCGGCGGCGGCCAGCAGACTGCGGGCGCCGGCCAGCCGCGCCTCGGCGGCGGCCACGTCGGTGCGGGTCACCTCGCCGACCTGAAAGCGATCCTGCGCAGCCCGCAGTTCCTCGCCGATGACGCGGACGTTGTTGCGGCGCAGCTGCACGGTCTCGAGGGCGCGGCGAACCTCCATGAAGGCGGATACGCCGTTGTAGAGCACCTGCTGCTCGACCCCGACGAGACCGGCCCGCGTGGCGAGCACCGCCTCGCGGGCGGCATCGAGGCTCAGCGACCGCGCGCCGCCGGCATAGAGCACGAGCGTGGCCACGAGGTCGGCACTGGCGGTGGTGGTGGCGTAGTCGACCCACATGCCGCCGGTCGATGCCGCGTTCTGCGCGCCGAAGCTGCGGGTGACGGTGCCGGTCCAGTTGATGACCGGGCGCAATGCCGCCACCGCCTGCGCGACGTCCTCGTCGGCGGCGCGCAGCACGGCACGGTTCTGGTCGAGAAGGCCACTGGTGATGTACGCGCTCGAGAGCGCACTGGCGAGAGACTCAGCCGCGACCGGAGCCGATGTCACGGCCGCAAGGCAGACACCGGCCAGCATTCCAAGAACGGACTTGCGCGCCATCGGCCTCCCCTTCCAGCAGCACGTCTCGCGGGCGCCTCAGAGAGCGAAGGCGTCCTGCTTTTCAAAACCGGGCAGCACCGGCGCACTCGCGTTGAAGGCGAAGCGCCAGGTGATCGCACCGTCGATCTTCCATCCGACCCGGACCGTGCCGAGTGCACCTTCCATGAACAGGCACACGATACGGCCGCCATCCTTGAGCTGCGCGGTGATCTCCTCGGGAAGCTGCGCCACCCCGCCCTCGATCACGATGGCATCATAAGGGCCATGCTCTGCGGCACCCTGCGCCAGAGCGCCTTCGTGGAACACCACGTTGTCGCCATGCTCGACCAGCAGGCTCTGCGCCTCGGAGGTGAACGCCTCGTCCTCCTCGACCGCGACCACCGCCTCCGCGATGCGGGCGATGACCGCCGAGGAATAGCCGAAGCCGGCACCGATATCGAGCACGAGGTCGTCGTTGTCGATATTCACCGCGTCGAGCATCTTGGCCAGCGTCCGCGGCTCGAGCACCACCCGGTTCTCGGCCAGACGCACGTTGCGGCCGGCATAGGCGGCTTCCTTCTCGGCATCGGGCACGAAGGCCTCGCGCGGGATGCGGAGCATGGCATCGATGATCGGGAACTTGGTGACGTCCGAGGGCCGGACCTGCGTATCCACCATCATGCGGCGGCGCGTGGCGAAATCGGTCATCCGCTAAACTCTTCCGTTCAGTATGGTCCCTATGGTTCTGCCACACTTGCCACGGTGCCGCAATGTCGGAAGAGGTCACATTTGCCGCAACGGAAACGGGCGCCCGCTTGGGGCGCCCGTTGATCCGTCAATCGTCGTCGTCATCACCGCGTCGACCTGCGGCGGTGCCTGCCGCACGCCCGGCGAGGAAGGCCTCGAGCAGGCTGGCGATGCTGGTCGCCGGCGGTGGCGGCGGCGCCGGCACCTTGCGGCGGTTCGCCATGAGAAGCAGGATCAGCGCCAGCGCAAGGTAGATCCCGCCGACGATCAGCAGAGCGGTCTGCGTATCATACAGCTCCGCCAGCGCAACGAGCCCGGCTCGGGTGAAGTAAACCGCCGACACGATCAGCGCGATCAGCGCGAGCGCGCCAAAGACGATGCGGCGGATGATGAGACGCAGCCGAAGCTCGAGCGCGTAGAACATGGGCGGGTGTTACCTCCGCGAGTTGAGGTAGCCCAGCAGGAAGCCGGCGGCAGCCGCGATGCCGACCGCCTGCAGCGGCGTTGCGCGGATCTGGCCGATTGCCTGATCTTCGAAATCCGCCACGCGGCGACCGGCGTCGCGCAGCATCTCTTCGCCCTGCCCGCGCACGTCGTCAGCCTTGGCCTTGGCCTTCGCCTTGGCTTCGCGGCCACGACGGCTGCCGATATCGCCGACCATCTCGGTCAGGGCCGAAAGATCGCCACGCAGGGTCGCGATCTGATCGCTCAGCGCGTCAAGGTCGCGGTCCTTGCTGCTCGTGCTGGTCGAGGCTGTGCTGCTGGTCGGGGTGTTTGCCGTGGTATTCGCCATGATCCTGGCTCCCTTGATCGATGTGTCCTTTGACAAGTCAACGAGGCTGCCCGGTCAAAGGTTCCGACACATGGCGGCAAATGCAAGGGCTTCAGGTCTCGGCGCCGGGAGCCGCCTCAGAACTCGCTCCAGAGCCCGATTTTCAGCGAGGTTGCGTCATTCGTCAACTTGTAGGCGCCCCCAAGCTCGAGGAAGACTCCGCGGGTCAGGCTGATCACGTGCGACGGCGCGATCGAGACGCTGTCCTCGCCGCCGGTGGGGGCGGCATACTGGAGCTGCACCAGCGACAGCGAGCCAGAGGCATGGTTGAGCCCGATCGTGGCGTCGATCTTGCCCTCCTCGGACCCATCGCCCCGGAAAGCATAGGACGATTCGACCCCGGCCCAGCCATTGCCCAGCCCGGACTGGAATCCGCGCCCCCAGGACAGACCGGGGCGCACCACGCCATAGATCTCGTCCTCGATCTCGATGGCACCAACTGCCAGCTCGGCCGAGATCCAGGTGCCGGCATCGGTCGACAGCACCGGCCTGCGGAGGAAGAAGAGCCCCGTGAGGTCGCCCGATCCATCGCTGCGCCCGGCGTCGATGCCGAAAGTCAGCCGTTCGGTCACGCCGTATTCGTAATACAGCGACGAGTAGTTGCGGTCCGTCGTCTCGTTGATCTGGAACTGGTAGGAATAGGACAGGAAGGATTGCCCCTCCGCCCGCGGCCAGGCAGCCGCCCCGGCCTGCACCGCCGAGATCAGCAGCGCCGCCAGCGCTCCCGGCACTACGCCGCGCCGCGCCTCAGCCATCCGCGTGGATCTCGCGCAGGACGTCTGCCAGCGACAGCGGATCGAATGGCTTGGGCAGGACATCGGTGGCGCCGGCATCGCGCAGGTCGTCATTGGCCACCGCATCGGATTTCGCCGTGCACATCAGCACCGGCTTGCCGGCGTTGGCGGGGTCGCTGCGCACCGCCCGCAACAGCTGGCGCCCGTCGGGCGGCGGCATCATCAGGTCGAAGACGAACATGTCGTAGCCGCCGGAAGCGATCTCGCCCATGGCGGCCTCGCCGGAGGTCACTGCGGTCAGCTCGATATCGTCCTCGCCGTCGAGCGCGAGCTCGACCAGCGTGACGATGTCGGTCTCGTTGTCGACGAATAGAACTTTCATTCCGCGGCACTCCGTTGGTCCATCTGCGCCAGCGGGAGACGCACGATGAAGGTCGATCCGTGCGCCCGGTCACCACCGGTTTCCGTCAGATGTATGCTTTCGAGAGACAAAGTCCCACCCATGCGCTCGACCAGTTCGCGGGAAATCGCCAGTCCAAGCCCGGTTCCGCTCGCTTGGGTGTCCGGTCCGTGCGCGGGCTTGGCGAAACGCTCAAAAATCGCGCCCTGCGCCGCTGCGGGAATGCCAGGCCCGTGATCGCGCACCCGGATCACGACCTCGGTCTCGGTCAGCGCGCTCGAGATCTCCACGCTTTCGCCCTGTGGCGAGTATTTCACCGCGTTGGAGATCAGGTTGTCCATCACCTGCTGCATCCGTTGCGGATCGACCTGGACCGAGGCGCCGGTGTTCTGCAACTCCAGCAGCAGGCCGACGCCGAAGCCATCGGCATAGCCCTGCATGTTGGTCACGGCTTCGCGCGGGATGTCGTTGGCGCGCACGGTCGCGAGCGTGACATCGAGCCGGCCCTGATCCATCGCCTGCAGGGTCAGGATGTCGTTGACCAGCATCATCAGACGGCTGGCGTTGCGTTCGGCCAGATCGAGCAGCTGACGCGCCTTCGGCGGCAACTCGTTGCCAAAGCGCGAGCTCAGCAGCCGCATCGCGCCGTTGAGCGAGGTCAGCGGCGTGCGCAGTTCGTGGTTCACGGTCTCGACAAAGGCGGTGCGCGCCCGGATCAGCCGCTCTTCGGCCGACACGTCGGTCAGCACGCAGTAGAGCGTGTGCCCTTCGACCGCCTCGACCCGGCTCACCTTGCAGCGGATCTCGCGGCCGATGACGCCGTGATGGCTGCCCGCGTCGGGGACAAAGATGAACGACGTGCTGTCGACGAGATGCTCGAGCTCGACCGGGGCGCTGGCGCGGAAGCGCTCGACCGCGGCACCGGCATTGTCGACGCCGAACAACTCCTGCGCGCGAAGGTTCGAGGTCCGGAACTCCCCAAGCGCGTCGAAGACGATGATGCCATCCTCGACGTTCTGGAAGATTGCCTGGAACTGGCTCGCCGCCTGCTTCGCATTCCAGGCCTCGCGCTCGGTCTGCGCGAGGCTTGCGCGCAGTGCCAGCATCCGGCGATGCGCCAGGATCGCGGCGTAGAGCGCGAGCCCCGAGAGCAGCGCGTAGACGGCAGTAAAGGCCACAGCACGCAGCAGGAAGCTGCGGATCACGACCGAACGCGGCAGCGCCATCACGGTCTTCAGCCCGGTACCCTCGATCGGCGAGGACACCGTGACGAGCCGGTTTTCGCCTACTTTCGAGAACCCTTCCGAGCTGAAGGCGGCCGTGCCCTCCACCGAGCGGATATCGACCAGCATCTCGGGATCGAAGCGGGTCTCTTCCAGCAATCTGCGGAAATAGCTGGCCTCGAGCGAGGACGCCATCACACCGGAGACCTCCCCCGTCTCGGAGATGATCGGCCAGGCAATCGGGGTCACGCGCATCCCGGTGATCGTCGAATCCAGCGGCGCACCGATCACATAGCCTTTTCCGGCCCCGTCGAGCGTGCCCTGAAAATAATCCCGGTCATTGAGGTAGAGGCCGAGAACGCCCTCGATCGAGGACCAGCGCACCGCCCCCTCGTGGTCGATGACCAACATCGCTGCGATCTGGTCGACATTTTCGACAAACTCGCGCAGCCCGCCGCCCAGCTCGGCCTCGAGTGCAGGGACCCGGTAGAGATTGAAGGCCCCCAGCCGTTCGGTCATCGCTTCGGCGCGTACGGTTGCGAGCTCGAGGGCACTGAGGAAATGCTGGTTGAAGAGGTCGGCAACATGGGTCAGGCGCACCTCGCCCTCGCGCATGGTGCGCTGGTAGTCGTAGTGCAGGAAGAACAGCAGCATTGCCCCGCTTGTCAGCACAAGCGCCACGAAGCTGCTTCGGAAACCGCGCGCCAGTCGGTTGGGCATGACCTGTCGCTCCCTAGTGGTTCCGCTGGCTGGCGCCCGCGACCTTGATCCCGTTGCCGCCTTTCTGCGCCTGCTCCTCGAGCGCGCCGAACGCCTTGCCAAGCGCCTCCGACACGGTGCCGGCGGTGCCCGGAAGCGTGACTCCGACGCTCACGCCCGGCAACGCGCCCTTGAGCTTGCCCGGCATCGATTCCAGCGCCCGCTTGACCGACATCGCGAGGTCGCGCACATCCGCAAGCAGCGCGTCGTCATCGTGCACCAGAGACGCACCGCAAAAGGTGTCGCCCTCCCAATGCGCCAGCATGTTGCCCGCCGGCATCCGCACCTGCGCCAACACCTCGGCCACCGCGGCAAGGATCGCCTGCCGCTCGCGGGTGCTGAAATCGACGGTGTTGCGCGCCGTGGCGTCGACCGAAAGGGCAAAGACACCAAGCCCGTCGAGCCGCTCTTCGCTTACCTGAGCGAGCGCATCCTGCAGCGCGTCGCGATCAGCCAGCAGACCCGGCAGCGAGAATTGCGAGCGGGCGCGGCGCGACGCGCGCGCGTTGCGCGGACCAGACTTGCGCCGGTCGAGTTCGGCCTTGAGGCGCAGCTGCGCCCTCAGGCGCGCCTGGAACTCGATGCGATCGAAGGGCTTGGTCAGGTAGTCGTTGGCACCCGCCATGAACGCCCGCGACAGCGTGCTCTTGTCCTCGCGGCTGGTGAGCATCACGATTGGCACGTCGCGCCACTTGTCGAGTGCCCGGATCCGCGCACAAAGCTCGACCCCATCCATTTCCGGCATCATCACATCCAGCAGCACCAGATCGGCTGCGACTTCGGAGGCCGACATGCTTTCGAGCGCCTCTTTCGGATTCCCGAAGGACGAGACGTCGTGATAGCCGAAATCGGCCAATGTCGCCTTGATGAGTTCTCGCGCGATCTCGGAGTCGTCGACCGCGATAAACTTCCGCACTTAGGTGTCTCCTGCTCTGTTCACACGGTAAACCATCCAGCTGCCCGTGTCATATACGAGATCGAATCTCGAATCGTTGTTATTCTTCAGTCTCGGTAGCGCTCGCAACAGGCGATCCCGAACAACTGGATCATTTTCATCCACCCCGATGACAACGAACTTTCCAGCCGGGCGACCGCCGAACAGCACGCGATCATAGGCCGGATCGCCTGCCGCGATGAAATTGCTCGCATTTCCCAGCGCCGCGACAAGATCTGGATGGCGTTCGACATCTGCGAGAACCTCGTCGCGGTCGCGCAGGAACGCCGCGACATGTGCTGCCTGCGCCACAGGGTTGGTCACCATCCGCCCGCTCGCCGCCTGCAGCCAGGCACGGCTCTCCGGCGTTCCCAGAGTGCCCAGCGCCCAGCCGCCCAGCATCGCCGAGAGCACCATCAGCGCGGCCAGCGGCGTCGAGCGCAGCGAGGTGCGCGTCCACCAGCGCGCCGCGACCGGGATCGCGCCAAGCGCAGGGGCGGCCACAAGGACCGGATCGGGCTCCACCGGGTAGACCCGGTTCAGCAGAGCCATGCCGACCAGCGTCAGCAGCATGCCACCGAGCGGCATCGAGAATCGCGGCTGGAGGAACAGCCGGAAGATCACCATCAGCGGCACTGGCAGAAGACAGAAGATCGCGAGAAAGGTGGCCCCGGCCCATGCGCTGTCGGGCGACAGCAACTGCACCGCGAAGAAATCGGTCTTCAGAACCGCGCTGACGAAGAACAGCGACAGCACCGCGGCGACCACCGGAAAGAACATCGACACGAGATAGCCCGAAGGCGAAACCAGAAGCAGGCTCGGACGCGCCGCCAGCACCAGCGCCGGAAGCGTGGCCAGCGCGAAAAGCACGCCCAGTTCGTGCGACATGGTCGCGACCAGGAGCCCCAGCGCCACCTTCATCATGTCGGGCGCGGTGCCGAACAGGCGGATGTTCACCAGCCCCCTGAAGAAGAGCCACGCGCCGAGGATGAGGAACATCATGCTCGGCCCCTCGCTCAGAGAGCGCAGAAAGACCGGGTTCAGCACCAGAAGCAGCACCACCAGCACCGCCGACAGACGGTCATAGGCCGCCCGGTTGATGAGGTTGTAGTACCACGCAACCGCCAGCAGCCCGCCAACCGCCGCGCTCAGCACATGCGGCAGCGGGATGTCGGTCCCGCCGCTCAGCACCTGCATCACCAGTGCGATGGCGAAGGGCAACGGCGGGAAGAAGGCGTCGGTGGCGCGGAACACCGCGGGCCCGTCGGTCAGCACGATGGCCTTGGCCCACATCTGGATGGTGGCGGAAGACAGGAAGCCATGCCCCTCGACCCAGGCGATAGGCAGCAGCATCGCCGCGCTGACCAGCAGCCAGAGGGCGATCTTCCAGACCAGATCCCTCACGTCGCCGCCTCGCCCTCGTCACCGGCCGCCTTGAGCTCGGCGGCGGTGTGCTTGGACAGGCCGTGCTGGGTCTTCTCCCAGTAGAACGGGTTCGACACCAGCTGCTTCAGCGCCTTGTAGGAGGCGATGGTCATCAGCACCCAGTAGCCCACCACCGTCACGCCCCACGGCGCGAGATAGGTCCAGCGCCGGCGGAACGGGGCCACCATCGTCAGGTAGATCAGCAGCGCGTTGCCCGCGAGCAGGTTGATCAGCGACATGTAGAGGATGGCGGGCGGGAAATACGGCTCGATGAGCTGCGCGCCGAAGATCATCCAAAGCACGAAGATGCCCCAGAAGATCGGGTTCAGCAGACCCGACAGGAAGGTGCCGCCGATGAAGAACACAAAGCCGATCAGCCCCGGCAGCCCAACGGTGCGCGCCAGGTGGATGGGGCGGCGCGTGTGCACGAGGAAGGTCTGCATGTAGCCCTTGATCCAGCGCGAGCGCTGGCGGATCCAGTTGGGGATCGAGACGTTGGCCTCCTCGAAGGTGGTCGAGTCGATCACCCCCACCCGATAGCCCTTTTGCGTGAGGCGGATGCCGAGGTCGGCATCCTCGGTCACGTTATGCGGATCCCACGCCTTGAGCTGGCGCAGCACGTCCATGCGGAAGTGGTTCGAGGTGCCGCCCAGCGGGATCGGCACGCCGAGGCGCTGCAGGCCGGGCAGCATCAGGTCGAACCACAGCGAGTAGTCGAGCGTGAACATCCGCGTCAGCCAGTTTTCCTGCGCGTTGTAGTAGTTCAGGCGGCACTGCACGCAGGCGGTGTTGGGCGAGGACTGCCGGAAGGTGGCAATCACCTTCTTGAGCTGGTCGGGCTCGGGCTTGTCCTCGGCGTCGAAGATCACGAGGAAGTCGCCCCGCGCGTATTGCAGCGCGTAGTTGCAGGCCTTGGGCTTGGTCTGCGGATGCGACGCCGGCACCAGCACGATCTCGAACACCCCCTCGAGGTCGAGCGAGCGCGCCGCCTCGATGGTGTCGTGGTCGCTCTCTTCCAGCACGATCTTGATGTCGAGCTTGGCCAGCGGATAGTCGAGGTTGCGCAGCGCGTTGGTGAGGATCGGCAGCACCTCGGGCTCGCGGAACATCGGCACCAGCACGGTGTAGACCGGCAACTCGTCATCATGCAGCATCGCCGCCTCGGCGGCGATCGACTGCGACATGCGCTCCTGCGCCTCGCTGCCGACCCAGACCAGCGTCGCCTTGAACAGGAAGTTGCCGAGATAGAACACCGTCATCACGACGTTGAGCGCGATCAGCGTCGGCACAGGCGCAAAAGCCAGCCCCAGCAGGAACAGGCTGATGCAACCGTAAAGCACCACCACCTGCGCCGGCAGGATCACGTTCGAGGCCGACATCACGGGGTCGGTCTCGGCCAGCCCGTAGACCGCCTCGTGCGACTGTTCCTCGCGGAACGCACTCTGCAGCGCCAGCGAGATGTCGAGCCGCGTCGCAACGGCGATGTCGACCTCGCTGCCGAAGATTTCGATGATCCTCACCAGCGTGACAGGCCCGGGCCGCGCGGTCGCCACGGTCAGGCGGCCATTCTCCTCGCGGACGGGGATCACCTGCGCCTCGGTCATCTCGGTGACGTCGTAGCGGCGCAGAAGCGCAGTGTCGGCTGGCGTCTCGGACAGGTCCAGCAGCGGCACGTCGTAGTAATAGGCAAGCTCGCGGTAGATCGTGGCGGCCTTCAGCCAGCGCTTGCCCAGCAGCACCTCGACGAGGCCAAGGTTCCAGGCCTCGGCAAGGTCCTCGGCCTCGTCGAGCTGCTCGTCGGTCAGGATGCCCCGATCGTAGAGCAGGTTGCCGATGGCCTCGCTTTCCGCGTCGAGCGCCACCGATCAGCCCTCGGAGCTGTCCCGGCGCTTCCGGTAGACACCTTGAAGGAAGCGGATCAGCAACAGCGTCAGCGCCAGCCATGCCGCGCCGACGATCCACGGGCGGTACTTCGCCAGCAGCTGCAGCAGGTCGGTCTGGTCGGGATAGCTGATTTGCAGCAGGTCGGTGCGGCTGCGCGCCACCGACAGCACCAGCCCGTCCTGATCGAGGATCGCCAGCTGTCCCCGGTCGAGCTGCAGCGGTATCGAACGGGTCGGCTGCGGCGCCGGGCCATCACCGGGGCGGATCCAGATGCCCGCCCCCTGCTCGGTTTCGACCACCTGCACGAAGCTCAGTGCCTCGAGCCCGGATCCCGCGAACATCACCCCGCCGTCGCCGTCGAGGATCTCGACCGCGCCCTGATCGAAACGCAGCGCCGGATCGCTGCCCGCCGGCGGGTTGGCGCCGACATAGATGAACGGCCCCTCGGCCTGCGACAGCTGCGCCGCGCCGGTGACCGTCGCACGATCGGGGATCAGAGCGCCCGCAAGCGGCAGCAACAGCGGCCATGCGCTCTCGGCCGCGCCCGGCTCTGCCACCACGGTGACGCCGTCGCGGAAGGCCTGCCGCATGAGGAAGAAGTCGTCGCCCGGCGCAGGTCCGTCCCCCAGCACGAAGCGGCTCTGCGGCAGGATCTCGGCCGGGTATCCCTGCGGCGCGAAGCGGCAGCCGCCCCCCTCGACCTGCCGTTGCACGAGGATGTCGACCTGGTTGTCGCGCCCGATGAGCCCGGCGGGCAGGGCAAAATCCATCCATTCCGGCTCGGCGCTGTCGAGCGGCCGCGACCCGACCATCGAGTCGTTTACGAAGACGCTGACCGCGACGCCACGCCCCGAGGCGGAGTTGGCCGCCGCGACCAGAAGCTCGAGCCGCTCGGGCAGCGTGCCTGACGGCAGCGCATCGGCGGCGAAGTTGAAGGTGAAGGTCGAGCTGCCGACCACGTTCTGCCGCAGCTTCGGCGCACCGAGCTCCGCGAAGGTGATCCGCGAGGAGGCCTCCTCTGCGCCATCGAGCGAGACCGGCGCAATGCCGTCGACCGCTGCCAGCGCCTGCCACTCGCTTTCGAGCAGGGCCAGACCAAGCGCCGGATCGCTGCCACCGAACCCAAGTGCCGGGCGCCCGTCCAGCGCCATGACCTCGACGCGGCCGCCGCGCGCCCTGTCGCGCCCGGCCACCAGCGCACCGCTGGTCCATTCCCGGCCACCGGCATCGCTGCCGCCAACCCGCACCGCACCGAACTCGGCATCATAGGCGGCACCGGCCATCATCGCGAAGGGCAGCATCTCCGGCCCCTCGCCATCCAGCACGAGCCGCTTGTCGCGCGGCATCAGCCGCGCCACATCGAGCGGGCTGTCCAGCTCGCCGCCGCGTACATAGAGCTCGAGCGCGGAGCCCGGACGGATGAAGACGAAATCACCCGAGGCCCGCTCATCGATGCAGAGCTGCTCGGAATGCGCCCCGGAGTAGCCGAGCGTGACCTTGAGGAAACCGCCCGAGATCGCGCCGTCGGGCACCGGCACCTCGACGGTCATGCGACCGGAACTGCCTTCGAGCGATGCCACCTTCATCACGCGGTCGGCCATTGCGACCGACAGGAAGCGCTCGGTCTGCATGCTCTCGCCATGCTCGAGCTCGATGCGCAGCATGGCGCCCTCGATGGCCCCGGCGCGCGCGGCCGGCAGGAAGAACGTGACCTCGCCGGACAGCTGGCGGAACTCGATGCCGGCATCAAAGCCGATCTCGTCGAAGCGCACCGTGCGGCGCAGCGTTTCGGTGGCGCGGGACTGGATGGCGGGCGCATCTGCTGTGCTTTGCGCCAGGGCAGGCAGGGCACAGCCGATCTGTGCTGCGAGAAGCGCCGCGAACAGGCCGGGAACGTGCTTCAAAGAGCCGCCTCCCGCGCCCGCATGATGCCCGCCAGCGCCACGATCAGGGCGTTGCGTTCGGGATCCGTGAGGGTGCGGTTCTCGGCCTCGGCGGTCTCGAGCATCCTGAGCGCGTCCTTGAGAAGCCGGTGCAGATCGGTGAACCCGAGCATCCCGGCGTTGCCCGCCGCCTCGTGCAGGATGCGATGCAGATCGTGGATCTCGGCGAGCTCGACATTCTCGCGCCCGAGCGTCTCCTTGACCGGGCGCAGCATCTCGGGAAGCCCGTCGATGAATCTGCCCTGCAGCAGCTTCAACGTTGCCGAATATGCATCACTCACGTTTGCTCACTCCTCAACACAGGCAAAAAACCTTTTCGATCAAGGGTTAGAACAACCCCGGGCCGGTTTCCACACTCTTATTTCCGCCACAATCCCGGCTGACGCGACGCCACGCCGGACACGATGGGCAGGTCTTCGGAAATCTGCACTGGGTACGCCACTCGATATCGAATCCTAACCGCAGAGCCGGGCGCAGGTGAAGGGGCAATCCACGGCACGAGGAATCTTCCAGGCGGGCCCATAACCGCTTGACGCCCCCGCGGCGGGGCCCTAGAGAGTGCATCACTCTGGCGAGTTGGCGGAGTGGTGACGCAGCGGATTGCAAATCCGTGTACACCGGTTCGATTCCGGTACTCGCCTCCATTTATCTTCAAGCACTTGCGTCACTCCCTTCTGTGTAGCGGCCCCGCTGTTTACAGGTGCGTTTACAATTTCATTTCTCACTACGAGTTCTGGCGGCTTCTAGGCGGGCCAGAACGGCGTCACTTTCGTCGGGACTGACACGCGCGTAGATTTCGATGACCTGCGATGCGTAGCGAACGGACCACCCCATCAACGTTGCGATCTGGCGCAGCGACAGGTCAGCGTTGAGAAGGCGCGTTGCAGCCGTGCCTCGCGTATCCGCCAGCGTCTTTTCGCGGCCATCTTCCCACGGCTCCACCTTTGCCTCGCGGCGCCACTTCGTAATTTGGTTTGATGCCCAACGTGCCGAGAGCGGCTTGCCCAGCTCACTGACCAGCAGCGTTTCCTGGCCATTGGGGGTTTCCTCTAGCAGGCAGCGCAAGGAATGCGTCACAGGAATGTAGGCGACACGCCCTCGCTTGCTGGTCCTGAACCGCAGTCGCTGGCCGTGCTGCGTCTTCTCGAACTGATCAAGACGGACCTGGACAAGATCTGACACCCGCAGTCCTGTCTCACATCCAACAGCGAGGATGCGCTGCACCCACCTAGGGGCGACGCGGTTGAATCTTTTCAGATCGTCCGAGGTCCAGACGATCTCGGTCCGGTTGGCGACGTACAGCTTCTTCAGCTTGTGACAGTGGTGTTCCCGCAGTTTCCCCTCTTCAACAGCCCAATTCAGGATACGCGTCGCATGGGTGGCCGCCATATCGTGCTGCTTCGGAGAGTGAAGCCAGCGCTTCCGCCAGCTGTTCACCTCTCCCCGTGACGCAGGCTCTTCAAACATCGCGGCGGGGTCCGATCCAAACTCTAGTTGAAAACGCTTGGCCCAGAGCTCGATATCTTTCTTTGAGCGCTCCCCCTTTGGTACGGCGGCGCTAGACAAAAAGTCGTCGACCAATGCCTCGGTCAGGTAGAGGCCAGCGGATGTCGGTTGGGTGACTTCCGCAAAGGCGTGAAAGAACTCGGGACAATGAACCGCGCCGGGTTTGCCGGAGGCTGGTTGATTTAAGTTACGCAGCCATGGTCTGAGTTTCCAGAGCTGCGTGGTAGTTTGCTTCGGCCTCTGCTGGCGGGATGTTTCCGATGGGTT